>NZ_JBIVXJ010000015.1:0-156418 GCF_044769185.1 Pseudomonas sp. NPDC090592
GATACATAGATGCAACCGGGTTCCTATGTTCAAAAGCAATTAGACAGTGTGGGCGAGTCCATACATAGGAGCGGCCTTGTGTCGCGATGGGCTGCAAAGCAGCCCCAAGTTCTTTCAGGCTCCCGCCACCTCGGCACACTGCGCCTCCCGCTGCATCGACTCCAGGTTGCGCTCGATCGTCTCGCAAATGCTGTCCATCTGGATCTGGTGCTCACTGAACCGGAACGGGCTCTGCAAATCCGTGCCAATCCGCTCGATGGCCAGCAACATGAACCCCACCACCGTCGAAGCCAGCGGCGTGAACCAGCCCAGCGACTCCACCAGCCCCACTGGCACAATCAAACAGAACAGGGTGATGAACAGCCGCGGAAAATACACATAAGGGTAGGGCAGCGGCGTATTGGCAATCCGCTCCATGCCGCCCTGGGCATTGGACAGGTCGACCAATGTCGACTCCAGTCGTGCCAGGCGAATGCTGTCCAGCCGCCCGGCCTGGTATTCCCGCGCCAACAGGGCCGCCGAACCGCCGAGAATGTCATTGGCGAAGTTGTTCGAGCGGTTACGCCGTTCAAACTCGGCCGGCGGTATGAAGGCCATCAGTTCATCCGGGCAGCTTTCACCCTTCAAGTGAGCCGCCAGGCAGTTCACATAGGCGATATGCCTGCGCAACAGCGTGGCCTTGACCGGGTTCAGGCCGTCGTCAGGGTCATCGATCAGGGTCAGCGTCTGCCGCGCAAAACTGCGCGACCCGTTCACCAGCGCCCCCCACAAGGTACGCGCCTCCCACCAGCGGTTGTAGGCGCTGCTGTTGCGAAAACTCACCAGCACCACCAGCGCCGAGCCCAGCAAGGTCAACGGGATCAGCGGCAAGGTGAACTTGCTGTTGAAGAACAGCATGAAGTCGATGGTGACCAGCACATCCCAGATCAGCAGCCAGAACAGCGACCAGCCGATGTAGCCGATGGTCTTTACGACCAGGCGGTACTTGCGGGTGATGATGTCTTTCACGCGGGGTACCTCGGAATGCAGGGGATGCAGGATCGGACGCCGAGGGGCGTCGAAGGTTCGGGTGCCGAATGTTGCAAGGGATTTAGGAGCTGATGTGAAGAGAAAAGTCTGACCTGGTTATGAGAAGTGCCTGAATTCCCATCACGGATGAGGGGCGACAGAGTTGAACACTTCAATACTTGAAAAATGTGTATCCGTACGGATACGATTGGGTGAGCGCTTGGTGTTTCTCGTAGAACAGACGGAGAGTTTTGCAGCTTGGCTGTCCAGCTTGAGAGATTTAAGGGCTCAGCTTGCGATTGGTCGCAGACTGGAGCGAGCGGCGATGGGCAATCTAGGTGACTTCAAATGGCTTGGAGGCGGTATTGGTGAGCTGCGGGTCGATGTGGCAGCCGGGTATCGTGTCTATTTCACGCAAAAGGGAAACAGGCTGGTTGTGTTGCTGGTTGGCGGCGACAAGTCCACCCAAGCTGCCGATATTCTCAAGGCCCGAAAGCTGCTGAAGGAGATGAAATGAGCGAAAAACTGATTCCGTTTGATATTGCAGCGCTGTTGAACAGTGATGAGGCGATCAGTGAGTACCTTAGCCAGGTGCTATCAGATGGTGATACCGAGGAAATCATTCGAGCATTGGGACATATCGCGCGTGCACGAGGGATGACCCAGATCGCTGCTGAAAGCGGCTTGGGGAGAGAAAGCCTTTACAAGGCTCTGAGCCCTGGCGCAAAGCCGCGGTTTGACACTGTCTTGAAAGTCATTCGAGCCTTGGGTGTCGACCTTCTCGTTCAGCCGCATGCCGTGCCCCGTTAGCTGAACACCTGCCTCATCTGCACCAGCGCCACCCGCGTGCCATTCCAGGCCTGCCGTTCCTCGATGCCGAACGGCACAAAGCCCAGTTGTGGATAAAGCAGCAACCCCGCAGTGTTGTGATTGAAGCATGACACCCACATTTCTGTGGCTGCATATTGCTGGCGGGCAAGTTCTATCATGGCGCTAACCAGGTAGCGCGCTACCCCAAGGCCGCGCACGCTGGGCACCACTACCACATTACCCAGGGCGCACACGCCGCCGTGTTCGGCTTTGTAGAAATTGGCGAAGGCCAGGATCTTGCCGTTGCCTTCCACCACCGTGGACCCACTGCGCTGGGCGATGGCATCGCTCAACTGGGCCGGGGTGAGGGGGTAAGTGGCTTTGGGGAACATGTAGAACAGTTCGTCCGGGCTTTGCGGGAAGCTGCAGATGGCGGGGATGTCGTCGGGCTGGACGGGGCGGTGGGTCAGGTGCATGGCAGGTCCTTCTTGCGCTGGCTGTCAGGGCCTCTTCGCGGGCAAGCCCGCTCCCACAGGTACTGCACAGGTCTCGAAGCCTGTGCAGGTCCTGTGGGAGCGGGCTTGCCCGCGAAAGGGCCATCAGCCTCACATCATAAGCCGCTTTCCATCCACAAGCGCGACCCGGCCGGCCTCACCGCTTGGCGGCAACCGCCACGTAGCCTTTGACCGCAGCCGGTGCCTGAGGCTTGCCCTTGTTTGCCGTCAGGTACTGAAAGCGCCGCCATTCCTTGTCGATCTCGTTGAACGACATGAACACGCTGATGCGCTCCTTGCCAGCCAGATCCGGGCGCTTGCCGGCATCGATTTCGCTCGTAGGAATGATGGCGACGTTGATCCCGAGCACCTTGCCGTCATCGGCGAACACTGGCCCACCCGACATGCCTTTGGTGATCGGGCCGTCGTGCACCGAGTAGAAGACGCTGCCTGGCGTGCCCTCAAGCCTTACCAGTGATGGCATTGCATGGCCCTTGCCCTGCATCGGCATCATGAAGCTGTTGAAACCCACCGCTGTCACCGCCTCGCCAGGCACATACTGGCGCCAGAGCGGCACGCTGCTGGCCTTGTGCTTGAAGAACACCACGTCACCGAGGCCCTCGTGGACCACGTTGCGCAGGAAGGGGGTGTGTTTGGCGGTTACCGCGTAATCCTCGTTCCACTGGATGGCACTGGCCATCAGCAACATCGGCAACGGGGCACCGGAGGTGACCACGAAAGCCTGGCTGTAGACGGGATCGGAAACGTACGAGGTTGGCACTCCATTGCACCCACTGAGCAGCATCATTGCCGCCATGCAGGGCGCGATTGTTTTCATGGGTCACACAGGGCGTGGTGGGAAGTGAGCGCAACTATGGCTAAGTGCCATTAAGGTATCAATACTTTCGGCATATATCCGATGAATGACAGCTTAAGTGCTAGTCAGGTGGGCGGCCAATAGAATGCGGGTATGGCTGCAGGCCCTGAGGTCAATGGCGCGGCGCCAATTTGGGAAAAAAGCGAGTGGCTGTTCTGGCAAGAATGAGCTGTGTTGGGCTGTATTGAGCTATATTGAGCTATATTGAGCTATATTGAGCTATATTGAGCTGTGTGCGGAGACCTCATAATGTTGACGAGCAAGATCTTGCTAGCCCTGACGAATGGACAGACCCTCAGTTCACGAGAGCTTGCAGAGCGCTTGAGCGTCAGTTGGTCAACAGTCAAGCGGCATCTGGATGTACTGTTGGGGGCTGGCGAGATTGAAAGGCAAAGAGAGGGAAGGACTGCCCGTTACCGGCTTGTCTCGCCCCCATCCCAATCTTTCCCGGATGTTGTGCAGACGGGCTTTCTTTGGTCGCCAGAGAGTTGCTCTCTTCGAGCGTCCCTGCTTCAACCGCTTGCGATGCGAGAGATAGTCACCTATCAGCGAAGCCTCGTTGACAGCTACCTTCCCAATCAAACTGTCTGGCTTCCGAGTGAGCTTGCCGCCGTGCTTGAGGTTGAGGGCCGAATGAAAGGGCAACAGCCGGCAGGCACCTACGCGCGCAAGGTACTGGAACCTTTGCTGATTGATCTCTCCTGGTCATCTTCACGGCTGGAAGGTAACCGCTACAGCCTGCTCGACACCGAGCTGCTGTTCAAGAACGGTGTTACTGATGGCGACCTGGATGCAGTCATGCTGCTGAACCACAAGGCGGCCATCGAGTTCATGGTTGATGCTGTCCCGGAATACGGCCTGAATGCAGCGGTAGTTCGTAACCTGCATTCCCTTCTGATGCAGGATCTGCTGGCGGACAGCTGTGCCTTGGGCAGTATACGCCAGACAGTGGTCAATATCAGTGGCACCACTTACTTTCCCACCCAGCTTCCCTCGCTGCTGGAAGAGATGTTCGAGGAGATTCTCGACAAGGCCCGGAGGATCAAGAGCCCTGTCGAGGCAGCCTTCTTTTTATGGGTTAACCTCGCGTATTTGCAACCCTTTGAGGATGGCAACAAACGTACAAGTCGGTTGGCTGCGAACATCCCCTTGATGCTCTACAACTGCGCGCCGCTGTCATTCCTGGATGTGCCGATGGAGGACTATGCGTTAGCCATGATGGGAGTTTATGAGCAACGCAATATGGCCATGGCAGTGGATCTGTTCGTCTGGGTTTATCGACGATCCATCAGCAAGTATGGGGTGATGCTTGAGGCCATGGGTGTTCCTGACCCGGTTCGCTTGCAATACCGAGAAGCACTGAACGAGGCTATTGGTGCCGTTGTGCGCGAAAAGCGGTGTGCGGGGGAGGTTGTGGCTGAACTGCTGTTGTCGGATCAGGAGAAGTTGCGATTCGAGCCTCTCCTGCGAGCGGAGCTGGATGCTCTCGCGCTCCATAATTGTGCCCGGTATCGGCTGAGCATGAAGCAGGTCAGTGACTGGATCGGTGCCGGACGACCCTGCTAGAGTTGATTTCATGAAGGTGTCGAGTTTATGGATTTGTGATTGCGAGCTTGCTCTGGAGGTAAGCTCAAATGTGGCGGTTAAACTAGGCAAAGCTATTTTGCGAAGGATCATTTAATGGCAAGAGACGATTTCTCTGAAGATACAAAGCGTAGACTTGCTGCTAGAGCCGGAAATGTTTGCTCAATGCCAGGGTGCGGGCTCGCTACCAGTGGTCCTAGTGAAGAAAGTTCGTCTGCCTCAGCCAATACTGGCACAGCGGCGCACATCTGCTCGGCATCCTCTGGTAGAGGTGCGAGGAGGTATGACCCAGAACAGACTTCCGAGCAGCGTTCATCTATTGAGAATGGGATTTGGTGCTGCGCCACCCACGGCAGATTGATCGACTGTGATGAAGTGAAGTACACCGTTGAGCAACTGAAAATATGGAAAAGGATAGCGGAAAAAAAAGCCGAAATCAGGCAATTTTTTCAAGGCGTTGAGCTTGACGGAAGTAGTCAATTGTTCGCTATTGGTATGGCGCCTAGTACACTACGCCTTGAGAGAGGGGCTGAGTATAGGGAGTTAATCGCGGATGCCATTTCAGATTGTTGCGTCAAGGCAATATGGGGAAAGCCTACATATGATGCTTTGAAGGACTTTTTAATAGAGTGTGTTAGAAATGTTTTTGATCACACTGTTTCTACTGAAGTAGATGTTGCGTTCGGCAAAGGCTCAGTTAAGATTTTGTATTCCTCAGAACCATTCGATTGGGAAGTTTTAGCCACGCCTGGGGCGGGGCGCGGAGGAGGCGAAGCTTATCGTGCGTTACTTGACGTGCTGAGAGTGAATGCTATCAGTGCATGCCATGATGATAGAGGAATAAATACAATTTATATTCCTTTCGCAAATAATTCGTCTGAATTGGCTGAGTACAATCCTTGTGTTATTGATCTTCCCAGATTCGAACTTTGGATGAAGCTGATGGAGGACGATTTGGGTGACGAAAATTTGTTAAAGTGCAACAGGCTGTACGTAGTGGCCCCAAAACATGTGACTTACAGTGATGTCCCGTGGGCGCAAGAAATTATCAAGATGAAGCGGAAGTTAGGTAAGAAAATAACCATATTTTTACCTGATGCGTCAGCTAAAGTGGCATCTTACTTTGAGGAGCATCTCGATGAGGTTGAAGTAGTAGCATTTTGAGTATGTAGAAATACGTAAATCAGCGTATCTGTTATTGGTCTTGAGGTGACTAAGGCTTCGATCGGGATAGAGCCGTGGGCCCATCGAGTCGCGATGACTGGAGGTAGAGCCCGTACAGGAATAATTGATCTGATAATCGTTATCATCTAAGGTGCCATCCTCGCCCGGAGGGATGCCCCGTGATTAACGACGATCTGAGTCAGGTCTATGCCGAGCACAATGGATGGCTCAAGCAGTGGCTGTACCGCCGGCTGGGCTGCTCGGCGCAAGCTGCCGACCTGGCACAGGACACCTTCCTGCGGATACTACAGGCCCAGCAGAAAGCTGGCGCGAGCTTCAGCCTGCAACGCCCCCGTGCCTACCTGGCAACGGTCAGCCGGCGCCTGGTCCATGACCATTTCCGCCGCCAGTCACTGGAGCGTGCCTATCTGGAAATGCTCGCGCAATTGCCTGAGTTGTTCGCGCTGTCCGCCGAAGACCAGTGGGAAATGCGCGAAACCCTGCAGCAGCTGGACGCACTGCTCGACACCTTCAAGCCGGTGGTGCGCTCGGTGTTCCTGCTGGTGCAACTGGAGGGCCTGACCTACATCGAGGTAGCGCGCCGTCTGGGCATTGGCGAGCGCACGGTCAAGCGGCACATGGCCAACGCCCTGCAAGCCTGCATCCTCTTCGAAGACGATTTCTGATGCCCAGCCAGCAACTGCGCATCACCCCGGAAGTAGCTCGGCAAGCCGCCAACTGGCACATGTTGATGCTCGACGAGGCCGTCAGCCCGGCCCAGCGCGCTGCCTGTAGCCGCTGGCGCGCGGCGGCGCCCGAGCATGAGCGGGCCTGGCAGAAGGCACTACGGGTTCAGGCCCGGTTGGGCATGTTGCCGCAGCAACTGGCCATGGGCACCTTGAACCGTGAACGCCGGCAGTTGATGAAGCAGATGCTGGCGTTGGCTATCGTCGCGCCGCTTGGCTACGTGGGATATCGCCAAATCGTGCCTTACGGCGCCTACGCCACCGGTGTTGGCCAGCACAAACAGCTAACGCTGGCAGATGGCACGTTGCTCGACCTGAATACCGATACCGAAGTGGATGTGGATTTCGATGCCCGGCAACGCCTGATCAGCCTGCGCCGTGGCGAGATCCTGATCGAAAGCGGGCCGGACAGCAGCAGCCCCCGACATCGGCCACTGAGGGTTACCAGCGAGCAGGGGCTGCTGGAAGCCTTGGGTACGCGCTTTCTGGTTCGTCAGCGCGAAGGCGCGACCCAGCTGGCCGTGTTTGAGGGCGCGGTGCTGATTACGCCAAACCATGGGCCACGGCAAACCCTTGCCGCTGGCCAGCAAGTGACGTTCGATGGCAAAGGGGAGGGCGCCGTTGCCCCTTCACGTGAGCAGGACAGCCAGTGGACCCGCGGTCAGCTGGTGGTCGACGAGATGCCTTTGCGCAAGTTCCTCGGCGAGCTGGGGCGGTATCGATCGGGCTGGCTGCGTTGCCAGCCCGAAGTCGGGCAACTGCTGATCAGTGGCGCCTTCCAGCTGGAAAACACCGACGCCATCCTCGCTGCGCTATCCGCCACGTTGCCGGTGCAAGTGGATTACCGCACCCGCTACTGGGTCACGGTAAAACAACGTTAATGAGAATTGGCCCGTTTTCGCAACTCATCAGTCCTTACCTGTGGAACTGCCACACATAAAGGGACAATTTCTCAATGATCCGCTCTTCTTCACCGGTCGCCACGACCGATTTCCGTATGGGTAAGGCTCGCGTGCCGGGTTATCGACGTGTGCTCGCCCTGAGTGCACTGGCCATCGCTTTGCAAGGTGCCGGCGTGCATGCCCTGGCCGCGCCCGTGCAGGCGCCGCAAGCCTATAGCATCGCGTCCGGCAGCCTGGCCCAGGTGCTGGCTCGCTTCGCCAGTGAGGGAGGGTTTACCCTGCAATACACCTCGGAGCTGACCCGTGGCATGTCCAGCCCGGGGCTGCAGGGGCACTACGCTATCGAGGAAGGTTTCCAGCAATTGCTGGCGGGGACCGGCTTGCAAGCGGTGCGTCGTGGCAACAACGTCTATGGCCTGCAGCCCCTGCCGCTAGGTGGCGCTTCTGGTGGCGAGGCCCTGAACCTCGAGCCGCTGAACATCAACGGTATCCAGGACAGTGCAACCACCGAAGGCTCGGGCAGCTACACCGCCAGCGCCGTCACCATCGGCAAGGGCACCCACCGCCTGAAGGACATCCCCCAGTCGGTCAGCGTGGTCACGCGCAAGGCCATGGACGACCAGCGCCTCGATACCCTGGATGAAGTGCTGGAAAAGACCACGGGCATTACCACCTTGCAAAGCCCGTCCGGCGGCAAGTACATCTACTCCCGTGGTTTCGAGGTGGAAACCATCCAGTACGACGGCGTGCCACTCGACCGCCGGTACTACGCCATCGGCAGCAGCTTTACATCCGACACGCTGTTGTACGACCGTGTTGAAATCCTGCGGGGTGCCAACGGCCTGCTGCAGGGCAGCGGCAACCCCGGTGCTGCCATCAACCTGGTGCGCAAACGGCCGAAAGCCGACCCGTTCTTGTCCGTTACTGCCAGTGCCGGTTCCTGGGATACCTATCGTCAAACTGTCGATGCCGGCGCCCCGCTCAATGCCGATGGTTCGCTGCGTGGCCGTGTGGTGGCCGGTCACGAAGACCAGAACTACTTCTACGACACCGCCGAAAGCCGCAAGAACGTGCTTTACGGCATCCTTGAGTACGACCTCGGCGCCGCCACCACGGTGGCGGCGGGTGCCAGTGTCGAAGACCTGCATTCCACGCCATTCTTCAGTGGCCTGCCGCGCAACAAGGACGGCAGCGCCGTGAACGTCAGCCGTTCCACCTACACCGGTGCCGACTGGAACAAATGGGATAACAAGCAGACCACCTATTTTGCCGACGTTACCCACGACTTCAACGAAGACTGGCGCCTGAAGGCTTCCGGCAGCTACATGCGCGAAACCAACTACATCCTCTACAGCTTCGGCCGAGGTGCCGTCGACCCGGCCACAGGCGACGGTATGCGCTCGCGTGCCTACATGTACGACTTCGAGAACATCAACAAAGGCGCCGACATCAACCTGACCGGCAAGTGGCGCGCCTTTGGCCGGGAGCACGAAGTGGTGGTAGGCGCCAACGCCAGTGACTTGAAGACCGACGACTTGCAAGGCGGCTTCCTGAACCTGGGGCCGATGAACATCTACGACCCGGTCTCGCCGCAGCGTCCGACCCAGGACCAACTGCTGGGCAATGGCACTACCAACACCTACCCCGGCACTTCCAAAGGTAAGATTCGCCAAAACGGGTTGTACGCTGTCACGCGCTACAAGCTGGCCGACCCTTTGACCCTGGTAGTGGGTGGGCGCACCAGCAATTACACCTATGATTACGAACTGCACCGTTTCAACGGCGTGTCGCCAACCCCGGCCCATTCGCGCGAAAGCGGCGAGTTCACGCCTTATGGCGGGCTGATCTACGCGCTGAATGACCAGTGGTCGGCCTACGTGAGCTACGCCGATATCTTCAAGCCGCAAACCGAACTGAGTGTGGACAACGCGCCGCTCAAACCCATCGACGGCGCCAACTATGAGATGGGCCTTAAAGGTGAGCTGTTTGACGGCCGTGTGAATACCAGCTTTGCGCTGTTCCAGGTCGACCAGGAAAACCGCGCCCAGGCCGCGGAGTGCGGGGTGAACGGTGGTGAGAACTGCTATGTGGCCGGTGGCAAGGTGCGCACCCAGGGCCTTGACGCAGAGATCAGCGGCGAGGTGCTGGACCGCCTGCAACTGTTTGCCGGCTACACCTACACCCACACCGAGTACCGCAACGACCCGGCTGATGGCGAGTCGCAGGCCGGCGGCACCTTCAACACCTATACGCCCAAGCACCTGCTGCGCTTCTGGGCGGACTACAACCTGCCTGGCGAACTGGCACCTTGGACCGTGGGTGCTGGCGCCAACATCCAGAGCCGCAACTACCACGGCAACTTTGGTGGTACGGACGGGATAGCCAAGATTGAGCAGGCGGGGTATGCCATCTGGAACGCCCGGGTGGCTTACCAGATCAACAAGAACTTCAGCGTGTCGTTGAACGGCAACAACCTGTTCGACAAGAAGTACTTCTCCAGCGTTGGTTGGCTGTATGCGGCGAACTATTACGGGGATCCGCGCAACTACACCGTTACCCTGCGGGCGGATTTCTAACGGCTGGCCGGGTTCGCTGTGGGAGCGGGCGAGCCCGCGAAGCAGACGACGCGGTGGATGGCACCGGCTTTGCCGGTGTTCGCGGGCTTGCCCGCTCCCACAGAGATTGCGCGAGCTTGAAGATTTTGAATAAGACAGTTGCTCTCACAGGCGCGACAACACCCTGAAGATTGCGCAATACCTGTGGGAGCGGGCGAGCCCGCGAAGAATCCAGCGCGGTGGTTGGCACCGGCTTTGCCGGTGTTCGTGGCTAAAGTCCAACAGGGGCCGCATGGCGCTGGCAGCCATGGGGCTCGCTGCGAGAAAACGCAGGCGAAAAAAAACCGACCATAAGGTCGGTTTTTTCCGGATCTTGGTGCCCCGAGGGAGACTCGAACTCCCACTCCTTTCGAAAACGGATTTTGAATCCGCCGCGTCTACCAATTCCGCCATCAGGGCAGTGGCGCGCAGTATAGAGAGGTGCCGCTGGTCGGTCAATCGGCTTTCATGGTCAATTTTCACACATTGGGCTAAACTTCCCGGCCCTGCCGAACCGAACATCATCATGCGCGTCGCCGATTTCTCCTTCGAACTCCCTGATTCCCTGATCGCCCGCCACCCGTTGGCCGAGCGCCATGGCAGCCGTCTGCTGGTGCTCGATGGGCCGACCGGCGCGCTTTCGCACCGGCAATTCCCCGACTTGCTCGACCACCTGCGCCCCGGCGACCTGATGGTGTTCAACAACACCCGGGTGATCCCGGCGCGGTTGTTTGGCCAGAAAGCCTCCGGCGGCAAGCTGGAAGTGCTGGTCGAGCGCGTGCTCGACAGCCACCGGGTGCTGGCCCATGTGCGTGCCAGCAAGGCGCCGAAAGAAGGCGCGGTCATCCTCATCGATGGCGGTGGCGAGGCCGAAATGGTCGCGCGCCACGACACGCTGTTCGAGCTGCGCTTCACCGAAGAGGTGCTGCCACTGCTCGACCGCGTCGGCCACATGCCGCTGCCGCCCTATATCGACCGCCCGGACGAAGGCGCCGACCGTGAGCGCTACCAGACCGTGTACGCCCAGCGTGCCGGTGCGGTTGCAGCGCCCACGGCGGGCCTGCATTTCGACGAGGCGCTGCTGGAAAAGATCGCCGCCAAGGGCGTGGAGCGGGCCTTCGTGACCCTGCACGTGGGCGCTGGCACCTTTCAGCCGGTACGGGTCGACAAGATCGAAGACCACCACATGCATAAAGAGTGGCTCGAAGTGGGCCAGGATGTGGTCGATGCCATCGAGGCCTGCCGCGCCCGTGGTGGCCGGGTGATCGCGGTGGGCACTACCAGCGTGCGTTCGCTGGAAAGCGCGGCGCGCGATGGCGTGCTCAAGGCTTTCAGTGGCGACACCGACATCTTCATCTACCCAGGCCGGCCATTTCATGTGGTCGATGCCCTGGTTACCAACTTCCACCTGCCGGAGTCCACGCTGCTGATGCTGGTCTCGGCCTTCGCCGGCTACCCCGAGACCATGGCCGCCTACGCGGCGGCGGTCGAGCACGGGTACCGCTTCTTCAGTTACGGTGATGCCATGTTCATCACCCGCAATCCGGCGCCACGTGGCCCCGAGGATCAAGCATGAGTCGCACCTGTCGAATGTCCTTCGAACTGCTGGCCACCGACGGCAAGGCCCGTCGTGGCCGCATCACCTTCCCACGTGGCACCGTGGAAACCCCGGCATTCATGCCGGTGGGTACCTACGGCACGGTCAAGGGCATGCTGCCACGCGATATCGAGGCCATTGGCGCCGAGATGATCCTGGGCAACACCTTCCACCTGTGGCTGCGCCCGGGCACCGAGGTGATCAAGAAGCACAACGGCCTGCACGACTTCATGCAGTGGAAAGGCCCGATCCTCACCGACTCCGGTGGCTTCCAGGTGTTCAGCCTGGGCGCCATGCGCAAGATCAAGGAAGAGGGCGTGACCTTCGCCTCGCCAGTCGATGGCTCGAAAGTGTTCATGGGCCCGGAAGAGTCGATGCAGGTGCAGCGCGACCTGGGCTCGGACGTGGTAATGATCTTCGACGAGTGCACCCCGTACCCGGCCGAGCACGATGTGGCGCGCACCTCCATGGAGCTGTCGCTGCGCTGGGCCCAGCGCTCGAAGAACGCCCACGCCGACAACACCGCGGCGCTGTTCGGTATCGTCCAGGGCGGCATGTACCAGGACCTGCGCATGCGCTCGCTGGAAGGCCTGGAAAACATCGGCTTTGACGGCCTGGCCATCGGCGGCCTGTCGGTGGGCGAACCCAAGCACGAAATGATCAAGGTGCTGGATTACCTGCCGGGCCAGATGCCTGCTGACAAACCTCGTTACCTTATGGGGGTAGGCAAACCGGAAGATCTCGTTGAGGGTGTGCGCCGCGGCGTCGACATGTTCGACTGCGTGATGCCGACGCGTAACGCGCGCAACGGCCATCTGTTCGTCGATACAGGGGTGATCAAGATCCGCAACGCGTTCCATCGCCACGATGAATCGCCGCTGGATCCGACCTGTGACTGCTACACCTGCACCAACTTCTCCCGCGCCTATCTGCATCACCTGGACAAGTGCGGCGAAATGCTGAGCAGCATGCTGAATACCATCCACAACTTGCGCCATTACCAGCGCTTGATGGCCGGTTTACGCGAGGCTATTCAACAGGGTAAATTGGCCGCCTTTGTCGACGCCTTCTACGCCAGGCGCGGGCTTCCCGTACCGCCCCTGGACTGACTGTTCGCACACATTATTAGAAAATTACATTAGGAGTGCCCAATGAGCTTCTTGATCCCCGCCGCATACGCGGACGCAGCAGCACCTGCCGCCGGCCCAGCCGGTACCGGCTTCGAGTGGATTTTCCTGGTCGGTTTCCTGGTCATCTTCTACCTGATGATCTGGCGCCCGCAGGCCAAGCGTGCCAAAGAGCAGAAGAACCTGCTGAGCAACTTGCAGAAAGGTGACGAAGTTGTCACCAACGGCGGCATCGCCGGCAAGATCGTCAAGGTTTCCGATGACTTCGTGGTACTGGAAGTGTCCGACACTGTCGAGCTGAAGTTCCAGAAGGGCGCCATTGCGGTAACCCTGCCAAAAGGTACGCTCAAGGCTATCTGAGTTACCGGTTTTATTTTCCAGTCGGGGCGCGCAACGCGCCCCGCGTCTTGAACGGGCGGCGTGATGCTGAACAAATACCCTCTGTGGAAATATGCACTGATCGTGCTGGTACTGGTGGTCGGTTTCATTTATTCCGCTCCCAACCTCTACCCGGATGACCCGGCGGTGCAGATCAGCGGTGCCAGCTCGGCGCTGCAGGTGAACCAGGCCGACCTCGATCGCGTCAGCAAGGCGCTGGTCGATGCCAAGATTGCCGTCAAGGGCGCAAGCCTGGGTGAGAAGGGCAGCGGGCTGATCCGCCTGACCAATCAGGAAGACCAGCTGCCAGCCAAGGATGTAGTGCGCAAGGCACTGGGCGATGATTACGTCGTGGCCCTGAACCTGGCCCAGACTACCCCGCAATGGCTGCGCAACCTGGGTGCAAGCCCGATGAAGCTGGGCCTGGACCTGTCCGGTGGTGTGCACTTCCTGCTGGAAGTGGACATGGACAAGGCCATGACGGCCCGCATGAAAGTCTACGAAGGCGAGGTCAAGACCTTGCTGCGCAAAGAGCGCGTCCGCTACCGCAGCCTGCCTCAGCAGGATGGCGGCATCATGCTGGGCTTCGCTGACGATGCTACCCGCGAACAGGCACGAGCCCTGATCCGCAAGAATTTCAATGACTTCGACCTGACCACCACCGAGCGCAACGAGCTTGCGGTGCTGCGTCTGGCGCTGACCCAGGCAAAAGTTGCCGAGATCCGCGAATACTCGATCAAGCAGAACCTCACCACCGTGCGCAACCGCGTCAACGAGCTGGGCGTGGCCGAGCCGCTGGTGCAGCGCCAGGGCGCCAACCGCATCGTGGTCGAGCTGCCGGGCGTGCAGGACACTGCCGAAGCCAAGCGTATCCTGGGTAAAACCGCCAACCTGGAGTTCCGCTTCGGTGCCGAGCCGGGCGCGTCCAAAGCCACTACCGAGGTGTTCGAGTTCCGCGAAGGCGGCCGCTCCGCCCCGGTAGAGCGTGGCCTGATCATCACCGGTGACCAGGTAACCGACGCCCAGGCCAGCTTTGACGAGCACGGCCGCCCACAGGTGAACATCCGTCTGGATGGTCACGGTGGCGAGCTGATGAGCCGCGCTACCCGTAGCAACGTTGGCCGCAGCATGGCGGTGATCTTCATCGAGCAGAAGCCGGTCACCCGCTACGTCAAGCAGACCGTCGACGGCGTCGAGAAGGACGTTGCCGTACAAAGCTTCGTCGAAGAGAAGAAGATCATCAGCCTGGCGACCATCCAGTCGCCGCTGGGCAGCCAGTTCCGCATCACCGGCCTGAACGGCCAGGGTGAATCGTCCGAGCTGGCCCTGCTGCTGCGTGCCGGTGGTCTGGCGGCGCCGATGTACTTCGCTGAAGAACGTACCATTGGTCCAAGCCTGGGTGCCGACAACATCACCAAGGGTATCGATGCGTCGCTGTGGGGCATGCTGTTCGTCTCGCTGTTCATCATTGCCATCTACCGGGGCTTCGGCGTGATCGCCACCATCGCCCTGGCGGGCAACATGGTGCTGCTGCTGGCATTGATGTCGCTGCTGGGCGCCACCCTGACCCTGCCGGGTATTGCCGGTATCGTGTTGACCATGGGTATGGCGGTGGACGCCAACGTGCTGATCTTCTCGCGTATTCGCGAAGAGCTGAAGGCCGGCATGTCGGTGCAGCGCGCCATCCACGAAGGTTTCAACCGCGCCTATACCGCGATCATCGACGCCAACCTGACCAGCCTGCTGGTCGGCGGCATCCTGTTCGCCATGGGTACCGGCCCGGTCAAGGGCTTTGCGGTCACCATGTCCCTCGGGATTTTCACCTCGATGTTCACCGCCGTCATGGTGACCCGCGCAATGGTCAACCTGACCTGTGGCGGGCGTGACATCAAGAAGCTGTGGGTTTGAGGGAGCTGCGATGAAAACCATCAACTTCATGGGCGTACGCAACGTTGCGTTCGCCATTACCGTGCTCCTCACCGTGCTGGCGCTGTTCAGCTGGTGGCAGAAAGGCCTGAACTTCGGCCTGGACTTCACCGGCGGTACGCTGATCGAGCTGACCTACGAGCGCCCGGCCGACCTCAAGGCGGTACGTGCCGAGCTGGTCGACTCCGGCTTCCACGAGGCCGTGGTGCAAAGCTTTGGCGCTACCACCGACCTGCTGGTGCGGATGCCGGGTGATGACCCGCAGCTGGGCAACAAGGTTGCTGCGGCGCTGCAGAAGGCGGGCGGTGACAACCCCGCCACGCTCAAGCGTGTCGAGTTCGTCGGCCCGCAGGTAGGTGAAGAGCTGCGTGACCAGGGTGGCATGGGCATGCTCCTGGCCCTGGGCGGCATCCTTATCTACCTGGCCTTCCGCTTCCAGTGGAAGTTCGCCGTGGGTGCGATCATCTCGCTGATCCACGACGTGGTGGTTACCCTGGGTATCCTGTCGTTCTTCCAGATCACCTTCGACCTGACGGTATTGGCGGCGGTGCTGGCGATCATCGGTTACTCGCTGAACGACACCATCGTCGTGTTCGACCGGGTACGTGAAAACTTCCGCGTCATGCGCAAGGCTTCGCTGATCGAGAACATCAACGTTTCCACCACCCAGACCCTGCTGCGTACCATCGCCACCTCGGTTTCGACCTTGCTGGCCATTGCCGCGCTGCTGTTCTTCGGTGGTGACAACCTGTTCGGCTTCTCGCTGGCCCTGTTCATCGGCGTCATGGCCGGTACCTACTCGTCGATCTACATCGCCAACGTGGTACTGATCTGGCTGAACCTGAACAGCGAAGACCTGATCCCGCCGACCAAGGCAGAAGGTGTGGATGACCGTCCGTAAGGGCTAGTCCATCACCGCCTGGCGGTGCGAAAGGCGCGAGTATTGAACTCGCGCCTTTTTTTTTGCTCCAAGGCTGGGAGAAGCGCGGGTTTATGCCCGCTGGTACGATCAGGAGGTTCACGTGAATAAATCAATGCTGGTGGGTGCGGTACTGGGTGCTGTCGGTGTGACTGCCGGAGGTGCTGTCGCGACCTACAGCTTGGTCAACAAGGGGCCTGAGTACGCCCAGGTCACCGACGTGCAGCCGATCAAGCAGCAAGTGAAAACCCCGCGTGAAGTGTGCAAGGACGTCGCCGTGACGCGCCAGGCACCGGTCAAGGACCAGCACCAGATTGCCGGTACCGTGGTAGGCGCCATTGCCGGCGGCCTGCTGGGTAACCAGATCGGTGGTGGTACCGGCAAGAAGATCGCCACCGTGGCCGGTGCGGTCGGTGGCGGTTATGCCGGTAACAAGGTGCAGGAAGGCATGCAGCAGCGTGATACCTACACCACCACGCAAACCCGCTGCAATACGGTCAACGACATCAGCGAGAAGGTGGTGGGTTACAACGTGACCTATTCCATTGGTAACCAGGTGGGCAAGGTCAAGATGGACCGTGAGCCGGGGTCGACCATTCCGCTGGACAAGAATGGCAAGCTGATCCTGAGTGAAGCTGGCCAGTGATTGATGTTGCCTGAGCGGGCCTCTTCGCGGGCTTGCCCGCTCCCACAGGTGAAGCGCTGTCCTTCAGGTTAGTGCCATCCCTGTGGGAGCGGGCAAGCCCGCGAAGAGGCCAGTACAGGTAGTACAAGTCTGTCAGGCACAAAAAAAGCACCCGAGGGTGCTTTTTTGCGTTCTGGCAATCCGCGCTTAGCGCTTCATGCTCTCTGGCAGGTGCGGCTGGATAGCAGTCAGCACGGCCTTGAAGCACTTGATGTTGCCTGCAACGATGTGGCCCTTGTCGAGGAAGTCGTGGCCACCGTTGAAGTCGCTCACCAGGCCACCGGCTTCCTGGATCAGCAGCACGCCGGCTGCCATGTCCCACTCGGACAGGCCCGACTCCCAGAAGGCGTCGAAGCGGCCAGCGGCCACGTAGGCCAGGTCCAGGCTGGCGGAGCCGGCGCGGCGGATGCCGGCGGTCTGGCCAGTCAGGGCGCGGAACATGCCCAGGTAGTTGTCCATGTCAGCCATCTGGCCGTCACGGAACGGGAAACCGGTGCCCAGCAGGGCGCCTTCCAGGCTGGTGCGCGAGCTGACGCGCAGGCGGCGGCCATTGAGCTGGGCGCCACGGCCACGGCTGGCGGTGAATTCTTCCTGGCGTACCGGGTCGAGCACTACGGCGTGCTCAAGGCGACCACGGTATTTGCAGGCGATGCTGACGGCGAAGTGCGGGATGCCACGCAGGAAGTTGGTGGTGCCGTCCAGCGGGTCGATGATCCACAGGTAATCCTTGCCTTCTTCGCCGCTACCCGCGTGCAGGCCGGTTTCTTCGCCCTGGATGGAGTGGTTCGGGTAGGCCTTGCGCAGCGCGTCGACGATTTTTTGCTCGGCGGCACGATCAACTTCGGAAACGTAGTCCTTAGCCTCTTTCTCGTCCACCTTGATGCTATCCAGGCGTTCGATGGAGCGGAAAATCAGTTCACTGGCGCTGCGAGCGGCGCGCAGGGCGATATTCAGCATAGGCTGCATGGGCGGGTCACCTGGAGATGTTAAAGAAGAAAGCCGGCCATTCTAGCAGAAAACTTTGGCGGCAGAAGTGTCACATTTGCTTTCATGGCGTTACGTCCGTCGGTTCTGTAAGATCGAAGGCCCTGATTCCTGCATCTGTGAGCACAACACCTTGCTGCAAAATATTCGTGTTGTTCTGGTCAATACCAGCCACCCCGGCAACATCGGCGGCGCTGCGCGTGCCATGAAAAACATGGGCTTGTCGCGCCTGGTGCTGGTACAGCCGAAAGAATTCCCCGCCGAGGATGCCAGTGCCCGGGCCTCGGGCGCCGACGATGTGCTGGCCAACGCCCTGGTGGTCGACAGCCTTGAACAGGCGCTGGTCGGCTGCAACCTGGTGATGGGCACCAGTGCCCGCGAGCGCAGCATTCCCTGGCCGTTGATCGGCCCGCGTGAATGCGGTGCCAAGGCGGTGGAGCATGCCAATGGTGGCGAAGAAATCGCCCTGGTGTTCGGGCGCGAACACGCTGGCCTGACCAACGAAGAACTGCAGCGATGTCACTTCCACGTGCACATTCCGTCCAACCCCGACTTCAGCTCGCTGAACCTGGCGGCCGCTGTCCAGGTGCTCGCCTACGAGGTACGCATGGCCTGGCTGGCCGCCGGTGAAGCGCCGAAAGTCGAGAAGGTTGACGCCAGCGAGCTGGCGACCATGGACGAAATGGAGCTGTTCTACGACCACCTGGAAAAAACCCTGGTGGGTATCGGCTTCCTCGACCCTGAAAAGCCCAAGCACTTGATGCCGCGCTTGCGCCGGCTCTACGGGCGGGTGGCGGTCGAGCGTTCGGAAATGAGCATTTTGCGCGGCATCCTCACCGAGACCCAGAAAGTGGTCCGGGGCGAGCCGCATAAACGGAAGGACTGACAGATGTTCGAACGCCTGCGTGAAGATATTCAAAGCGTATTCCACCGTGACCCGGCTGCGCGCAATGCCTTCGAGGTACTCACCTGCTACCCCGGCATGCACGCCATCTGGCTGCACCGCCTGGGCAATGCCCTGTGGAAGCGCGATTTCAAGTGGCTGGCCCGGCTGGTGTCCAACTTTGGCCGTTGGATGACCGGCATCGAGATCCATCCCGGCGCCACCATCGGTCGTCGCTTCTTCATTGACCATGGCATGGGCATCGTCATTGGCGAAACCGCCGAAATCGGCGACGACGTCACCCTTTACCAGGGCGTGACCCTGGGTGGCACCAGCTGGAACAAGGGCAAGCGCCACCCCACCCTGGAAAACGGCGTGGTGGTAGGGGCGGGGGCCAAGGTACTGGGCCCGTTCACCGTCGGTGCCGGGGCCAAGATCGGCTCCAACGCGGTGGTGACCAAGGCCGTTCCGGCCGGCGCGACGGCGGTGGGCATCCCTGGGCGGATCATCGTCAAGAGCGAAGACAATGAAGTCGAGGCCAAGCGCAAGGCCATGGCCGAAAAGATCGGCTTCGATGCGTATGGCGTCAGCGGCGACATGCCCGACCCGGTGGCGCGTGCCATCGGCCAGATGCTCGACCACCTGCAAGCGGTCGACGAGCGGCTGGAGGGGATGTGTGGCGCCCTGACCAAGATGGGTAGCGACTATTGCGCCAAGGAGCTGCCGGCCCTGCCTGAAGACGATTTCACCGAGGTTGCCCAGGCGGCTCAGCGCGACACTCAGTCGCATTGATTGCTCCGCACTGAAATCATAGTGACATACGGGGCGTGTGCTCACGCCCCTCGTCTGCTACAATCGCGCCCGCCTCCCCGATGCAAACCCGACTAAAGCAGTAGGTCTAATAGTTGACTTAAATGCTCGGGAATCGCATACTCGTACACATCCCGAAACTCCCGTGGTACCCAATAGCCATGCGACTGACTACCAAAGGCCGATACGCCGTGACCGCCATGCTTGACCTGGCGTTGCACGCGCAGCATGGGCCGGTGTCTTTGGCCGACATTTCCGAGCGCCAGGGCATTTCCCTCTCTTATCTGGAACAGCTGTTCGCCAAGCTGCGCCGCAGCAGCCTGGTTTCCAGCGTGCGTGGTCCAGGCGGTGGTTACCAGCTGTCGCGCGGCATGGAAACCATCCAGGTGGCCCAGGTCATCGATGCGGTCAACGAATCGGTCGATGCTACCCGTTGCCAGGGCCTCGGGGACTGCCATGCCGGTGATACCTGCCTGACCCACCACCTGTGGTGCGACCTCAGCCAGCAGATCCATGAATTCCTCAGCGGCATCAGCCTGGCCGACCTCGTTATGCGCCGTGAGGTGCAGGAAGTCGCCCAGCGCCAGGACCTGCGTCGTGTCGCAGGCCGAACTGCCCAGCTGGACAAGATTGAGACGTCCGCCGTCGATTGATCCCCCAGGGACGATGAGCGACGCCACCGCCTGATAGGAGAGACAAATGAAGTTGCCGATCTACCTCGATTACTCCGCGACCACTCCGGTTGACCCACGCGTCGCCCAGAAGATGGCCGACTGCCTGCTGGTTGACGGGAACTTCGGTAACCCGGCTTCGCGCTCCCACGTTTTCGGCTGGAAAGCCGAAGAAGCGGTCGAGAACGGTCGCCGCCAGGTTGCCGAGCTGATCAACGCCGACCCGCGTGAAATTGTCTGGACCAGCGGTGCCACCGAGTCCGACAACCTCGCGCTGAAAGGTGTTGCGCACTTCTATCAGACCAAGGGCAAGCACATCATCACCTCCAAGATCGAGCACAAGGCGGTCCTGGATACCGCTCGCCAGCTGGAGCGTGAAGGTTTCGAAGTTACCTACCTTGAGCCAGGCGAAGACGGCATCGTCACCCCGGCCATGGTTGAAGCAGTGCTGCGCGACGACACCATCCTGGTCTCGCTGATGCACGTTAACAACGAAGTGGGCTCGATCAACGATATCGCTGCCATCGGTGAACTGACCCGTTCGCGCGGCGTGCTGTTCCACGTTGACGCCGCCCAGTCGGCCGGCAAGGTCGAAATCGACGTGCAGAAGCTGAAGGTCGACCTGATGTCGTTCTCGGCGCACAAGGTCTACGGCCCGAAAGGCATCGGCGCGCTGTACGTCAGCCGCAAGCCGCGCGTGCGCCTGGAAGCCATCATTCACGGCGGTGGCCATGAGCGCGGCATGCGTTCGGGCACCCTGCCGACCCACCAGATCGTCGGCATGGGCGAAGCCTTCGCCATTGCCAAGCAGGAAATGGCCGCGGAAAACGTGCGCATCAAGGCCCTGAGCGACCGCTTCTTCAAGCAGGTCTCCAACCTTGAAGAGCTGTACGTCAACGGCAGCCAGACTGCCCGCGTACCGCACAACCTGAACCTGAGCTTCAACTACGTCGAAGGCGAATCGCTGCTGATGTCGCTGAAGGACATCGCCGTATCGTCCGGTTCGGCCTGCACCTCCGCGTCCCTCGAGCCGTCGTACGTACTGCGCGCTCTGGGCCGCAACGACGAGCTGGCGCACAGCTCGATCCGCTTCTCCTTCGGCCGCTTCACCAGCGAAGAAGAAGTCGACTACGCCGCGCAGAAAGTCTGCGAAGCGGTCAACAAACTGCGTGAACTGTCGCCGCTGTGGGACATGTACAAAGACGGCGTCGACATCTCCAAGATCGAGTGGGCCGCCCACTAAGCAGTCGCCGGCAAGAGCGGCTCCCCTGATGAGGAAGGAATAGCACCATGGCATACAGCGAAAAGGTCATCGACCACTACGAAAACCCACGCAACGTCGGCAAGATGAATGCCGAGGACCCGGATGTCGGTACCGGCATGGTCGGCGCCCCAGCGTGCGGTGACGTGATGCGTCTGCAAATCAAGGTCAACGAGCAGGGCGTTATCGAAGACGCCAAGTTCAAGACCTACGGCTGCGGTTCGGCCATCGCTTCCAGCTCCCTCGCCACCGAGTGGATGAAGGGCAAGACCCTGGACGAAGCCGAAACCATCAAGAACACCCAGCTGGCCGAAGAACTGGCGTTGCCGCCGGTCAAGATCCACTGCTCGGTACTCGCCGAGGATGCCATCAAGGCAGCCGTACGCGATTACAAGCAGAAGAAAGGCTTGATCTAAGTCGCCTGTTGCAAGGTAAGGAGTCCTGATGGCTATCAGCATGACAGAAGCCGCCGCCAACCACATTCGCCGCTCCCTCGACGGGCGCGGCAAGGGTGAGGGCATTCGCCTGGGCGTGCGCACCACCGGTTGCTCGGGCCTGGCCTACGTGCTGGAGTTCGTCGACGAACTGGCGGACGAAGACACGGTGTTCGAGAACCACGGCGTGAAGGTGATCATCGATCCCAAGAGCCTGGTCTACCTCGACGGCACCGAACTGGATTTCGTCAAGGAAGGGTTGAACGAAGGCTTCAAGTTCAACAACCCCAACGTGCGCGGTGAGTGTGGCTGCGGCGAAAGCTTCAACGTTTGAGGCTGGCTGTGGGTACTCCTTGTCATTACGCATTGTTTGACCTCCAGCCAAGCTTCCGCCTGGACCTCGACAAGCTGGCCACTCGCTACCGCGAGCTGGCCCGCGAAGTCCATCCTGACCGCTTTGCCGACGCCTCCGAACGTGAGCAGCGTGTAGCGCTGGAAAAATCCGCAGCCCTCAACGATGCCTACCAGACGCTGCGCAGTGCGCCGCGTCGCGCCCGTTATCTGCTGGCCATCAGCGGCCATGAAGTACCCCAGGAAGTCACGGTCCACGACCCGGACTTCCTGTTGCAGCAGATGCAGTGGCGTGAAGAGCTCGAAGAGTTGCAGGACGAAGCCGACCTTGATGGTGTCGGTGTGTTCAAGAAGCGCCTGAAGGTTGCCCAGGACACACTGAACGAGGACTTTGCCGCCTGCTGGGATGCCCCGGGCGAACGCGAGAAGGCCGAGCGCCTGATGCGCCGCATGCAATTCCTCGACAAGCTCGCCCAAGAAGTGCGCCAACTGGAAGAGCGCCTCGACGATTAACCCGGTGTCGCCCGTGATGACGCCTAAGGTATTCAGATAAGCATGGCCCTACTGCAGATTGCCGAACCCGGTCAAAGCCCTCAGCCGCACCAGCGCCGCCTGGCGGTGGGGATCGACCTGGGTACCACCAACTCTCTGGTCGCTGCACTGCGCAGCGGCCGTAGCGAGCCCCTGCCTGACGCGCAGGGCAACGTCATTCTGCCGTCCGCGGTGCGCTACCTCGAAGGGCGCATCGAAGTGGGGCAGGCTGCGCGTGATGCCGCCTCCAGCGACCCGTTGAACACCGTGCTGTCGGTCAAGCGCCTGATGGGGCGTGGCCTGGCGGACGTCAAGCAACTGGGTGAGCAACTGCCATACCGCTTTGTGGGTGGTGAGTCGCACATGCCATTCATCGACACCGTCCAGGGGCCAAAAAGCCCGGTGGAAGTGTCTGCCGATATCCTCAAGGTGCTGCGCGAACGCGCCGAAGCGACCCTGGGTGGCGAGCTGGTAGGCGCGGTAATCACCGTGCCGGCCTATTTCGACGACGCCCAGCGCCAGGCCACCAAGGACGCTGCGCGCCTGGCTGGCCTGAACGTGCTGCGCCTGCTCAACGAACCGACCGCAGCCGCCGTTGCCTATGGCCTGGACCAGAACGCCGAGGGCGTGGTGGCCATTTATGACCTGGGCGGCGGTACCTTCGATATCTCCATTCTGCGCCTGACCGCTGGCGTGTTCGAAGTGCTTGCCACCGGTGGCGATACCGCCCTGGGCGGTGACGACTTCGACCACGCCATTGCCGGCTGGATCATCGAGCAGGCTGGCCTGTCGTCCGACCTGGACCCGGCCACCCAGCGTGCATTGCTGCAAGCCGCCTGCGCAGCCAAGGAAGCCCTGACAGACGCCGACGTGGTCAGCGTCAGCCATGGCGCCTGGCAGGGCGAACTGAGCCGTACTGCCTTCGAAGCCATGATCGAGCCATTGGTTGCCCGCAGTCTCAAGGCCTGCCGCCGCGCCGTGCGCGACAGTGGCGTTGAGCTTGAAGACGTCAGTGCCGTGGTCATGGTTGGCGGTTCTACCCGGGTGCCGCGGGTGCGTGATGCCGTGGGTACGCTGTTTGGCCGTACCCCGATGACCTCGATCGACCCTGACCAGGTGGTTGCCATTGGCGCTGCCATCCAGGCCGATACCCTGGCCGGCAACCGCCGCGAAGGGGGCGAACTGCTGCTGCTTGATGTCATTCCGCTGTCGCTTGGTCTTGAGACCATGGGCGGGCTGATGGAAAAGGTGATCCCGCGCAACACCACCATTCCGGTGGCGCGTGCTCAAGAGTTCACCACTTATAAAGATGGCCAGTCGGCCATGATGATCCACGTGCTGCAGGGCGAGCGCGAGCTGATCAGCGACTGCCGCTCGCTGGCACGCTTCGAGCTGCGTGGCATCCCGGCCATGGTTGCCGGTGCGGCGAAAATTCGCGTCACCTTCCAGGTGGATGCCGACGGCCTGCTCAGCGTTGCCGCCCGCGAACTGGGCTCGGGCGTGGAAGCCAGCATCCAGGTCAAGCCGTCCTACGGCCTGACCGACGGCGAAATCGCCCGCATGCTCAAGGACTCGTTCGAACACGCAGGTTCCGACAAGCATGCCCGCCAGTTGCGTGAGCACCAGGTGGACGGCGAGCGCCTGCTCGAAGCGGTACAGGGCGCCCTGGACGCCGACGGCGAACGCTTGCTCAGCAGCGACGAGCGCGACGCCATTGAGTTCCAGATGCAAGAACTACGTGATTTGCTGGCCGGCACCGATGGCGCAGCCATCGAGCAACAGACCAAGCGTCTGTCGCAGGTGACCGACGCATTTGCCGCCCGTCGCCTTGATTCGACGGTCAAAGCCGCACTGGCCGGGCGCAACCTGAATGAGATCGAGGAGTAACCGATGCCGCTGGTGACATTCCTGCCGCATGAGAAGTTCTGCCCGGAGGGGCTGACCGTGGAGGTGCCGACCGGGACCAACATCCTGGAACTGGCCCACGACCATCACATCGAGATGGAAAGCGCCTGCGGCGGCGTCAAGGCCTGCACCACGTGCCACTGCATCGTGCGCAAGGGTTTCGATTCCCTTGAAGAAGCCGACGAGCTGGAAGAGGACATGCTGGACAAGGCCTGGGGCCTGGAGGCGCAGTCGCGCCTGGGCTGCCAGGTGGTGGTCGCCGATGAAGACCTGACCATCGAGATCCCCAAGTATTCGCTGAACCACGCTGCCGAAGCACCGCACTGAGGGCCTGTACATGAGTCTGAAATGGGTTGATGTACTTGAGATCGCAATCCAGCTTGCAGAAAGCAAGCCTGAGGTCGATCCTCGTTATGTGAATTTTGTCGACCTGCACCGCTGGGTGCTGGCCTTGCCAGAATTCAGCGACGATCCGTCACGCGGCGGTGAGAAAGTGCTTGAGGCAATCCAGGCTGCCTGGATTGACGAAGCCGACTAAGCGACGTGTGCAGGTTAGGCAATCCCCTGAAACCCGCGTATAATTCGCGGGTTTAATTTTTCGTAACACTCATATTCTGGAGTTTTCCATGGCTGTTCAACGTACTTTCTCGATCATCAAGCCTGACGCAGTAGCCAAAAACGTCATCGGCAAGATCACCACCCGCTTCGAAGAAGCCGGCCTGAAAATCGTTGCCTCGAAAATCAAGCAACTGTCCAAAGCCGAAGCCGAAGGCTTCTACGCTGAGCACAGCGCTCGCGGCTTCTTCGGTGACCTGGTTGCCTTCATGACTTCCGGCCCGGTTGTTGTTCAGGTTCTGGAAGGCGAAAACGCCATCGCTCTGAACCGTGAGCTGATGGGCGCTACCAACCCTAAAGAAGCTGCTGCCGGCACCATCCGTGCTGACTTCGCCGAGTCGATCGACGCCAACGCCGTTCACGGTTCCGACTCCGAAGCTGCTGCTGCTCGCGAAATCGCTTACTTCTTCGCTGCTACCGAGGTAACCACTCGCTAAGCGAAAGCTTACGGGTGAGGGTGAATCCATGACGACATCTACTGGCAAAATCAACCTGTTGGGTCTGACCCAGCCGGAAATGGAACAATTCTTCGACTCAATCGGGGAAAAACGCTTCCGTGCCGGCCAGGTGATGAAATGGATTCACCATTTTGGCGTGTCCGACTTTGCGGCCATGACCAACGTAGGCAAGGTCTTGCGCGAAAAGCTCGAGGCCGTTGCCGAGATTCGCCCACCGGAAGTGGTCAGTGAAGACATTTCCGCCGACGGTACCCGCAAGTGGGTGATCCGCGTTGCCTCCGGCAGCTGCGTCGAAACCGTCTACATTCCTACCGACGACCGCGGCACCTTGTGCGTATCGTCGCAAGCCGGCTGTGCCCTGGACTGCAGTTTCTGCTCCACCGGCAAGCAAGGCTTCAACAGCAACCTCACCGCCGCCGAAGTGATCGGCCAGGTGTGGCTTGCCAACAAATCCTTCGGGACCGTTCCTGCCAAAGTCGACCGCGCGATTACCAACGTGGTGATGATGGGCATGGGCGAGCCCTTGCTGAACTTCGACAACGTCATCGCCGCCATGAAAATCATGATGGATGACCTTGGCTATGGCATTTCCAAGCGTCGCGTCACCCTGTCCACCTCGGGCGTGGTGCCGATGATCGACGAACTGGCCAAACACATCGACGTGTCGCTGGCCCTGTCGCTGCATGCACCAAACGACGAGCTGCGTAACCAGCTGGTGCCGATCAACAAGAAGTACCCGCTGACGGTGCTGCTGGAATCGTGCATGGGCTACATGTCCACCCTGGGCGGCAAGCGGGTGCTCACGGTTGAATACACCCTGCTCAAGGACGTCAACGACCAGCCTGAGCATGCTGCGCAAATGATCGAGTTGCTGCGCGACGTACCGTGCAAGATCAACCTGATCCCATTCAACCCGTTCCCGCATTCGGGTTATGAGCGGCCGAGCAACAACGCCATTCGTCGCTTCCAGGACCTGCTGCACCACGGTGGTTTCAACGTCACCACCCGTACTACCCGCGGTGACGATATCGATGCCGCCTGTGGCCAGCTGGTTGGCCAGGTCAACGACCGCACCCGCCGCAGTGAGCGCTACATTGCCGTGCGTCAGCTGTCTGCGGACGTCGAGCTGCAAGACAGCGCCGCCAGCCACTGACCGGAAACTGCCCATGAGCCTGCGCGCCGCGCTGTCGATCCTTGCGCTTTTGCTGCTGGCCGGCTGTGTGTCGGGCGGCACCGGCGATCCTCTGGCCAGCCGCCAGGGCAGGATGGAGGCGGGGCGGGCTTATGTGCAGCTTGGCCTGGGGTATTTGCAACAGGGTTTGACCGAGCAGGCCAAGGTGCCGCTGGGCAAGGCCCTGGCCCTGGATAGCCGTGATGCCGATGCGCACGCCGCCCTGGCGCTGGTATTCCAGGCCGAAGGTGAGCCGGCGCTGGCCGAAGCACACTTCCACAAGGCGTTGCAGGCCCGCGCTGGCGACACGCGAATTCGCAACAACTACGGCAGTTTCCTTTATGCTCAGGGGCGTTTTGCCGAGGCCAAGCAGATGTTTCGCCTGGCCAGTGCCGATACCCTGTATCCTGAGCGCTCACGCGTGTACGAGAACCTGGGCCTGACCGCCCTGAAGCTCGAACGCCGCGATAAGGCGCACGCGTATCTGCACAAAGCGTTGCAACTCAACCAGCGGCAACCAAAAGCCTTGTTGGAAATGGCTGAGTTGTCCTACGAAAACAGGCATTATGTGCCGGCCCGGGACTACTACGATCGTTTCAGCCAGCTGAGCGACCACGATGCCCGTAGCCTGCTGCTGGGCAGTCGCCTTGCCCGGGTGTTCGACGAGCAGGGCACACTGGCCGAGATGGGCCAGCAATTACAACGACTTTATCCCGGTACGCCGGAATATCAGCAATACCTGTCGGAGCAACGATGAACGCCGCGCATCCCGAAGTAGCAGTAGCGCCTGGCCAGAACCCCGGTGAGCTTTTGCGCCTGGCCCGTGAGAAACGGGACTGGTCTCAAGCCGAGGTGGCCCGCAAGCTCAACCTCACTGTCAGTTCGTTGAACCACGTGGAAACCGGCGCCTTCGACAAGCTGCCCGGGCATACCTTCGCCCGTGGCTACATCCGCGCCTATGCCAAATTGATGGAGCTTGACCAGGCCGCCCTGGTAGAGGCCTTCGACCGCTACACCGGCACCCACGCCAAAGGCAGCGAAGTGCACTCGCTGGGCCGTATCGAAGAGCCGGTGCGCCTGTCGCACAACATACTGCGCGGCGTCAGCCTGCTGTTGCTGGTGGCTGTGGTGGGTGGTGGTTTCGTCTGGTGGCAGGACCAGGGCAGCCTGCGTGGCAAGGACCTGGCCAAGATGGCCCTGGAGCACGTCGAAGTCGAAAGCGCCGACGGCACCACCCAGATTCACCCGCTTGACGAGCCTGAAGACCAGGCCGTAACCGCTGGCCAGCAGCCCGAAAGCGCGCCGCTGGCCCTGGAGCAGACCACTGCCGGGCAGCCTGGCGCTGTTGCCGAACAGGCGCCTGCCAGCCCGGCGCCAACGGTTGCCGCAGCGCCGGCTCCGGCACCCGCGCAACCTGCTGCCAGCGCATCGGCTGTTGCGCCTGCCGCGGTAGTACCGGCTACCCCGGCACCGGCTGCAGTTGCGCCGGCAGCGCCGGCTGCAGCCGAGCCAGCCGCAGTGCCTGCCGGCAGTGCCAAGGTCTCCATCCAGTTCGTCGCCGATTGCTGGACCCAGGTCAGCGACGGCAATGGCAAGGTGCTGTTCAGCGCCATCAAGCGCAAGGGGGACAACCTCGAACTGACCGGCAAGCCGCCGTTTGCGGTACGCCTGGGCTTTGCCCGTGGCGCCCAGGTCAGCTACAACGGCCAGGCCGTCGATGTTGCCCCGTTCACCAGTGGCGAGACCGCTCGCCTGAAGTTGGGACAGTAAGTCATGCACGGCGAATCTCCGATCAAACGTCGCGAATCCCGCAAAATCTGGGTCGGCAATGTGCCGGTGGGTGGTGATGCGCCCATCGCGGTGCAGAGCATGACCAACACCGACACCAACGATGTGGCCGCCACCGTCGGGCAGATCCAGCGCCTGGTCGATGCCGGCGTGGACATCGTGCGTGTTTCGGTGCCGGACATGGACGCAGCCGAGGCGTTTGGCAAGATCAAGCAACTGGTCAGCGTGCCGCTGGTCGCAGACATCCACTTCGACTACAAGATCGCCCTGCGCGTGGCCGAACTGGGCGTTGACTGCCTGCGTATCAACCCGGGCAACATCGGCCGTGAAGACCGTGTACGCGCCGTGGTCGATGCCGCCCGCGACCGTGGCATCCCGATCCGCATCGGCGTCAATGCCGGCTCGCTGGAAAAAGACCTGCAGAAAAAGTACGGCGAACCGACCCCGGCTGCGCTGGTCGAGTCGGCCTTGCGCCATGTCGAGCACCTCGACCGCCTGGACTTCCAGGACTTCAAGGTCAGCGTAAAGGCATCCGACGTGTTCATGGCCGTCGAAGCCTACCGCCTGTTGGCCAGGCAGATCGTACAGCCGCTGCACCTGGGCATCACCGAAGCCGGTGGCCTGCGTTCGGGGACGGTGAAATCCGCCGTCGGCCTCGGTATGCTGCTGGCCGAAGGCATTGGCGATACCATCCGTATCTCGCTGGCGGCCGACCCGGTCGAAGAAGTGAAAGTCGGCTACGACATCCTCAAGTCGCTGCACCTGCGTTCGCGTGGCATCAACTTCATCGCCTGCCCGAGCTGCTCGCGGCAGAACTTCGATGTGGTCAAGACCATGAACGAGCTGGAAGGGCGCCTGGAAGACCTGCTGGTGCCGCTGGACGTGGCGGTGATCGGTTGCGTGGTCAACGGCCCGGGTGAAGCCAAGGAAGCCCATGTAGGCTTGACCGGCGGCACGCCAAACCTGATCTACATCGACGGCAAGCCGGCGCAGAAACTGACCAATGACAACCTGGTCGATGAGCTGGAAAAGCTCATCCGCCAGAAAGCGGCCGAAAAAGCCGAAGCCGACGCGGCGCTGATCGCCCGTGGCTGACACACAGAATTCGTAAGGACTATTCGTGAGCAAATCGCTGCAAGCCATCCGTGGCATGAACGACATCCTGCCAGAACAGTCGCCACTGTGGCGCTACTTCGAAGGCACCGTGGCCGGCCTGCTGGACACCTACGGGTACAGCCAGATCCGCACGCCGATCGTCGAGTTCACCGAGCTGTTCAAACGCTCGATCGGTGAAGTGACCGATATCGTCGAAAAAGAGATGTACACCTTCGAGGACCGCAACGGCGACTCGCTGACCCTGCGCCCCGAAGGCACCGCCGCCTGCGTGCGTGCCGTGCTGGAGCATGGCATCACCGGCAACGGCCAGGTGCAGAAACTGTGGTACATCGGGCAGATGTTCCGCCACGAGCGCCCGCAGAAGGGCCGCTACCGCCAGTTCCACCAGATTGGCGTGGAAGTGTTCAACCTGGACGGCCCGGACATCGACGCCGAACTGATCATGCTCACCTGGCGCCTGTGGGGCCTGCTGGGTATCCAGGACGCCGTCAAGCTGGAGCTCAACAGCCTGGGTACCAGCGAAGCCCGCGCACGCTACCGTGACGCGCTGGTCGAGTTCCTCTCGGCGCGCCTTGAGCAACTGGACGAAGACAGCCAGCGCCGCCTCAAGAGCAACCCGCTGCGCATCCTCGACAGCAAGGACCAGAACACCCAGGCGGTGCTGGTTGGCGCACCGAAGCTGGAAGACTACCTGGACGAAGAGTCCCGAGTGCACTTCGAGGGCCTCAAGGCCCGCCTGGACGCCGCCGGTATTCCGTTCGTGATCAACACCAAGCTGGTGCGTGGCCTGGACTACTACAGCAAGACCGTGTTCGAGTGGGTCACCGACAAGCTCGGCGCCCAGGGTACCGTGTGCGCCGGTGGCCGCTACGACGGCCTGGTCGAGCAGATGGGCGGCAAACCGACCACGGGCGTTGGTTTCGCCATGGGTATCGAGCGCCTGATCCTGCTGCTGGAAACCCTCGGCAAGGTGCCGGAGTCCATCAGCCGCCAGATCGACGTTTACCTGTGTGCCTTCGGCGAGCAGGCCGAACTGGCGGGGCTGCGCCTGTCCGAGGGCTTGCGTGACCGCCTGCCGGGCCTGCGCCTGGCGGTGAATGCCGGTGGTGGCAGCTTCAAGAGCCAGTTCAAGAAAGCCGACAAGAGCGGCGCGCTGTTCGCCCTGATCCTCGGTGACGACGAACTGGCCAAGCAAGAAATCGGCTTGAAGCCCCTGCGTGGCCAGGGCGAACAACAGAACATTGCCTGGGATGCTCTTGCAGGGCACCTGGAAACCGCGATCGCGCAGGCGTAACGCGGTTCAACAAGCGAATAGGCGAAAAGGAGTATTGGGGTGTCGAGTACCGATGATGATGACCTGGCAGGGGTCAAGGACTGGTGGAACCGTAACGGCAAGCCGCTGCTGACCGGCGCCTTGCTGGCGGGCGTGGTGGTGTTGGGCTGGAATACCTGGCACAAGTACCAGAGCAACCAGTCGCAAGGTGCCTCGCAGCTGTATCAGGCGTTGCTTGAGACCAGCCTGACGCCGACTGGCCAGCCAGACGCCACCAAGGTTGCGGAGCTGGCCGGCAAGCTCAAGAGCGAGTTCGGTGGCACCGCGTACGCCCAGTACGGCAGCCTGTTCGTGGCCAAGGTCGCAGTCGAGAGCGGCAAGCTCGACGACGCCGCTGCCGAGCTGAAAAGCGTGCTGGACAAGCCGGCCGACGTGACCCTGGGCGAGATTTCGCGCCAGCGTCTGGCGCGTGTGCTGGCCGCTCAGAACAAGGCCGAGGATGCCCTCAAGCTGCTCGACGGCGACGCCGACAAAGCCTTCCTGGCCAGCCGTGAAGAGTTGAAGGGCGACCTGCTGGTTCAGCTGGGTCGTGCCGACGACGCACACAGTGCTTACGAGAAAGCCAAGGCTGCGCTGTCTGATGAGGCGGCGGTCGGTGGCCTGCAATTGAAGCTGGATGACCTGGCTAAAGGGGACGCGTAAGTGATCGGTTGGAAACATGCAGCAGTGCTGACCCTGGCCGTGCTGGCCGCAGGTTGCAGCAGCAACAGCAAGAAGGAACTGCCCCCGGCCGAGCTGACCAAGTTCACCGAGGAAGTGGTGCTGAAGAAGCAGTGGAGCCGTTCGATCGGTGACGGCCAGGGTGAAACCTACAACACCCTGGTACCGGCCATCGAGAACGACCGTATCTACGCTTCCGACGTCAACGGCGAAGTCTTCGCCCTCGACCGCATCACCGGCGACGTGGTGTGGAAGAAGGACCTGGAGCTGCAGGTTTCCGGCGCTGTTGGCGTGGGCTACGGCCTGGTCATGCTCGGTACCCTCAAGGGTGAAGTGATCGCCCTGGATTCCAGCACCGGTGAAGAGCGTTGGCGCTCGCGCGTGACCAGCGAAGTGCTGGCCCCGCCTGCCAACAACGGTGACGTCGTGGTAGTGCAGACCCAGGACGACCGCCTGATCGGCCTGGATGCCGCCACCGGCGACCGCCGCTGGATCTACGAAAACTCCCCGGCCGTGCTGACCCTGCGTGGCACCGGTGCACCGATCGCCACCAACCGCCTGGCCGTCGCCGGCCTGTCCACCGGCAAGGTGGTAGCGGTGGACATCAACAACGGCGTGCCTGTGTGGGAAAGCCGTGTGGCCATCCCTAAAGGCCGCTCCGAGCTGGACCGTGTGGTTGATATCGACGGCGGCTTGCTGCTGTCTGGTGGTACCCTGTACGTCAGCACCTACCAGGGCCGTGTAGCGGGCCTGGACCTGGAAAGCGGCCGCGAGCTGTTCCAGCGCGATGCCTCCAGCTATGTGGGCGTGGCCCAGGGCTTCGGTAACGTCTACGTCAGCGAAGCATCGGGTACCGTGGAGGGCATCGATGAACGCTCCTCCAGCGCCCTGTGGAGCAACGACAGCATGGCTCGTCGCCAGTTGACCGCGCCTGAAGTGTTCAGCAGCTACGTGGCAGTGGGTGACTTCGAGGGTTACCTGCACCTGCTGAGCCAGGTGGACGGCCGCTTCGTGGGCCGCGAACGTATTGACAGCGATGGCCTGCGCGCCCGCCCACTTGTGGTTGGCGACACCATCTACGTCTTCGGCAACAGCGGCAAGCTCGAGGCACTGACCATCCGCTGAAGCTATGCTTGAAGCCTTGGCGGGCTTCAAGCCGCGGCGTAGGACACGCCGCCCGTACTCCGGCCGCTGCCTTGCAGCGGCCTTTGCATTTTCAAGAATTCAAGAGTGGAGAGCCGATGGTTCCCGTAATCGCCCTGGTGGGCCGCCCGAACGTCGGCAAATCCACCATGTTCAACCGCCTGACCAAAACCCGCGATGCCATCGTGGGTGACCTGTCGGGCCTGACCCGTGACCGCCAGTATGGCGATGCCAGCTGGCAGGGTCGTTCCTTCATCCTGATCGACACTGGCGGTATCACCGGTGACGAAGTGGGCATGGACGAGAAAATGGCCGAGCAGTCGCTCATGGCCATCGAAGAAGCCGACTACGTGCTGTTCCTGGTTGATGCCCGCGCCGGCATGACCGCCGCTGACCAGATGATTGCCGAGCACCTGCGCAAGCGCAACAAGTCGGCGATTCTGGTCGCCAACAAGATCGACAACATCGACGCTGACGTCGCCCGCGCCGAGTTCTCGCCGCTGGGCATGGGCAACGCCATTCCGGTGGCAGGCTCCCAGGGCCGCGGTATCAACGCGCTGATGGAAAGCGTACTGGGTCATATTCCTCGTGACGCAGAGGAAGAGGCCCTGGACCAGGAAGTCGCCGAAGGCGAGGAAGCGGTTCGCATCCCTGGCCCGAGCGAGAAAGATGGCATCAAGATCGCCATCATTGGCCGCCCGAACGTGGGCAAGTCGACCCTGGTCAACCGCATGCTCGGCGAAGAGCGCGTGGTGGTCTATGACCAGCCGGGCACCACCCGTGACAGTATCTACATCCCGTTCGAGCGCGATGGCGAGAAGTACACCTTCATCGACACCGCCGGTGTGCGCAAGCGCGGCAAGATCCACGAGGAAGTGGAAAAGTTCTCGGTGGTGAAGACGCTGCAGGCGATCAAGGACGCCAACGTGGTGATCTTCGTCATGGATGCCCGTGAAGGCGTAGTTGACCATGACCTCAACCTGCTGGGCTTTGCCCTGGAAGCGGGCCGGGCCATCGTCATTGCCCTGAACAAGTGGGACGGCATGGAGCCGGGCGAGCGCGCCTACGTGAAGACCGAGCTGGAGCGCCGGCTGTTCTTTGTCGACTTCGCCGACATCCACTTCATTTCCGCCCTGCACGGCACTGGCGTGGGCAACCTGTACAAGTCGGTGCAGGCCGCGTTCACCTCGGCGGTGACCCGCTGGCCAACCAGCCGCCTGACGCAGATTCTTGAAGATGCTGTGAGCGAGCACCAGCCACCGCTGGTCAACGGCCGCCGCATCAAGCTGCGTTATGCCCACCTCGGTGGTGCCAACCCGCCGCTGATCGTGATCCACGGCAACCAGACCGAGAGCATTCCCAAGTCGTACTCGCGTTACCTGGAAAACACCTACCGCCGGGTGCTGAAGCTGGTCGGTACGCCGATCCGCATCGAGTACAAGGGCGGTGAGAACCCGTACGAGGGCAAGAAGAACACCCTCACCGACCGCCAGGTCAACAAGAAACGCCGCTTGATGTCGCACCACAAGAAGGCCGAGAAGAAGCGCCGCGACAAGCGCTGATTCCGCGTCAGCTTCTTCGCGGGCTTGCCCGCTCCCACAAGTACTGCACAGCTATTGAATCCTGTGAAGGACCTGTGGGAGCGGGCAAGCCCGCGAAGAGGCCCTTTGATCCAGCGCAATCCCTCTATTGTTTCAACCTTTTTCCTGACCGCTCGATCCGCTATGCTCGGACTCCACCCCGTGCCGGATACACCCCAGGAAAGAGGGCTCCATGATCCGCAGCAAACTGCCGAATGTCGGCACGACCATCTTCACCACCATGTCCCAGCTCGCCGTGCAGACCGGTGCGCTCAACCTGTCCCAGGGTTTCCCTGACTTCAACGGCCCCCAGGCCTTGCTCGATGCAGTGGGCCGGCATGTGGCCGCCGGGCATAACCAGTATTCGCCGATGACCGGCCTGCCGGCCCTGCGCCAGCAGGTTGCGGCCAAGGTCGCGCGGTTGTACGGCGCACAGGTGGATGCCGACCAGGAAGTGACCATCACCCCCGGCGCTACCGAGGCGATCTTCTGCGCCATCCAGGCGGTGGTGCATGCCGGTGACGAAGTGATCGTCTTCGACCCCTGCTACGACAGCTATGAACCGTCCGTGGAACTGGCCGGTGGCCGCTGCGTGCATGTACAACTGAGCGACGGCGACTTCCGTATCGACTGGCAGAAGTTCAGCGATGCGCTGAGCCCGCGCACGCGCATGGTCATCCTCAACTCGCCGCACAACCCCAGCGGCGCGCTGATCACCCGCGAAGACCTTGACCAGCTGGCAAAGCTTGTTGCCGACCGCGATATTTACCTGGTCAGCGATGAAGTCTACGAGCACCTGGTTTACGACGGCGTGCGCCATGCCAGCGTGCTGGCCCATGAGCAGTTGTACCAACGCGCCTTCGTGGTCAGCTCGTTCGGCAAGACCTACCACGTTACCGGCTGGAAGACCGGCTACGTGATCGCACCTCCGGCGCTGAGCGCCGAGCTGCGCAAGGTGCACCAATATGTGAACTTCTGCGGGGTGACGCCGTTGCAGTGCGCGCTGGCCGACTTCATGGCCGAGCACCCGGAGCATATCGATGAGTTGCCGGCCTTCTACCAGGCCAAGCGCGACCTGTTCTGCGGCTTGCTGCAAGGTTCGCGATTCAACTTTACCCGTACGACGGGCACCTATTTCCAGTTGGTGGACTACTCGCAGATCCGCCCCGACCTGAACGATGTCGACATGTCGCTGTGGCTCACCCGTGAGCACGGCGTAGCGACCATCCCGGTGTCGGTGTTCTACCAGCAACCCATCCCCGAGCAACGCCTGGTGCGCCTGTGCTTTGCCAAACGTGAGGAGACGCTGCGTCAGGCAGCGGAACGACTATGCGCGATCTGAGTACCTTGCCGAACCTGAAAGTCGCCCTGGTGCAAACCACCCTGGCCTGGCACGACCGCGAGGCCAACTACGCGCACTTTGAAGTGTTGCTGGAGCAGGTGGGCGACGTGGACCTGGTGATCCTGCCGGAAATGTTCACCACCGGCTTTTCCATGCAATCGGAAACCCTGTGCGAGCCGGAGAACGGCCCGACCTACAAATGGCTGAAGGCCCAGGCGAAGAAGTGCAACGCGGTGATTACCGGTAGCGTGATCATCCAGGCTGCCGATGGCAGCCACCGCAACCGCCTGCTGTGGGCGCGCCCGGATGGCGAAATCCTGCACTACGACAAGCGCCACCTGTTCCGCATGGCTGGTGAGCACAAGCACTACACCCCCGGTGAGCGCCAGGTGCAGTTCGAGCTCAAGGGCTGGCGGATTCGCCCGCTGATCTGCTACGACCTGCGCTTCCCGGTGTGGAGCCGTGATGCCCAGGATACAGACCTGCTGCTGTACACCGCCAACTGGCCGGCTGCACGCCGTCAGCACTGGAACCGGCTGTTGCCGGCGCGGGGGATCGAGAACCTGTGCTATGTGGCGGCGGTGAACCGGGTGGGGACGGATGGCAAAGGCTTTGCCTATTCGGGGGACAGCCAGGTGCTGGACTTCCAGGGCGAGAGCCTGCTCAGTGCCGGGGAGGCCGACGGGGTGTTTACCGCGGTATTGAGCGCGGCGGAGCTGGCGGCCTACCGGGCCAAGTTCCCGGCTAACCTGGATGCCGATACCTTCGAGTTGCACTGACAGCAGGACCGGCCCTATCGCCGGCAAGCCAGCTCCCACAGGTACTGCACAGGCCTGAAGACTTGTGCAGCACCTGTGGGAGCTGGCTTGCCGGCGATAGGGCCAGTGCTGGCTACATCAATGGATGATCAATACACATCCCGTCGATACCGCCCATCCTCGATCAGCTGCTGCACAGCAGCTTCCCCAAGCATGCCAGTGAGCGCCGCATCCACCCCCGCTGCCATCCCTTGCAGGCTGCCACACACATACACACAGGCGCCATCCGCCACCCAGCGCTTGAACTCATCAGCCTGTTGCAGCAACACATCCTGCACATACACCTTCTCGGCCTGATCCCGCGAGAACGCCAGGTCCAGCCGTGCCAGATCACCGCTCTCCAGCCAGCCGTGCAGCTCATTGCCACACAGCAGGTCATGCGCCCGGTTGCGCTCGCCAAACAGCAGCCAGTTACGCTGCTCGCCAGCATTCACCCGTGCGCGGATCAGGCTGCGCAGGCCGGCCAGGCCGGTGCCGTTACCGATCAGGATCATCGGTGCAGCCGTTTCCGGCAGGTGGAACCCGCTGTTACGCCGCAGGCGCAGGCTCAGCGTGCCGTTCAGCGGCAGGTATTCGGTCAGCCAGCCCGAACCCAGGCCAAGGTTGCCATCAGCGTGGCGTTCCTGGCGGACGATCAGCTCCAGTACGCCATCGCTGGCGATGGAAGCAATCGAGTATTCGCGGCCGCCGATCGGTACCAGTGCATCCACCAGCGCCTGCGGCTGCAAACCGATCAGGTGATCACGACGGCCGGGCAATTGGCGACCTGCGAGGGCTTGGGCGAGGGTTTCGCCAAGGCCATTGACCTGCACCTTGGCCCCGGCATCCAGTGCCATGCCGTTCAGGAACGCGTCAACGCGAGGCTGGCCATTGAGCGGCAGGATCTCTATCAGGTCGCCAGCCTCCCAGCTGGCAGGCTCTTGCGGTTGCAAGCCCAGCAGGTACACCGGCTGACCCTGGCTGCCGGGGTTCAGAAGCTCGCGGCGCACCAGCGACCAGTTGGCAAAGCTTGGCGGCTGCCACGCGGCCACCGGTTGGGCACCGGTCAATTGCGCCAGTTCCTGCTGCCATTGCTGCAGCGCAGCCTGGTCGGCATTGTCCACTTCCACCGGGCTGAATGCGCTGCTGGCGCCGCGCTCACCCAGCCACGCCTGCAAGCGGCGGGCGAAACCACAGAAGTGCGGGTACTGGCGGTCGCCGAGGGCGAGCAGGGCGTAGCTGAGGTTGTTCAGTGCCCACGGCTGGCCGAGCACCTTGCGTTCGAAGGCGCGGGCGCTGTCGGGGGCTTCGCCGTCGCCAAACGTACTGACCACGAACAACGCACGGCGGGCCTGGCGCAGGTCGTCTTCACGCAGTTCGGCCAGTGCCCTTACCTGCACCGGCAGGCCGGCGGCCTGCAACTGGCCGGCACTTTGCCAGGCCAGTTGTTCGGCAAAGCCGCTTTGGCTGGCGAAACCGATCAGCCAGCTGTCGCCGCTGCCTTTGCTGCTGGCGACGTTGCCACGGGCTGCACGCACCTGGCGCTTCTTGCGGCGGCGGTCAAGGTAAAGCAGCCAGCCCGTAACGAAGAACAGCGGCATGGTCAGGCTGGCGATGGTGACGATGATGCGCCCAGGCAGGCCGAAGTATTCGCCGACGTGCAGGGCGTAGACGCTCTGCAGCAGCTGGGCCTTGAAGGATTTGTCGGTGTAGCGGTCGTGCTTTTTCACCTGGCCGGTGGCCGGGTCCAGCACCAGGGTGTTGAAGGCGCGTGGGTGATCGGCGTTGTCCAGCAGGTAGAACAGGTTGGCCGGCTGGCCGCCAACCGGTGGCAGACGCAGGTTGTAGGCGGCAAGGCCTGGGCCTGCGGCGTCCTTGAGGTTGGTCCAGATCGCATCGTAGTCGACCACCAGCGGCGGAGCGTTCTTGTCGACCTTCTGCGGCCCATGGCGGCCACGGCCTTCGCCGCGTTTTTGTTGCTGGCCGGCGGCCGGCGCGTCGGCCAGCAGCTTGTTCAGGCCTTCGCGGTACCATTCGTAGGACCAGAACAGCCCGGTCAGGGCGAACAGAAGATAGAACAGCAGGCACCAGGTGCCTGCCACGGCGTGCAGGTCCCAGTTGAAGGCACGGCCTTTCTTCGCCCAGTCGAAGGTCAGCCAGGTGCGCCAGTCCAGCGCCTTGCGCGGCCAGCGCAGGTACAGGCCGGAGAGGCAGAAGAACACCAGCATCAGGGTACAGGCACCGGTGATCTGCCGGCCGGTGTCGCCCATAGCCAGGAAGCGGTGCAGGGTAAGCATGAGGTTGAAGAAGTCTTGCCCGGCTACTTCGCCTTTGAGTTCACCGGTGTACGGGTCGGCATAACGCAGCGTGCCACGGCGCTCGCCGGGTGCTGGCATGAAGAAGATGCGTGCGGCATTGCCCTCACGCACATCGACCCACAGCATCGACACCTTGTCGTGTTGCTGGGCCTCGACGCGCTGGACCAGCTCGGCGGGCGGCAGCACGCCTTCGGCGCGCACTTCCACCTTGAGCACATCGGCATTGAATGCCCGCAGCAGTTCTTCCTGGAACGAGTACAGCGCCCCGGTAATGCCCATTAAGGCCAGCACCAGGCCAGCGGTGATGCCAAAGAACCAGTGCAATTGGAACAGCGTCTTCTTCACCACATCTCTCACCTTGTGTTGCTGCCGCTACCTGCGCGGCGTGCATTATGCCTTGATACACAAAAGCCCCGCTCATGGGAATGAACGGGGCTCGGGCTGACTTCCTTAGAAGTGGAAGTTGGCACTCATAAGTGCAGTTCTGCCAGGCGCTACGTGGGCGTAATGCGGTGCGAATACCTGATCGAAATAACGCTTGTCGGTCAGATTCTGCACATTCAGCTGCAGATCGACATTTTTTGTCAGGCGATAAGTAGCCATGGCGTCATAGCGCCAGTAGGAAGGCACTTCAACAGAGTTGGCTTCGTCACCGAACCGCGAGTCGACAAAAGTGGCACCGGCACCCACGGTCAATTGAGGAATGATGTCGTAGGTCGACCAGAAGGTGAAGTTGTTACGCGGCGTGCTAGGCATGTGATTGCCTTCGTTCGCAGCAGTAGAGGTTTTCACGATCTCGCTTTCCATGTAGGTGTAGCCGCCGTAGACCTTCCACTTGCTGGTCAGGTTGCCGGCGTAAGTCAGCTCCACACCTTGCACACGTTGTTCGCCATCGAGTACCTGATAGGTGGCATTGTCAGGGTCGGTAACACGAGCATTGGTCTTGTCGGTGCGGAACAGAGCGGCTGTCAGCGACAAGTTATCGTCGAAGAAATCCCACTTGGTGCCGATTTCGTAGTTGCGGTTACGTTCCGGGTCAAGGTTGCTGTTGTTGACTGCCAGTTCCAGGCCACCGTTACCGCCGGTTTCCCCCGACGGGTTGCTGGACGTCGACCATGCAGCGTAGATGCTGCCGTTAGGCAGTGGTTTGTAGACCACGCCAACCTGATAGTTCCACAGGTGCGCATTGTTTTCGCGAGAGAAGTCCCCTGCAATGGAGCCACGGCCACCCGTGCTGTATCCGCTTGATTTTGTTTGGTAATCGTCGTACCGCAGGCCCAGGTTGAGCGACCATTGATCGTTGAAGGTCAGAGTGTCGAAAACATAGGCAGCGCTAGTCTTGGTATCGGTGTCGGTGAAGGCCTGGCTGTCGGTGATGGTGCCTGACCAGCCGTCATCCGGCGATGGGTCGTAAAGGCTGGTGCAGTCGCCTGAAGCCAACAAGGCCGGGTTGCAAACGGTGCCTGTGCCAGCGGCGGAGGTAATGACATAGCCACGGTTGTGGGTGTCGCTATAGGTGAACTCCAGTCCTGTGACCAGACTGTGCTCGATAAAGCCGGTATTGAACTTGGCACTCAGGTCGGTCTGGTTCACCCAGCCTTTGGACGTAGAGTTACGGTTCTTGGTCGCGCGGTAGACCGTGCCGTTGGCCACGTTACCTTTGCTGTCGTCCGGGTTTGTCACGATGTAGTCGAGTGTTGAACGTGACATGCGGAAGCTGTTGGACAGGGTCAGGTTATCGTTCAGGTCATGTTCGATACGGATCGTGCCGCTGTCATTGCTGGTCTTGCGATAGTCGCGACCGTTCAAACCGTAGAAGTTGTCGCGGTCAACGTGAGCGGGCCCGTCTACGTCGTACTTGCTGCGCGTGGCGCTGCGATTCAGCGGGATGCCGTAGTCAGGCATATCGTCGGTTTTCAGGTGGTAGTAACCCACTGTGACCCGCGTATCGGTACCCAAACCAAATGCGAACGAGGGTGCCACACCCCATCGGCTCACATCCACGTCGTCGCGACCAGCGACATTGGCCTCGTGCTTCATCAGGTTCAGACGGAAGGCCGAGGTGTCAGTCAATTGTTTGTTCAGATCAAGGGTGGTGCGTTTGGTCTGGTCCGAACCCCAAGTGAATCCGCCGTTGTAGCTGTCGCCAAGTTTTGCGGTCTTGGTGACCAGGTTGAGGCTACCGCCCGTCGATCCTGCACCGGTAAACGCCGAGCCCGGGCCCTTGGCGACTTCGATGGATTCAACGTTGAAGATTTCACGGCTTTGCGAAGCGACGTCGCGCATACCATCGACGAACACGTCACTCTCGGCGTTGAAGCCGCGGATGATGGGGCGGTCACCTGCGGGGTTACCGCCTTCGCCTGCGCCAAATGTAATGCCTGGAGTTGTACGCAGGGCATCTACCAACGAGGTCGCACCGGTGTCTCGAATGACTTGCTGTGGGATCACCGTAACGCTCTTCGGTGTTTCACGCAGTGGCGCAGTGTATTTCTTCGAGCTAGCGGTGTCCGCCTTGTAGCTGGTGACATCCTGCGCCGCGTTGACGCTGGTTGCGTCGAGAGAAATCACAGAATCAGCCTGTTCACCTGCAAACGCAAATTGAGCACTCGCTCCAGCAGAGATGGCGACACCGATGGCAGACACGATCAGGCGTGGTGAACTCACAGCAGATGGTACGGACTGGCGCATTGCTAAGGACCTTCCCCAAGGTGATGAGGCGGCGGATCTTAATGTAAGCAATTGTGACTAACAATTGAGACTCGTTACCATTCGTGAAGAATTTACATTCTTTACAATTTGCCTTTACAGTTTTTTCACGCTGAAACGTCTAAGGCGGCGAACGGGGCTTGTTAAGCGCAAAAGGGAATCAATATCATTGGCCCTTTACAATTCCTGACGGTGCCGCTCCCATGCTGCTTCACATCCCCGGCCTGTTCGACGCCGATGAACTGGCCCGTATCCGCGAGGCGCTGGAGCAGGCTGACTGGGCCGACGGTAAAGTCACTGCCGGCTACCAGTCGGCCAAGGCCAAACACAACCTGCAGTTGCCAGAAGGGCACCCGTTGGCCAAGGAAATCGGCACAGCGCTGATCGACCGCCTGTGGAAAACCCCGCGCTTCATGTCGGCGGCCCTGCCGCACAAGGTGTTCCCGCCGCTGATCAACTGCTACCGCGAAGGTGGCAATTTCGGCTTCCACATCGACAATGCCCTGCGCCAGCCCAAGGGCAGCCCGGAGCGCGTGCGTACCGACCTGTCTTCCACGTTGTTTCTCAGCGACCCGGACAGCTACGACGGCGGCGAACTGGTGATTCAGGACACCTATGGCGTACAGCAGATCAAGCTGGCTGCCGGTGACCTGGTGCTGTACCCCGGCACCAGCCTGCACAAGGTCAACCCGGTAACGCGTGGCCAGCGCTATGCCGCGTTCTTCTGGACCCAGAGCCTGGTGCGCGAAGACAGCCAGCGTGCGCTGCTGTTCGAGATGGATAACGCCATCCAGCAACTGACCGCCGATGTGCCCGACCACCCGTCGTTGCTGCAACTCACCGGCACCTACCACAACCTGCTGCGCCGTTGGGCCGAGGTCTGAACCGTGTCTTACCTGTTGCGACGTGAAGAAGTGGTGGATGTAGCCGGCCTGCAGGCCATGCTTGAAGAAAGCCCGGGCAAGGCCGCCCAGGCAATCCTGGCTGCGGCGGGGCAGGGGGCGGTCGAGGCGCAGCTGCTGCTGGGGCAGATCCTGCTCGATGGCCGTGGTATCGAAGAAGATGCCGGTGTTGCCCGGCGCTGGTTCGGCATTGCTGCACAGGGCGGCAGCGCCATGGCGCACAACATGCTCGGGCGCTGCCTGGAGCATGGCTGGGGGGGCGAGGTGAGCTTGTCGCAGGCCGCCGTGCACTATGCCCGTGCGGCCGATGCCGGGTTGGATTGGGGACTGTATAACCTTGGCAACCTGCTGGCGACCGGGCGCGGGGTGCCGGCCAACCAGGCACAGGCGCTGATGTGTTATGAGCAGGCGGCGCAGTTGGGCCATGCCAAGTCGATGAATCTGTATGGGCGCTACCTGGAGCAGGGCATTGCCACGGCGCCCAGCCCGGCGCGGGCGGTGCGCTGGTATCGGCGCTCGGCCGAGGCGGGGGATTTCCGTGGGATGTTCAGCCTGGGGCTGGTGCTGGTCGAGCGCGGGCAACTGGCGGAGGCTGGGCAGTGGCTGGAGCGGGCGCGGGTCGAGGGCAACCTGAACTTCCTGCGCGCGGCGCTGGCGACCTTGCAGGGGGCGGGGCCGGTGTTGATGGCGTTTGCCGGGCGTTATGCCGAAGAACTGGCCAGGCGCGAGACTTGATGTCGCCTGTGCCGGCCTCTTCGCGGGCTCGCCCGCTCCCACAGGGACGGTGACCAACCTGAGGGAAACGCTACACCTGTGGGAGCGGGCAAGCCCGCGAAGAGGCCGGTACAGGAGAGCACAAATGAAAACGGGGCCTTGCGGCCCCGTTTTCATTACAGGTAGTAGGCCTTCAGCGGCGGGAAGCCGTTGAATTCCACCGCACTGTAGCTGGTGGTGTAGGCGCCGGTCGACAGCCAGTACAGGCGGTCACCGATGGCCAGGTTCAGCGGCAGGCCGTACTTGTAGTTCTCGTACATGATGTCGGCGCTGTCGCAGGTCGGGCCGGCGATGACCACTTCTTCTGCTTCGCCTTTCTTCTCGGTCCAGATCGGGAACTTGATGGCTTCGTCCATGGTTTCGATCAGGCCGGAGAACTTGCCCACGTCGGTGTAGATCCAGCGCTCGACGGCGGTACGCGACTTGCGCGCAACCAGCACCACTTCGCTGACCAGTATACCGGCGTTGGCGATCAGCGAACGGCCTGGCTCCAGGATGATTTCCGGCAGCTCGTCACCGAAGTCTTCCTTCAGGAAGCGGATGATCTCTTCGGCGTAGGTTTCCAGGCTGTTGGTACGGGTGATGTAGTTGGCCGGGAAGCCGCCACCCATGTTGATCAGCTTCAGCTCGATGCCGTCTTCTTCCTTCAGGCGCTCGAAGATCACCTTCACCTTGGCGATGGCGGCGTCCCACACGCTGATGTCGCGCTGCTGCGAACCCACGTGGAAGGAAATGCCGTAAGGCACCAGGCCCAGGTCGCGGGCAAGGATCAGCAGGTCCATGGCCATGTCGGTCTGGCAACCGAATTTACGGGACAGCGGCCAGTCGGCTGTGGTGGAGCCTTCAGTCAGGATACGCACATACACTTTCGAGCCCGGTGCGGCCTTGGCGATGTTGCGCAGGTCGGCTTCCGAGTCGGTGGCGTACAGGCGCACGCCCTTATCAAAGAAGTAGCGGATGTCCTTGGACTTCTTGATGGTGTTGCCGTAGCTGATGCGGTCGGCGCTGACGCCACGGCCCAGCACTTTGTCCAGTTCGTAGATCGAGGCGATGTCGAAGCTCGAACCTTTCTCTTTGAGCAGGTCAATGATTTCGACGGCCGGGTTGGCCTTGACCGCGTAGTAGACCTTGGCGAATTCGAAACCGGCGCGCAGGTCGTCATAGGCCTGGCTGATCATCTGGGTATCGATGAGTACGAACGGGGTTTCCTGCTTGTCGGCGAACGCCTTCATTTTCTGGAAGGTGTCACGCGCGAAATAGTCTTCGACCTGGATCGACATGCTCAGGGACTCCATGGGCAAACTGAAAAGTTAAGTGGCTGCAAACTGAACGTCCTCCGTATCCCCACTTTGGTTCGCCTACTCAGTACTTGAGCCGGATGGATCGTTTCCAGCATGGACGTTCGGCGCGCACTTTAGGGCGTGAAGAATGCAGAATCAACAGGTAATCCGGGCGTGATCGGCGTGGATCGACCACCAGCCATTTGAATAACCGACCCATGTGACCGGCTGATGTTCCCCGCGATGTTTCAAGCGTAAATAATTGTGGAATAGATCGCGTTGGCCCCTTCGCGGGCACGCCCGCTCCCACAGGCGTCGCGCGCTTTCTGTGGGAGCGGGCGTGCCCGCGAAAAGGCCTCAGGTGTTCATATTTATGGCCACGATTTCCTGGTACCCCCGTACAGGAAATAACGCATAAATTTTTTGTTACCGACTGGCGGATTTGCTGGTTTTGATGAGAAACATTACTATTCGCACCCTTATCCGCCTCCCTGATGACCCCGACCGTGTCCGGACACAAAGGCTTCCTCGACCATTACCATGAGCTGATCGGTACCTGGACGCGCAAACTGCGCAGTCGCCAGCAGGCCGAGGACCTCACCCACGATGCCTTTGTCCGGGTACTGGAAAACCCGCGCGAGCAGGTTGAGCAGCCGCGGGCGTATTTGCACCAGACCGCACGCAACATTGCCGTGGATGGTTTCCGCCGCGAGGACCGCCGCCAGGCCCTGGCGCTGGACGCTTTCGACGAGGGCGGTAGCGGCGGTGGCGACCCGGAGGCCTACGTGCATGCCCTGGAGTTGGCCGACAGCGTCGAGCGGGCGCTGGCCGAGTTGCCGCTCAACTGCCGGCAGGTGTTCATCTGGCAGAAGCTCGAAGGCCTGACCCAGGCCGAGATCGCCGAGCGCATGGGGTTGAGCAAGAACATGGTCGAAAAGTATATGATCCGCACGCTCCGGCATTTGCGTGAGCACCTGGATGTGTCGGCATGAAGAGTCAGGAGACCTTTTCGATGAAACAGCACGGTACCGATACCGTCCGCGAGCAGGCGGCCGCATGGTTTGCCCGCGTGCAGGATGCGCCTCGCGATGCCGGGCTGCAGAAACAGTTGCGCGCCTGGTTGGCGAGCGACCAGCGCCACCGGGAAGAGTACGAACACCTCAGCCGCGTGTGGCAGGCCGCCACCCTCATTCCACGCCAGCGCCTTGAAGCACTGTGCCAGCCGGACCCGGTGCAGCAGCTGCCACGTCGGCGTTTCGTGCGCCAGGCGCTGGCTGCCAGTGTGGCACTGCTGGCGTTGGGCCTGGGATGGGGCGGTTGGCACTACCAGCAGCTGAACCACCAGGGCAGCTTGCAAACTGCCTTCAATGAGCGTCGCCAGGTCGAATTGCCGGATGGCTCGCAACTGGAACTCAATGGCAGCACACAGTTGCAGGTCGATTTCAGCGCTGGCCAGCGGCATATCCGCCTGAGTGCCGGTGAGGTGATGTTCAGCGTCGCCCATGACAGTGACAGGCCGTTCGTGGTCGACACCGCCCAAGGCCGGGTAACGGTGACCGGCACCCGCTTTGACGTGCGCCTGGACCCGGCCAGCACCCGGGTAGCCGTGGAGCAAGGTTCGGTGCGTGTGCAGGGCAAGGGGGCGTCGCTTGCGCAGCTTAACGCCGGGCAGGGGGCGCATATAGATGTACAAGGCGTGGTGAGCGCACCTTATACCGTCAATGCTGGCGCCGTGACGGCCTGGCGCCAGGGCAAGCTGGTGTTCGACAACGCCACCCTGGCCGAGGTGGTGGCCGAAGCCTCGCGCTACCGCAGCCAACCGTTGCGGGTCAGCCCTGGCAAAGTTGCCCAGATGCGCCTTTCCAGCACCTTCAGCACCGACGACACCGACGCGCTGCTGCGGGCCTTGCCGAGCATCCTGCCGGTGGCCATCAAGGCCCATGAAGACGGCTCCCGCGAAATAATTGCGAAATAGATTCAGGTTTTTTTTCGCTCGTTCGTCTTCCTCGCCAGCTGCAACTGCCAAGCATTTCCATTTGCACGCGGTTGGCGTTTATTCCGCATCCAGGAAGTTTCGACGACGTGAACAACAACAAGTCTTTCCCACGCTTTCGCGCTTTGGCGCTGGCCCTGGCGGTCAGTGCCGTGGCCGTCAACAGCCAGGCTGCACAGGCCGGCAATTCCATCCAGATCCAGGCCCAACCGCTGGCTTCTGCGCTGAACCAGCTGGGTCAGCAGACCAACCTGCAGCTGTTCTTCAGTCCCGAGCTGGTGGCTGGCAAGCAGGCCCCGGCGGTGTCGGGCAACCTGGCGCCGGTGCAGGCGCTGCAACAGTTGCTGCAAGGCAGCGGGCTGACCTTCGAGATGTCCCAGGACACCGTCGTGGTAAAGCCGCTGCCGACTACCGTTGACCTGGGCAGCGGCAGCCTGGAGCTGGCGCCTACCGACATCAAGGTGGTCGGTGACTGGTTGGGCGATGCCCAGCAGAGCGTGGTGCAGAACCACCCCGGCGCGCGCACCGTGGTGCGCCGCGAGGCGATGGTGGAGAAGGGCGCGATGAACGTGCGCGATGTACTGCGCGGCATCCCGGGTGTGCAGGTGCAGGACTCCAACGGCACCGGCGGCAGTGACCTGTCGTTGAACGTGGGCGTGCGCGGCCTGACCTCGCGCCTGTCGCCGCGCTCTACCGTATTGATCGACGGGATTCCGGCCGCCTTCGCGCCGTATGGCCAGCCGCAGTTGTCGATGGCGCCGATTTCCTCGGGCAACCTCGACAGCATCGATGTGGTGCGCGGTGCAGGCTCGGTACGCTATGGCCCGCAGAACGTGGGCGGGGTGATCAACTTCGTTACCCGGGCGATTCCTGAAAAGGCCTCGGGGGAGCTGTCCACCACTTTGGAAACCTCCCAGCACGGCGGCTGGAAACACACCGAGTCGGCCTTCGTCGGCGGCACCGCGGAGAACGGCATGGGCGTGGCGCTGTTGTACACCGGGGTGAACGGCAACGGTTACCGTGAAAGCAACAACGGCAACGACATCGATGACGTGATCCTCAAGACACATTGGGCACCCACCGACGTCGACGAGTTCTGGCTCAACTTCCACTACTACGATGGCCGTGCCGACATGCCAGGTGGCCTGACCCAGGCCCAGTACGACAGCAACCCGTATCAGTCTGTGCGTGACTACGACTACTTTTCTGGTCGGCGCAAGGACGTTTCGTTCAAGTGGCAGCGCCAGCTCGACGATGCCACCCAGTTCGAAGTGCTGACTTACTACACCGACAGCTTCCGCGGCAGTGCCATTGCCGCGCGCGACATGAAGACCCTGTCGTCGTACCCGCGCAACTACCATACCTTCGCCATCGAGCCGCGGCTGTCACGCATCTTCTTTGCCGGCCCCACTACCCAGGAAGTCAGCGTGGGTTATCGCTACCTCAAGGAAGCGATGCGCGAGCAGTCGACCCGCCTGGCGCTGATCGACAACGTGCCCACCGTGACCCCAACCTCCGATGGCCACGTGTTCCAGGACCGTAGCGGCGGCACCGAGGCCAGCGCCTACTACATTGACGACAAGATCGACGTGGGCAACTGGACCATTACCCCGGGCATCCGCTTCGAGCACATCAACACCGACTGGCGCGACCGCCCGGTGCTGGATGCCAACAACCGCCCGGTAGCGGAGAAAAAGCGCAGCATCACCAGCAACGAGCCGCTGCCGGCGCTGAGTGTGATGTACCACATCTCCGACGCGTGGAAGGTGTTCGCCAACTACGAGACCTCGTTCGGCAGCCTGCAGTACTTCCAGCTGGGCCAGGGCGGCACGGGCAACAGCACGGCCAATGGCCTGGAGCCAGAAAAGGCCAAGACCTACGAAATCGGTACGCGCTATGACGATGGTGGCTTTGCCGGTGAACTGACTGCGTTCTACATCGACTTCGACGATGAACTGCAGTACATCAGCAACGATGTGGGCTGGACCAACCTCGGGGCGACCAAGCACCAGGGTATCGAGGCTTCGGTGCGCTATGACCTGGCCGGGCTGGACCCGCGCCTGGACGGGCTGTCGGTGAGTGGTGGGTACACCTATACCCGCGCGACCTATGAGGGTGAGATCCCGGGCTTCAAGGGCCGCGACCTGCCGTTCTACTCACGTCAGGTGGCCACTGCCGGCGTGCGTTACGCGGTCAACCGCTGGACCTGGAACCTGGATGCCTACGCCCAGTCCAAGCAGCGCGCACCGGGTACCGGGATCAATGCCGACGGCAGCTTCAGCGGCGACTACATCACCGAGCCGAGTGCCGACGGGCAGTATGGCGATATTCCGGGCTACGTGACCTGGCATGCCCGCGGTGGGTATGAGTTCGGGCCAGAGATGTCCAACCTGAAGTTGGCGGCGGGGGTGAAGAACCTGTTCGACAAGCAGTATTTCACCCGTTCCAGCGACAACAATGCCGGCTTGTATGTCGGTGAACCGCGCACTTTTTATGTGCAGGCCAGCGTAGGGTTCTGACATTCGTGTCGCGTCCTTCGCGGGCTTGCCCGCTCCCACAGGTACAACGCAGGCCTGGAAGCTTGTGGTTTCCCTGTGGGAGCGGGCGAGCCCGCGAAGGGGCGCAAAGCGCCCCCAGCTATTTAAGAGGCCACCGCCTCGGCCGGCGATATGATGCTGGTCTTGGCCCCGCGCGAGCGCCCCGAACTCAGGTACGCGGCAATCGACTCCTGCGTCACTTCACCCAGGAACACCTGCTCGGCATCCAGCACCGGCAACCACGCCCGGTTGAACTCGTACATGCGCGACAGCAGGATGCGTAAATGCTCATCATGCGACGCCGTGGCATTGAACGGGCGCAGGAAGTCGCCACAGGTACCTTGCTGGCGGTGCATGTCACGCCGGCGCACATAGCCCAGCGCCTTGTTCTGAGCATCGGTCACCACCACGTAGCGGCGATCGTGCTCATCCAGCAGTTCCAGTGCATCGCTCACCGGCGTTTCCGGGCTCACCGACGGGGCGTTGTCTGCCGCATCCTCGGCCCGTACCAGCAGCAGGCGCTTGAGCGTGCTGTCCTGGCCAACGAAGTTGCTCACAAAGTCATCTGCCGGGTGCGCCAGCAGGGTGTCCGGGTGGTCCAGCTGCAACAGTTTGCCGGCACGGAAGATGGCAATCTTGTCGCCCAGCTTGATCGCCTCGTCGATGTCGTGGCTGACCATGATCACGGTTTTGTTCAATGCCCGCTGCATCTCGAAGAACTCGTTCTGGATCATTTCGCGGTTGATCGGGTCGACCGCGCCGAACGGCTCGTCCATCAGCAGCACCGGCGCTTCTGCAGCCAAGGCGCGGATCACGCCGATACGCTGCTGCTGGCCACCGGACAGCTCACGCGGGTAGCGCTGCAAGTACTGCTTGGGCTCCAGCTTGATCATGTGCATCAGCTCGCGGGCACGCTCGTGGCATTTCTGCTTGTCCCAGCCAAGCAGGCGCGGGACCACCGTGATGTTCTCTTCGATGGTCATGTTGGGGAACAGGCCGATCTGCTGGATCACATAGCCGATATGGCGGCGCAGGGTCACTTCGTCCAGCCCGGTGGTGTCTTCACCGTTGATGAAAACCTGCCCCGAGGTGGGCGTGATCAGGCGGTTGATCATTTTCAGCGTGGTGCTCTTGCCGCAGCCCGAAGGGCCGAGGAACACGCAAATCTCGCCTTCGTTCACGGTGAGGCTTACCGAGTCGACGGCTTTGACATCCTTGCCGTTGACGTTGAAGGTTTTGCTGAGGTTCTTCAGTTCGATCATGGGCGCAGTCCTTCTGGAGTCAGGGCACGTTGCAGGGTTTGCAGCAGCAGGTCGGCAATGATGGCCAGCAGGCTGACCAGCACGGCGCCAACCAGCAGCATCGACATGTCGCTGCGGCTGATGGAGGTGAGGATAAGTACGCCAAGGCCGCCGGCGCCGATGGTGGCGGCGATGGTCATGACCCCTATGTTCATGACCACGGCCGTGCGTACGCCGGCAAGGATCACCGGCACGGCGATGGGCAGCTCGACCATGCGCAGGCGCTGGCCGAATGTCATGCCGATGCCGCGCGCGGCCTCACGGATACCGGGCTCGACATTGGTCAGGGCCAGGTAGGTGTTGCGCATGATCGGCAGCAGCGAGTACAGGAACACCGCGGTAATCGCCGGTAGCGGGCCGAGCCCTTGGCCGAACTTGGAGTAGAACGGCAGCAACAGGCCGAACAGGGCAATCGAAGGGATGGTCAGCAGCACCGTGGCGCTGGCCTGCAGCGGGCCGGCAAACGCCGGGAAGCGGGTCATGAGGATGCCCAGCGGCACCCCGACCAGAATGGCCAGGCCCACGGCCACGCCAACCAGCATGATGTGTTGCCAGGTCAGTTGCAGCACCTGGGCCCAGTCCAGGTGGCTGAAGGTATCGATCAGGTTCATGGCTGGCCCTCGCTGTTCAATGGGTGCTCACGCAGGAACGCGGCGGCAACGGCGGTCGGGTTCTGGTGCTCGACGTCGACCTTGGCGTTGAGCTGGCGCATGGTTTCGTCGTCCAGCTGTTCGGCCAGCGGCTTGAGCAGCCCGGCCAGTTGCGGGTTGGCGTCGAGCACGGCCTTGCGCACCACCGGGGCGGCGGTGTAGTCGGGGAAGTAATGCTTGTCGTCTTCCAGCAGCTTGAGGTTGAACGCACTCAGGCGGCCGTCGGTGGTGTACACCAGGCCGGCGAACACCTGGTTGTTGCGCATGGCGGTGTAGACCAGGCCGCCGTCCATCTGGCGGATGTTACGGCGGTCCAGTGGCAGCTGGTACATCTCGCGCAGCCCGACCAGGCCGTCGGGGCGGTTGGCGAACTCGGTGTCCAGTGCCACCAGGTGGGTGCGCTGGCTTTCGTCACGCAGCACCTGGTTGAGGTCGCTGATGGTGTTGATTTGCGGGTACGCCTCGGCCACCTGTTTGGGCAGGCCCAGCGCGTAGGTGTTGCTGAACTTCGACGGGCTCAGCCAGATCAGGTCTTTCTTTGCATCCAGCGCCTTCACCCTGGCAAAGGTGGCTTCGGCACTGGGCATGCGCTCGTCGATATGGTTGTACGACACCAGCGACACGCCCGTGTATTCCCACATCAGGTCGAGCTGGCCGGTTTCCTGGGCCTGGCGCGCGATGTTGCTGCCAAGGCCGGTGGTGACGCGCACGTCGAAGCCGTTGGCACGCAGGTATTGCGCAGTGATTTCGGCGAGCACGGTCTGTTCGGTGAATACCCGCGCGCCGATGCGCACCAGCGGTTTTTCAGCTGCCTGGGCAAATCCTGCGAACAGCAGGGCCGCGCCCAGCAGCAAGGCGATTCTCTTGTTCATACGTTCCCTATCCTTATTGGGCCAGGCCACGTTCCAGCCAGCGTTTGCTGGAGAAACTCACCGCCGCATCCAGCACCAATGCCAGCAGTGCGGTGCACGCGGCACCCAGCAGCAGCTGTGGCTGGTTGTTCAGGGCGATGCCGGGGAAGATCAGGCTACCCAGGCTGTTGGCGCCGATCAGGAACGCCAGCGGCGCAGTGCCTACGTTCAACGCCAGGGCCACGCGTACACCACCGACGATGATCGGCACGGCGTTGGGCAACTCCACCTGCCACAGTTGCTGGCGCGGGGTCATGCCGATGCCGGTAGCGGCTTCCTTGAGCGAGGCGGGGACGTTTTTCAGGCCCTCGTAGGTGTTACGCACGATGGGCAGGAGGGAGGCGAGGAACAGAGCGAAGATCGCAGGCCCGGCGCCGATGCCCAGGATACTGAGCGCGATGGCCAGAACGGCCAGGGGGGGGATGGTGTTGCCAACGTTGAAGAACTGCATGAAGCGCTCGGCTTTGTCGACCCGGTGCGGTCGACTGAGCGCAATGCCAGCCGGGATGCCCACGGCCAACGCCGCCGCCATCGAAGCCAGCACCAATACCAGGTGCGCTTGCAGGTAGAACCCAAGATCGTCGCGATACCGCGCGATCGTGTCGATGCCGATCCAGTGGATCAGCAGGGCCAGGATGACGAGCACGGTGGCGCATCCCAACAGCCCTTTACCGTAGCGTTTAGCCACAGGCGGACTCCTTGTGTTGTCGGCGAGCACACTTCTTTTTTGCCGGCCAGTCCTGGCGGCGGTTGGTGTGTTCGCGAGTAGCAGCGAGATGCAAGCCGAAGGCTGCGATCAGGCCATGAGCCGAACCCCGTCGGGCCCGAAAATGCTGATGAAACCAGTCCCCAACCGAAGCGGGTTGCAGGGGAGTGGACGTCTCCGTGGGCGTAAAGGTTCCCATCTGGGGCGGCATTTGGCCAGCGTTAATCACTGGCCGGGTGGAAAATTGGCGAGAAAAAACAGCGGGTTAATGCGCTGCAGGCGTTGAATTAACTGCCCTGTGGCCTTTTGTCGTGATAAAGCGATTGTTTGGTGGATTTGTGGTGTCTGTGCCGGCCTCTTCGCGGGCACGCCCGCTCCCACAGGTACTGCACAGGGCTGAGGGAAGTGGAGATCCCTGTGGGAGCGGGCGTGCCCGCGAAGAGGCCGGGCCTGCAGCCACTCAATCAGCCGATTTTGGTCCCCGCCCAACTTCAGGTATGATATCGCCCCTTTTAAATCCCCCAGTCAGGCGATTTCCCATGACCAACCAGGCCGCCGAAGTCGCGAAGCGCCGCACTTTCGCAATCATTTCCCACCCCGACGCCGGTAAGACCACCATCACCGAGAAGCTGCTGCTGATGGGCAAGGCCATTGCCGTCGCCGGTACCGTGAAGTCGCGCAAGTCCGACCGCCACGCCACCTCCGACTGGATGGAAATGGAGAAGCAGCGCGGCATCTCCATCACCACCTCGGTGATGCAGTTCCCGTACCGCGAGCACATGATCAACCTGCTCGACACCCCCGGTCACGAAGACTTCTCGGAAGACACCTACCGCACCCTGACCGCGGTGGATTCGGCGCTGATGGTGCTCGACGGCGGTAAAGGTGTAGAGCCGCGGACCATCGCCCTGATGGACGTGTGCCGCCTGCGCGACACGCCAATCGTCAGCTTCATCAACAAACTCGACCGTGACATCCGCGACCCGATCGAGCTGCTGGACGAGATCGAAGCCGTGCTGAAGATCAAGGCTGCGCCGATCACCTGGCCGATTGGTTGCTACCGCGACTTCAAAGGCGTGTACCACCTCACCGGCGACTACATCGTGGTGTACACCCCGGGCCATGGCCATGAGCGTACCGAAGCCAAGATCATCCAGAAGCTGGACTCGGACGAAGCCCGCGCCCACCTGGGCGACCAGTACGATTCGTTCGTCGAGCAATTGGAGCTGGTGCAGGGCGCCTGCCATGAGTTCAACCAGGAAGAGTTCATCAACGGTCAGCTGACCCCGGTGTTCTTCGGTACGGCACTGGGCAACTTCGGTGTCGACCATGTGCTCGACGCGGTCGTCGACTGGGCGCCGCGCCCGCTGGGCCGTGTTGCCCACGAGCGCACCGTCGAGCCTGTGGAAGAGAAGTTCACCGGCTTCGTGTTCAAGATCCAGGCGAACATGGACCCGAAACACCGCGACCGCATCGCCTTCATGCGCATTTGCTCGGGCAAGTACGAGAAGGGCATGAAGATGCGCCACGTGCGCCTGAACAAGGACCTGCGCATCGGCGATGCGCTGACCTTCTTCTCGTCCGAGCGTGAGCAGCTGGAAGAGGCCTTTGCCGGCGACATCATCGGCCTGCACAACCACGGCACCATCCAGATCGGCGACACCTTCACCGAAGGCGAGGCGCTGGGCTTCACCGGTATCCCGCACTTCGCCCCGGAACTGTTCCGCCGCGTACGCCTGAAAGACCCGCTGAAATCCAAACAGCTGCGTCAGGGCCTGCAGCAGCTGGCCGAAGAGGGTGCGACCCAGGTGTTCTTCCCCGAGCGCAGCAACGACATCATCCTGGGTGCGGTCGGTGTGCTGCAGTTCGACGTGGTCGCCAGCCGCCTGAAGGAAGAGTACAAGGTCGAGTGTGCCTACGAGCCGATCACCGTGTGGTCGGCGCGCTGGATCAGCTGCGACGACAAGAAGAAGCTTGAGGAATTCCAGACCAAGGCCATGGAAAACCTGGCCATCGACGGTGGCGGGCACCTGACCTACCTGGCGCCGACCCGGGTCAACCTGGCGCTGATGGAAGAGCGCTGGCCGGACATCAAGTTCCGCGCTACCCGCGAGCACCACTAACTATTGGAATTGGGGCTGCTTTGCAGCCCTTCGCGGGCATGCCCGCTCCCACAGGTATCGCATAACCTTCAGATGAAGTGATTCCCTGTGGGAGCGGGCGCGCCCGCGAAGGGGCGCAAAGCGGCCCCAATTTCAATTGCCTGCCTTGATACTGGTCCAGATGCGGGTTCTGATGCGATCGATCTTGGCCGGCATCGCCTCCAGCGCATATAGCTTGCCCATCACTTCCTCGCTCGGGTAAATCATCGAGTTACCCTTCATCGCCGGCTCCACCAGCCCGTCCGCTTTCAGGTTGCCGTTGGCGTACTGCACGTGGTTGCTGATGTTGGCCATCACTTCCGGCTGCAGCAGGTAATTCATGTAGGCATACCCGGCCTTTTCATCCGGTGCATCGGCCGGCATGGCGACCATGTCGAACCACATCGGCGCACCTTCCTTGGGTATCGAGTAACCCACCTTCACCCCGTTCTTCGCTTCCTCAGCACGGTTCTTCGCCTGCAGCACATCCCCCGAGAAGCCGACCACCACGCAGATATCGCCATTGGCCAGGTCGCCGGTGTACTTCGAGGAGTGGAAGTAGCTGATGTACGGCCGTACCTGCATCAGCAGTGCCTTGGCCTTGTCGTAGTCCGCCGGGTTCTGGCTGTGGTGCGGCAGGCCCAGGTAGTGCAGGGCAATCGGCAGCAGCTCGGGGCCGTTGTCCAGCACCGCGACGCCGCAGCTTTTCAGCTTGCTCATGTACTCGGGCTTGAAGATCAGGTCCCAGGAGTCCAGCGGGGCGTTGTCGCCGAGCACCGCCTTGACCTTGTCGATGTTGTAGCCGATGCCGGTACTGCCCCACAGGTAAGGGAAGCCGTACTGGTTGCCCGGGTCGTTGACCTCCAGCGCCTTGAGCAGCACCGGGTTGAGGTTGTGCCAGTTGGGCAACTGCGACTTGTCCAGGCGCTTCAGGGCCTTGCCCTGGATTTGCCGGGCCATGAAGTGGTTGGACGGGAACACCACGTCGTAGCCGGAGTTGCCGGTCATCAGCTTGCCGTCGAGGGTTTCGTTGCTGTCGTACACGTCGTAGGTGGGCACGATGCCGCTGGCCTGCTGGAAGTTCTTCAGCGTGTCGGGGGCGACGTAGCTGGACCAGTTGTAGATCTTTACCGTTTCGGCGGCGCCGGCGAAGCTTGCGGCCAGCATCAGGGGTGCGAGAAGGAGCATGCGCATGTCGGGGTTACCTTGCTTTGTCTGTTGTTATCGAAGGCAGGCGATCAGCGGATCAGAAGATGAGTACGTAAGTCTTGCGCACGGTCTCCTGGATGTCCCAGGTGCCGGTGCTGTTGGCCGGTAGCATCAATGCGTCTCCGGCTTCTATGAGCAGGGGCTCGCCACCGTCGGGGGTGAACGTGCAGCGGCCCTTGATGAAATGGCAGAACTCCTGTTGCACGATCTGCCGCCGCCAGCGCCCGGGGGTGCACTCCCAGATGCCGGTTTCGACGCCGTCGCTGCGTTCCACGCAGGTGACCGAAGTCACTGCCACGGGTTCGCCAAGGGGTACCGCGACGGGGGTGGAGCTATCGAGCACGGCGCTGTCGGTGTTCTTGAACTGGGTGATGCTCATGACCGGTAAGTCCTGTGTCGGGAAAAAGGGAAGTCAGTGCATGAAGCCTTCCATGAAGTCCGCAAGATTACTGGCCAGGCGCCGCCTCCAGGGCGCACTGGCGGGGTTGGCGAGGGTCCGGTCCTCGTGGACGAAGCTCTGGATGATCGCGTTGTAGCCCAGCCAGCGGCAGGGTTCGGGTGGCCAGCTGGCCAGGCTGGAAAGGGGGCGATTGTCGAGGACCCAGGGTTGCCCGGTCAGCGCGTTGTGCTGGTTGAGGATCAGCGCTGCCAGGGTCCGCCCGCCCAGGTTGGTGGCACCAACGCCCTCGCCACCGTAACCGCCGGCCAGGGCGATGCCGCGCTGGCGGTCGCAGAGCATGTGCGGGCGGAAGCGCCGCGCCATGCCCAGGTTACCGCCCCACGAGTGGGTGATGCGCACGTGCTTCAGCTGCGGGAACAATTCGCTGAACAGGTAGCGGCGCAGTTCGATTTCCTGCTCGTCGAGGTTGAAGTTTTCGCGCAGGCGGCCACCGAAGCGGTAGCCACCACGGGCGCCGAACACCAGGCGGTTGTCGGCGGTACGCTGGCCATAGGTGACCTGGCGGCTGCTCTCGCTGAACGCCTGGCCCTGGATCAGGCCAATCTGTTCCCAGGTGGTTTCCGGCAACGGCTCGGTGGCCACCAGCAGGCTCTGTACCGGCAGTTGATGCTTGCCCAGTGGCGGCAGGCTGGCGGCGTAGCCTTCCACGGCGGGTACCATCCACTGGCAGCGAATGCGCGCCAGCGGAGTACGTACTTCGCCGGGTTGCCAGTCGATGGCCGGGGTGTTCTCGTAGATCGTCACGCCCAGCGCTTCTACCGCCCTGGCCAGGCCGCGCACCAGCTTGGCCGGCTGGATGGTCGCGGTGTGCGGGCTGTAGATGGCGCCATAGGCATTGCTGACCCGCAGTTGGGCGTCCAGCTGTTCGGGGCGCAGCCAGCGGTAGTCGTCTTCGGTCATGCCCTGGCGGTACAGGTCGTCGAGGTAGGCGCGCAGGCTGCGCTCTTGCTCCGGGTAGCGCGCGGCGCAGTACAGCACGCCGCCCTTGCGGTAGTCGCAGTCGATGCCTTCGCGCTGCAGCACGCTGTGCACCTCATCGGGGATAGCGTGCAGCAGGTCGATGCTGGCGCGGCGCTGTTGCGGTGACAGGCTGGCGAGCAGGCGGTCCTCGCCCAGCAGGTTGCCCATCAGCCAGCCGCCGTTGCGCCCGGAGGCACCGAAGCCGGCGATGTTGGCGTCGATCACCGCGATGTTCAATTGCGGCGCCTGGCGCTTGAGGTAGTAGGCGGTCCACAGGCCGGTATAGCCGGCGCCGATGATGCACACATCCGTATCCAGGTCTTCACGCAGGGCCGGGCGGGCGCACAGTGGCTCGTCGAGCTGGTCCATCCACAGGCTGAGCGTGCGCAGGGGTTGCATCGGGTTCGGCTCCACATCGGTCAAGGTCTATGGGCGATCCTAGTGCTGTCGACGGGGGGCTGTCTTACGTGCGTGCACGCAGGGAAATTTGCTTCAGGTAGGCCTTGGGCGTGAGCCCGGTGTGTTCACGGAAGCACTTGTAGAACGCCGACAGCGAGTTGAAGCCGGCGCTGAAGGCCAGGTCGTCGATCGTCGCTTCGACCCTGTCATCGCCGAGGCTGGCCATCAGGTGCTGCAGGCGCGCCTGGTTGACGTAGCGGTAGAAGCTTTGCCCCAGCACCTGGTTCAGCAGGTAGGAGATCTGGTTGCGGCTGTAGCCACTGGCCTCTGCCACCTGCTGCAGGTCCAGCTCCGGGTCCAGGTACGGGCGCTGGCGCTGGAAGTAGTGCTCCAGGTCCTGGGCCATGGTCGACAGCTGCCGAGGTGACAGGCCCAGGCGGCTGGTGGCCGGGCGCGGCCCGTTGCTGGTCAGGCCGTTGCCGTTCTGGCGCACCAGGGTGGCGTATTCGTTGACCCGCCAGATCAGCCCGTCCTTGACGGTGATCGCCTCGCTGGACTGGAACGCCACCAGGCCGTCGCCGCCCTGCACCGTGACCTGGTACTGGATGAACGCGGTGCAGCCATCGACGCGGATACGGTCGCTGTGGACGATGTCCTCGCCGGCTTCATGGGGCAGGCAGGCGCGTACGTAGTCGCGCAGCTCCTGATAGCCGAGCACGCGGTTCTGGAAAAAGTCGTGGTACTGGATGTCCGGGTGGTACAGCGCGATCACGCCGTCGAGGTCGCGGTGCTTCCAGCACAGGTGGTAGCGCAGCACGGTATCGGCGGTGATCGGGGTCTGGGCGGGGTCATCGGGCAGCGTCATGAACGGATCATGCCTCGTCGCCCGGCCACGTTACAAGAATGCAGAACACCTGATGCACGGGGCGCAGTCGCGCATTTTGCACGGTCCAGGTTCAGCGGGCCGCTCCAACCCATTGATTTGCATAGGTGTCATTTTTTGTCACAACTGGCACAGCCGCTGCAAAGGTTACTGCGCGAATGGAATTCTCGCTCACAACATAAGGCGCACACATCATGATCACTCCTGCCGATTATCCCGTTGTCGATACGCAAAGCCGCTCAGGAGTTTCCTGGGCGGCAATCTTCGCTGGCGCGGCCGCCGCTGCGTCGGTGTCCCTGATTCTCGTGGTATTGGGTGCCGGGTTGGGCTTTGCGGCTACCTCACCTTGGGCTGACGAGGGTGCGAGTGCAAAGGCCTTGGGCGTCTCTACCATCATCTGGTTGCTGGTGACGCAGATCATCGCCTCGGGCATGGGCGGCTACATTGCCGGGCGGTTGCGGGTGAAATGGGCCAACCTGCATGGCGATGAAGTGTACTTCCGCGATACCGCGCATGGTTTCCTGTCGTGGGCCGTGGCGACCTTGGTAGCGGCGATGCTGGTACTCGGTGCTGCGGGCAACCTGATAGGTGCCGGGGCCAGTGCAGCTTCCCAGGCGGCTACCGTTTCGGTAGCGGCGGGTGGTGCTGCGGCAGCGGGTGGCAACAACGACTCCATGGGCTATTTCGTCGATAGCCTGTTCCGTGGCGATGGTCCGGCGCCGGTCAGCGACGATGCGGCCAACGGCGTAGCCGCGCGCATTCTGGCCAAGGGCGTAGCGGGTAATGGTGCACTGCCTGCCGAAGACCGCGCCTACCTGGCGCAGCTGGTAGCCCAGCGCACGCGTTTGACCCAGGCCGAAGCCGAAGCCCGTGTCGACCAGGTGATGGCACAGGTACAACAGCTGAAAGCCGATGCCAAGCAAGCGGCTGACACGGCTGCCAAGGTAGCTGCCTGGACTGCGCTGTGGACATTCATTGCCCTGCTGTGTGGCGCATTCTTCGCCAGCCTGGCTGCCCTTTATGGTGGCCGTCAACGCGACCGTGTGCAGTGGCTTGAAGGCGAATACGTAGCCCGTCGCACCGTTTAACGTTAAACAAGGAGAACTGCCATGCGCTCGATACTACTGTGGATGATTGGCGTACCGATTCCGGTCATCATCCTGATTGCGCTGTTCATGCATTGACTGAAGGAGGGGCGGCGTTGGCTGCCCTTCACTTTTTTGGCAGAAGGAGAAGAGCATGCGCTCGATATTGCTGTGGATGATCGGGGTGCCGATTCCGGTGATCATCCTGATCTGGTTGTTCATGCATTGAGATTGTGGGGCCGCTTTGCGGCCCTTTCGCGACACAAGGCCGCTCCCACATTGTTCGGTGTACGCAGGCCTTTGTGGGAGCGGCCTTGTGTCGCGATGGGCTGCAAAGCAGCCCCCGGCGATCTAAAGCCTAAAGAAACTGCTCGGCATAATGACAAGCCACCTGCCGCGTACTCACCTGCCGCAACGCCGGCACTTCCTTGGCACACCGCTCGGTCGCATGCGGGCAACGCTTGTGAAACGCACACCCATCCGGCGGGTTCAGCGGGTTGGGCAGCTCCCCGGCAATGCGAATCTTCGGTTTCAACGGGTCCGGGTGAATCGCCGGTGTCGCCGACAGCAGCGCCTGGGTATACGGGTGCAGCGGCTTCTCGTAGATGTCCTCTTTCGGCCCCATCTCCACCGGCCGCCCCAAATACATCACCAGCACGTGATCGGCCACATGCCGCACCACCGCCAGGTTGTGCGAGATGAACACGTAGGCGGTGTTGAACTCCTTTTGCAGGTCCATGAACAGGTTCAGCACCTGCGCCTGGATCGACACGTCCAGCGCCGAGGTCGGCTCGTCCGCCACCAGCACTTTTGGTTGCAGCATCATCGCACGTGCCAAGGCAATACGCTGGCGCTGGCCACCCGAGAACATGTGCGGGTAACGCTGGTAATGCTCAGGGCGCAGGCCGACCTGCTCCATCATCTTCTGCACCTTGTCGCGCCGCTCGGCCTTGCTCAGCGAAGTATTGATCAGCAGCGGCTCGGCCAGCTGGTCACCAATCTTCTGCCGTGGGTTAAGCGAGGCGTAAGGGCTCTGGAACACCATCTGCACATCACGGCGCAATTGCTTGCGCTCTGCCTTGCTGGCGCCCTTCACCTCGGTACCGGCAATTTGCAGCGAGCCGGACGATGGCTCTTCGATCAGGGTCAGCGCGCGGGCCAGGGTCGACTTGCCGCAGCCGGACTCACCAACTACCGCCAGTGTCTTGCCGGCTTCCAGTTCGAACGACACACCATTCAGTGCACGGACCAGCGCGTGGCCTTTGAACAGCCCGCGTGAGACTTCGTAATGCCGGGTCAGCTCCCGGGCGGATAGAACGACGGCCATCACGCCACCTCCTGATTCAACGGGTAGAAGCAGCGCACCAGGCTGTAAGCCTGGGGATCAAGGGGCGGGCGCTGGCGCCGGCAGTTGTCCTGCACATACGGGCAGCGTGGCGACAGCAGGCAGCCGACGGGGCGGTCGTAGCGGCCGGGGACGATGCCGGGCAGGGTGGCCAGGCGTTCGGCACCGATACTGTGCTCGGGGATCGCCGCCAGCAATGCTTCACTGTAAGGGTGGGCGGGCACGTCGAACAATTCCGGCACCTGGCCCACTTCCACGGCCTGGCCGGCGTACATCACGCACACCCGCCTGGCCGTTTCGGCAACCACGGCGAGGTCGTGGGTGATCAGGATGAGCGCCATGTTGCGCTCTTTCTGCAGGTTGACCAGCAGCTCCATGATCTGCGCCTGGATGGTCACGTCCAGTGCCGTGGTCGGCTCGTCGGCGATCAGCAGCTTGGGCTCGCCGGCAATGGCCATGGCAATCGCCACGCGCTGGCTCATGCCGCCGGACAACTGGTGCGGGTAGGCATCCAGGCGGCTTTCGGCTGCTGGAATTTCCACTTTCTTCAATAGCTCAAGGGCACGCTGGCGTGCGGCCTTGCCCTTCAGGCCCAGGTGCTGGCGCAGCACTTCCTCGATCTGGTAGCCCACGGTGTAGCTGGGGTTGAGTGCAGTCATCGGGTCCTGGAAGACCATGGCGATGTCCTTGCCCACCACCTTGCGCCGCTGCCGGCCGCTGAGCTTGAGCATGTCGGTGCCGTCGAAGCTGAGGGCGTCGGCGGTGATGCGCCCGGGGGCGTCGATCAGGCCCATCAGGGCCATCATGGTGACGGATTTGCCCGAGCCCGATTCGCCGACAATGGCAAGGATCTCGCCGGCCTCTACCGCGAGGTCCAGTCCATCGACCACGGGTACCGCAGTGGCGTCGCCGAAGCGCACGTTGAGGTTCTTGATCTGCAACAGTGACATGGCGTTCTCCTCAGGCGGCGTTCTTGAGTTTCGGGTCCAGCGCATCGCGCAGGCCGTCGCCCATCAGGTTGATTGCCAGCACACTGAGCAGAATGGTCAGCCCGGGCAGGCTCACCACCCACCAGGCGCGCTCGATGTAGTCACGGGCCGAAGCCAGCATGGTGCCCCATTCCGGGGTCGGCGGTTGCACGCCCAGGCCGAGGAAGCCCAACGCGGCAGCGTCGAGGATTGCCGAGGAAAAACTGAGGGTCGCCTGCACGATCAGCGGCGCCATGCAGTTGGGGAGCACGGTGACGAACATCAGCCGTGGCAATCCGGCACCGGCCAGGCGTGCGGCGGTAACGTAGTCGCGGTTGAGTTCAACCATTACCGCAGCGCGAGTCAGGCGCACATAGGAGGGCAGGGAGACAATCGCAATGGCGATTACGGTGTTGATCAGTCCTGGGCCGAGGATAGCGACGATGGCCACGGCCAGCAGCAGCGACGGCAAGGCCAGCATCACGTCCATCAGGCGCATGATCGACGGGCCGAGCAAACCGGGGAAGAAACCGGCCAGCAGGCCCAGCAGGATGCCAGGAATCAGCGACATCACCACCGACGACAGGCCGATCAGCAGCGACAACCGTGCGCCCTGGATCAAGCGCGAGAGCAGGTCGCGGCCCAGTTCGTCAGTGCCGAGGATGAACTGCCAGGTGCCGCCTTCCAGCCACACCGGCGGGGTCAGCAGGAAGTCACGGTACTGCTCGCTGGGGTCATGTGGGGCGACCCACGGCGCAAACAGCGCGCAGAACACCACCAGGCACATGAAGGCCAGGCCCATCACCGCGCCCTTGTTGCGCGCGAAGGCTTGCCAGAATTCTTTGTACGGCGAGGGGTAGAGCAGGCTCTGGTCCACCGGGCTGGCCGGCGACACGGATTTGGGGATCGGGCTAGTCATGGCAAGGGCCTCAGCGCTGATGACGGATGCGTGGGTTGGCCAGGCCGTAGAGGATGTCCACGACGAAGTTGACCAGGATCACCAGGCAGGCGATCAACAGGATGCCGTTCTGGACCACGGGGTAGTCACGGGCACCGATGGCTTCGATCAGCCATTTGCCGATGCCCGGCCAGGAGAAGATGGTTTCGGTCAGCACCGCACCGGCCAGCAGCGTGCCGACCTGCAGGCCGAACACGGTCAGTACCGGGATCAGCGCGTTGCGCAGGCCATGCACGAACACCACGCGGGCCGGCGACAGGCCTTTGGCACGGGCGGTGCGGATGTAGTCTTCGCGCAGCACTTCAAGCATCGACGAGCGGGTCATGCGGGCGATCACCGCCAGCGGGATGGTGCCGAGCACGATGGCCGGCAGGATCAGGTGCATCACCGCGTCCTTGAACGCGCCTTCTTCGTCGCTGAGCAGGGTGTCGATGAGCATGAAGCCGGTTTTCGGCTCGATGTCATAGAGCAGGTCGATGCGCCCGGATACCGGGGTCCAGCCCAGGCTTACCGAGAAGAACATGATCAGGATCAGGCCCCACCAGAAGATCGGCATCGAGTAGCCGGCCAGCGAGATGCCCATCACCCCATGGTCGAACAGCGAACCGCGCTTGAGCGCGGCGATCACCCCGGCCAGCAGGCCGACGATGCCGGCGAACAGCAGGGCGGCGAAGGCCAGTTCGAGGGTGGCGGGGAACAGGGTGAGGAACTCGGTCCATACGCTTTCGCGGGTACGCAGCGATTCACCGAGGTCGCCCTGGGCCAGTTTGCCGACGTAGTCCAGGTACTGGACCGGCAGTGGCTTGTTCAGGCCCAGGCGCTCCATGGCCTGGGCATGCATTTCGGGGTCGACCCTGCGCTCGCCCATCATCACTTCCACCGGGTCGCCGGGGATCAGGCGTATGAGCGCGAAGGTCAGCAAGGTGATGCCGAAAAAGGTCGGAATCAGCAGGCCAAGGCGCCGGGCAATAAAGCTCAACATTGTCGGGGTTACCTCTTCAGGCCGCGCGGCAAACAGCGCGCTACGGCAGTGCCGCCGGGCCCCGTACGGGTGGCCGGCGGTCGTTGTTGTTCTACTTCACCTTGGTGGTGGCGAAGTTGTTTTTGGCCAGAGGGCTGATCACGTAGCCCTCCACGTTGTCACGCATGGCGGTGAACATCTTCGGATGGGCCATGCTGATCCAGGGTTGGTCGTCATCGTACACCTTCAATGCCTCGCTATAGAGCCTTGCGCGTTCGTCGTTGTCGATCACCTCGCGGGCGCGGCTGATCAGCTCCTGGAACTTAGGGTTGCACCAGCGCGCATAGTTCTCACCGGTCTTGGCCGCCTCGCAACTGAGCAGGGGGGTGAGGAAGTTGTCCGGGTCGCCGTTGTCGCCGGCCCAGCCGGTGGACACCAGGTCGGCTTCGCCTTTCTTGGCACGGCGCAGCATTTCGGCCCATTCCATCACGCGGATATCCAGCTTCAGGCCGATCTGCTTGAGGTCGGCTTGCAGCATCTCGGCAGACAGACGCGGGTTAGGGTTGGTCATGCCGCCGCCGTTGCGGGTGAACAGGGTAATGACCGTGCCCTCCGGTACGCCAGCCTCCTTGAGCAGGGCGCGTGCCTTGTCGAGGTCACGCGGCGGGTTCTGGTTGGCGTTGTTGTAGCCGATCATGGTCGGCGGGTAGGGGTTGACGCCCACCAGCGCGTTGCCTTTGCCAAACAGCTGGTCGACGTGGGTCTGGCGGTCGAAGGCCATGTTGATGGCTTTGCGCACGCGCACATCGTTGAGGTACTTGTGCTCGGTATTCATGGCGATGTAGCCGGTGACCAGCGCTTCGGTCTCGGCCACCTTGAGCCTGGCGTCGGCCTTGATCGACGGTACGTCTTCCGGCTTGGGGTAGAGCGCGACCTGGCATTCATCGGCGCGCAGTTTTTGCAGGCGCACGTTGCTGTCGGTAGCGATGGCGAAAATCAGCGCATCGGCGGGTGGCTTGCCGCGGAAGTAGTCCGGGTTGGGTTTGAAGCGCACCTGGGCGTCCTTGTTGTAGCGCTGGAAGATGAACGGGCCGGTGCCGATCGGCTTGCTGTTCAGCTCGGCGGTTTTACCGGCCTTGAGCAACTGGTCGCCGTATTCGGCGGAGTAGATCGACGTGAAGCCCATGGCCATGTCGCGCAGGAACGGTGCTTCGGGGCGGGTGAGGGTGATCACCACGGTGTGTTCGTCGGTCTTGTCCACCGACTTGAGCAGGCTCTTGAACGCCATGCTTTCGAAATACGGGTAACCGACACTGGTCTTGTCATGCCACGGGTGCGCAGGGTCGAGCTGGCGGCGCAGGCTCCATAGCACATCATCGGCGTTGAACGTGCGCGTGGGGGTGAAGTAGTCGGTGCTGTGGAACTTGACGCCCTGTCGCAAGTGGAAGGTGTAGGTCAGGCCGTCTGGTGATATGTCCCAGCGCTCGGCCAGGGACGGTTCGATGTCGGTGGTACCTGGCTTGAAGTCGACCAGGCGGTTGAACAGCGTTTCGGCGGTGGCGTCGAACGTGACACCGGTCGTGTACTGCACAACGTCGAACCCTTCCGGGCTGGCCTCGGTACACACTACCAGCGGTTTGGCCGCCACCTGCGCGGCACCGCCCAGCACCAGTACGGCCAAGGCAAGGCGTATGGGTAACGATTTCATGAAAGCGCTCTGCATGGGTCAGGGACTCCCGGCTTGCATTGATTCCAGCTTAGCTGCCACGGCCCACCATGAGCGGGCCGTGGCGCCAGCGGTCAGAGAATGTTGAATGGAATGGTGGTTACCACGCGGAACTCATCCAGGCTGCCGTCACCCTGCGCCTTGCTGGCGCGGTGGGTGGTGTAGGTGGCACGGATGCTGGTGTCTTTCAGCGGCCCGCTCTGTACCGCGTAGCTGGTGCCAATGCCCCACTCGTAGTGGGTTTCGCCGTCCAGGCCATTCACGTCGTAGGCCGTGCCGCGGTAATGGGTGCCATCGATGCCCCAGCCACGAGCGTTGTACAGGTTGAACTTGAGACCCGGCACGCCGTAGGGCGCCATGTTCAGCACGTAGGAGAGTTTCAGTGACTTCTCGTTGGGGCCGTTGAAGTCCGACAGCAGCGAGTTGGCCAGGTAGATGCCGTTGGTTTCGTGCAGGTAGTCGAAGTACTCATTGCCATTGACCTGCTGCCACGAAACGCCGAGGGTGTGGGCCTGGTGCGTCAGATCCAGCGACAGGCTGTAGGTGTCGTTGTCGATCTTGCCCATCTTCTGTCTGCCGGCATCGACCGTCTTGTAGTAGTTCAGGCCGGTGCTCAGGCTGAGTACCGCGCTGTCGCCCAGCACGTGGTTGGCGCCGAAGTAGTACTGGTTCCAGAAGTCGTCGACCTTGGTCGCGTACAGGCTGGTGCTCAGGCTCTTGAGCGGCTGGTAGTTGATGCCGGCGGTGCTGGCACGGTCGGTTTCTACGCCGGTGGCGCTGTATTCACTGCGGAATTTGCTCAGGCTTTGCTCGGTGCGTGGCGAGACGCGGTCGAACGTACCGAGGTCGAAGCTGAGATTGTCGAACTCGGCGCTGTGCAGGAACACGCCCTGGAAGCTCGATGGCAAGGCGCGGTTGCCGATGTAGGCGATCATCGGCGTGTCCACTGACTGACGGCCCAGGGTAAGGGTGGTGTTGGACACGCGTGCCTTGATGTTGCCCAGGCCCAGCTTGCTCCACTGGCCGATGGGGTCGCCATCGCTGTGGGTGAGGGTGCGGTTGTTGGGGCCGGCGATGGCCTGGCGGCTTTGTTGCAGGGCGATGGCGTTGTAGCCGGCGGCCTCGACAGCGATGCCCACGGTGCCTTCGGTGAAGCCGGAGCTGTAGTTGAGGATAGTGCCTTGTACCCAGTTTTCACGGCTATGGGTATCGTGGCGGCTGCCGTCGCTCTTGTAGTACTTCCACAGCGGGGCGCGTGCAGCGCGTTCGCGGGCATACCAGTTGCGGGTGCTGCCGGACAGGTTCTGGCCTTCGATAAAGCCGCTGGCCTGGGCTTGCTCGCTGGTGCTTTTGAGGGTGATGGGGATGAAGTCCTGGCTCTGTGGGTCGGCCTGGGCCACGGTGGTCAAGGCACTGATGGATAAGGCCAGTGCGGTCAAGGTGAAGACTCTCAAGGTTAAAGCTCCTTTTTCTTTTCTAGTTATTGCCGGCCTTGTGGGCCGGATGGTTGTTGCGGTGTTGCCAGGGTTGCCACGGGATCACCGGGCTAAAATCGGGGAGTTGTGTTGCCAGTGCCGGCCCAATCGCCGGCAAGCCGGCTCCCACAGGGATCTGTATCGGTCCCTGGGTTTGTGGAGAACTTTGTGGGAGCTGGCTTGCCGGCGATGAGGCCGGTGCAGGCTAAAAATCAGTCAACACTCACACCGGAAAAATCATTGCGCCCAAACGGGCTGACCTTGAACCCGGAAATCTTCACGCTGAGCGGTTGGTTCACCGTGGAATGCGCTACCGGGGTAATCGGCACCTGCTGCTTGAGCCGCTGCTGGGCCTGCTGGTACAGCGCGGTGCGCTGCGTGCGGTCGGTGACCTGCTTGGCCTCCTTGACCAGCCTGTCGTACTGCGGGTCGCACCACAGCGAGTAGTTGTTGCTGCCGATGGCGTCGCAGCTGTAGAGGGTGCCCAGCCAGTTGTCCGGGTCGCCGTTGTCACCGGTCCAGCCGATCAGGGCAATGTCGTGCTCGCCGCTTTTCATGCGCTTGATGTACTCGCCCCATTCGTAACTGACGATGCGCACCTTGAAGCCCAGCTTGTTCCAGTCGGACTGAAGCATTTCGGCCATCAGCTTGGCGTTGGGGTTGTACGGGCGTTGTACCGGCATGGCCCACAGGGTGACCTCGGTGCCTGGCTTGACCCCGGCCTGCTGCAACAGCTGCCTGGCCTTGTCCGGGTCGTAAGGTGCGTCCTTGAGGCTTTCGTCATAGGACCACTGGGTCGGCGGCATGGCGTTGACCGCCAGCTGGCCGGAGTCCTGGTACACCGCCTGGATGATGGCTTTCTTGTTCACCGCCATGTCCATCGCCTGACGCACTTCCAGGCGGTCGAACGGTGGGTGCTGGGTGTTATAGGCGATGTAACCAAGGTTGAAGCCTGGCTGTTGCAGCACCTGCAGCTTGCTGTCCGCCTTGAGCGCTGGCAGGTCGGCCGGGCGCGGGTGCAGGGTGACCTGGCACTCGTTGCGGCGCAGCTTCTGGATGCGCACCGAGGGGTCGACGTTGATCGAGAACACCAGGTTGTCGAGCTTCACCTGGTCCGGTGCCCAGTAATCCTTGTTGCCCTTGTAGCGGATCTGCGAATCCTTCTGGTAACGCTGGAACACGAACGGCCCGGTGCCGATCGGTTGTTGGTTGATGTCGCTGGGGCGACCGCTGGCCAGCAGCTTGTCGGCATATTCGGCAGACAGTATCGAGGCGAAGCTCATGGCCAGGTTCTGGATGAACGCGGCATCGACCTTGTTCAGGGTGAATACCACGGTCAGCGGGTCGGCTTTCTCGACCCGGGCGATGTTCTTGTCCAGGCCCATGCTGACGAAGTAGGGGAACTCGGTGGGGTAGGCCTGGCGGAACGGGTGGCCCTTGTCGAGCATGCGGTTGAAGGTGAACAGCACGTCCTCGGCATTGAAGTCCCGGCTTGGGCTGAAGGCCTTGTTGCTGTGGAACTTCACCCCTTCACGCAGATGGAAGGTGTAGCGCAGGCCGTCGTCGGACACCTCCCAGCGGCTCGCCAGGGCAGGGTGCACGGCGGTGCCGCCGCGCTCGAACTCGACCAGGCGGTTGTAGATCGGCTCGGCCGCGTCGTTGTCGGTGGCCGTGGTGTACTGGGCGGTGTCGAAACCAGCAGGGCTGCCTTCGGAGCAGAACACCAGGTTGTTGGCCAGCACGGCTGGAGACTGGCTGAGCAGGCCCAGGGCCAGCAGGGCGGAAAGGCTTGTAGCGTGGCGCATGGCAAATCCTTTTTCATCTGTTTGCGCCGCCTCGGGGTACGAATGGCGGCAACAGTTCGCCGACCCCGCAGCGGATGGCCGCAGGACGACATGAAGAGGTAATAAGGGTGAAGGGCACCCGCCGCTCGGCGGATGCCGGGGCTACCCTATTTGTCCACGCTGACGCCGTAGAAGGCGTTCAGCGCAAACGGGCTGATCTTGAAGTCCTTCACTTTGGCGCTCATCGGCTGGTAGACGGTGGAGTGGGCGATCGGGGTGATCGGTACCTGCTCCTTGAGGATGTGCTGCGCCTTTTGGTACAGCTCGGTGCGTTTGGCCTGGTCGGAGGTGGCCTTGGCCTGCTTGATCAGGTCGTCGTAGGGCTTGTAGCACCACTTGGAGAAGTTGTTGCCGTCGATGGCATCGCAGCCGTAGAGGGTGCCCAGCCAGTTGTCCGGGTCACCGTTGTCGCCGCTCCAGCCAATCAGCATGGCGCCCTGTTCGCCGCCTTTGGAGCGTTTGATGTACTCGCCCCATTCGTAGCTGACGATTTTTGCCTTGATGCCGATTTTGGCCCAGTCGGACTGCAGCATCTCGGCCATCAGCTTGGCATTGGGGTTGTACGGGCGTTGCACGGGCATGGCCCACAGGGTGATCTCGGTGCCTTCCTTGACGCCGGCTTCCTTGAGCAGCTGCTTGGCTTTCTCAGGGTCGTACGGGGCATCTTTGATGCTGTTGTCATAGGACCACTGGGTGGGCGGCATGGCGTTGACTGCCAACTGGCCGGCGCCCTGGTACACCGATTCGATGATCTTCTTCTTGTCCACGGCCATGTCCAGCGCCTGGCGCACTTTCAGCTGGGCCATGGGGTTGGGCTCGTTGCTGCCCTTGATCTTGTCCATCACGTTGTAGGCGATGTAACCGAGGTTGAAGCCGGCCTGCTGTGGCATTTGCAGGTTCTTGTCGGCCTTTAGCGGCTCGATGTCGGCCGGGCGCGGGAACAGCGTGACCTGGCATTCGTTTTTCTTCAGCTTTTGCATGCGCACCGACGCGTCGGTGGTGATGGCAAAGATCAGGTTGTCGATCTTCACATCATCGGGCTGCCAGTAGTCCTTGTTGCCCTTGAAGCGGATCTGCGCGTCCTTCTGGTATTTGCTGAACACGAACGGGCCGGTGCCGATCGGCTTCTGGTTGATGTCGGCGGCCTTGCCGTTTTTCAGCAACTGATCGGCGTATTCGGCGGACTGGATCGAGGCGAAGCTCATGGCCAGGTTCTGGATGAACGCAGCGTCCACTTCGTTGAGGGTGAACTTCACCGTGTGCTCGTCGAGCTTCTCGACCTTGGCGATGTTCTTGTCCATGCCCATGTCGGTGAAGTAGGGGAACTCGGTGGGGTAGGCCTTGCGGAAGGGGTGGTCCTTGTCGAGCATGCGGTTGAAGGTGAACAGCACGTCGTCGGCGTTGAAGGGGCGGGTGGGCTTGAAGTAATCGGTGGTGTGGAACTTGACCCCTTCGCGCAGGTGGAAGGTGTAGGTCTTGCCGTCGTCGGTCACTTCCCATTTGGTCGCCAGGCCCGGGATGACCGCGGTACCGCCACGTTCGAACTGGGTCAGGCGGTTGAACACGGTTTCGGCCGAGGCGTCGAAGTCGGTCCCTGTGGTGTATTGCCCCGGGTCGAAGCCTGCCGGGCTGCCTTCGGAGCAGAACACCAGGTTGGACGCGGCCAGGGCCGACGGTGCACCGGTGAGCAAGCCTGCGCCTAGCAGGAACGGAATGACTGCGTGTTTAAGCATGGTGGCCTCATTGTTGTCATTTTTTGGATGAGGTGGCCTCGTGAGCCGACCTGCCGATACTTATGCAGGGGATGTTCCCAATGCAATACACACAAGGATAGTTGGCGCCAGAAAAGTGGTACGGTCGTACATGGATGTCGCATTGGTATAACTTTCGGCGAAGTTAAACGTTTGCGCAGGCAAAATGATGGCATTTTGCGGGATATTTCAGGGCGGGAGTAAACGTAGGAAGCACCTTAAAGGTGCGTAGGAAAGGGCTGAAACTATATTATTTGAGTTACCGCGATCCCTGTGGGAGCGGGCGCGCCCGCGAACACGGGCGAAGCCCGTGCCATCCATCGCGTTGGCCTTTTTCGCGGGCATGCCCGCTCCCACAGGTACGTCGTGGCTGTTAAGGCATCTGCACTTCAATCAGCCCATCGGCATTCATGCTGACTTCACTGGTCCCCGCCTCGATATCTGGCGCCGGCGCCGCTTCATCCGCCCCCATGGCCTTCATCGCCATCGGTGCACTGCGCATGTACGGGCGCGGGTAACCGCTGCTGTTCAGGTTCAGGCTGACCACCTTGTAGCCCTTGCCGCCCAGTGCCTCGGTAGCCAGTTGTGCGCGCGCCTTGAAGGCATCGACCGCGTCCTTGAGCAGTGCGTCTTCGCTGGACTTGCGCGTGGCCGGGGCAATGGAAAAGTCCATGCCACCCATTTTCAGCTCTTGCAGCAGGTCGGCGGTAAGCTGGGACAGGGCCGGGAAGTTGGCGCTTTCCAGGCGTAGCTCGGCACGCTCGCGCCAGCCGGTGATCTTCTGGCCTTTGCTGTCATACACCGGGTAACTGTTGCGGCTGCCCTGGCTGATCTTCACATCCTTGACCTGGCGCGACTGCTGTACGGCCTTGTTCATGGTTTCGGTGATCTGCTTGGCAAGCTTGCCCGGGTCGGTGTTCTGCGCTTCGCTGTACAGGGTCACGACCATCAGGTCGCGCGGTACTTCCTTGCTGACTTCGGCGCGCAGGGAAACCTGGTTGTAACGCGGCTCATCGGCAGCCAGCGCCGGCAGGCTGGCAAGCAGGCCGCAAGACAGGGCAAGGGCTGCGCCGCGACGTGGGATTTGCATGTGGTACTCCTTGGCAATAAAGGGCGTGGGTTCTGGCCATCCATTCCACGCATGGCCCATAAGACCGGCATCAGTGTAGTGGGTTCAAAAGTGCCATCATGAACCTGTGACAAAGTGTGGCGCTTTGCCGCATCGCTGCAGCGAAGCGCCCGGCTTCGGTATACTCCAGCCGATTTTTCTGGAGCACTCATCAGGAGAGCTCATGCTCGCCGCCGTACAACCGCTGTCCGCTACCCGCCAGAATCTCTGGCGCCTGACCGTCATTCGAGTCCTGGTCCTGGCTGCCCAGGCCGGCTCCGTGGGCGTTGCCTACTGGACCGAGCTGCTGCCGTTGCCGTGGCTATCGCTGGCTGGCACCTTGGCGTTGTCCTCGCTGCTGTGTGCGTTCACGGCGCTGCGCCTGCGCCTGTCGCTGCCGGTCACTGAAATGGAGTACGCCCTGCAACTGGCGTGCGACCTGCTGATTCACAGTGCCTTGCTGTATTACTCCGGCGGTTCGACCAACCCGTTCGTGTCGTATTACCTGGTGCCGCTGGCGATTGCTGCTGTGACCTTGCCGTGGCTGTATTCGCTGATCCTTTCGGGAATCGCCCTGACGGCCTACAGCCTGCTGCTGGTGCAGTTCTACCCGCTGGAAGGCCTGCCCATGGCGCGGGACAAGATGCAGGTGTACGGCATGTGGCTGAGCATTGCCCTGGCTGCTGCGGTAATCACCTTCTTCGCCGCGCGCATGGCCGAAGAATTGCGCCGCCAGGAGCAACTGCGTTCCGAGCGGCGTGAAGAAAGCCTGCGTGATGAGCAGTTGCTGGCTGTGGCCACCCAGGCCGCCGGTGCTGCCCACGAGCTGGGCACCCCGCTGGCGACCATGAGCGTGCTGATCAACGAAATGCGCCAGGACCACACCGACCCGCTGTTGCAGGAAGACCTGCAGATCCTTCAGGATCAGGTAAAGCTGTGCAAAGAGACCCTGCAGCAGCTGGTGCGCGCCGCCGAAGCCAACCGCCGCCTGGCGATCGTGGAGCAGGACGTGACCGCCTGGCTGGACGAGGCGCTGAACCGCTGGCACCTGATGCGTCCAGAGGCCAGCTACCGCTTCCAGCGCCTGCGCGACGGCAAGGTGCCGCGCCTGACCCCGCCACCGGACCTGACCCAGGCGCTGCTGAACCTGCTGAACAATGCCGCCGATGCCTGCCCCGATGACCTTGAAGTGCGCCTGGACTGGGACGCCCAGGACATCGTCATCAGCATCCGCGACCACGGCCCCGGCGTGCCGCCGGCCATTGCCGAAGCCATCGGCAAACCCTTCATTACCACCAAGGGCAAAGGCTTTGGCCTTGGCCTGTTCTTGAGCAAGGCCAGCGTGACCCGTGCGGGCGGTTCGGTGAAACTCTATAGTCATGAACAGGGTGGCACCCTGACCGAACTGCGCCTGCCCTATGGCAAGCGAGGAGATGAATGATGAGCGAAGAAAACCAGGTCGAAAGCGAAGAGCTGCCGCACCTGCTGCTGGTGGATGACGATGCCACCTTTACCCGGGTCATGGCCCGTGCCATGAGCCGTCGCGGTTTCCGCGTGAGCACTGCCAGTTCTGCCGAAGAGGGCTTGATCCTGGCCCAGCAGGACCTGCCGGACTATGCCACGCTGGACCTGAAGATGGACGGCGACTCTGGCCTGGTGCTGCTGCCTAAGCTGCTGGAACTGGACCCGGAAATGCGCGTGGTGATCCTGACCGGCTACTCGAGCATTGCCACGGCGGTGGAAGCGGTCAAGCGCGGCGCCTGCAACTACCTGTGCAAACCGGCTGATGCCGATGATGTGCTGGCGGCGCTGCTGTCGGAACACACCGACCTGGATACCCTGGTGCCGGAAAACCCGATGTCGGTCGACCGCCTGCAGTGGGAGCACATCCAGCGCGTGCTGAACGAGCACGAAGGCAATATCTCGGCTACTGCCCGGGCGCTGGGCATGCACCGGCGGACCTTGCAGCGCAAACTGCAGAAGCGCCCGGTTCGGCGCTGATTCTGTGTTGGCTTCTTCGCGGGCACGCCCGCTCCCACAGGTACCGCGCCGCCCTTGAGAGCAGCGCCGTACCTGTGGGAGCGGGCGTGCCCGCGAAGAGGCCAGTACTGGCAGCGCAGAATCTGAAAGACATTTGCTTTTATCACGCTCGATCCCCGCAAATCCCAGCCGTTGGCGTATCATTAGCCCCCTAACGGCAACCCCTTCCAGGATCGCTTGCGCATGCTCGCCCTTCTTATCCAGACGCTGAACATCACGGCACCGGTCTTCGCCATGTTGTTCATGGGCGTACTGCTCAAACGCATCCACCTGATCGACGACAATTTCAACCGCGTCGCCTCGCAGCTGGTGTTCAACGTGTGCATGCCCGCGCTGTTGTTCCTCGGCATCTACCACGCCGACCTGGCGTCGGCAGTAAAGCCTGGTGTCATCCTCTACTTCATCGTCGCTACCCTGGTCGGCTTCGCCATTGCCTGGGGGTTGGCCATCTGGCGCAGCCCGCTGGAAGAGCGGGGTATCTATACCCAAGGCGCGTTCCGCGGCAACAACGGCGTAATCGGCCTGGCCCTGGCCGCCAGCCTGTACGGTGACTATGGTATTTCCCTGGGGGCGGTACTCGCTGGCCTGGTCATCCTCATGTACAACTCGCTGTCGGCAGTGGTACTGGCGGTGTATAGCCCGGACCTCAAGTCCGACCCGTGGAGCATCTGCAAGAGCATCTTCAGCAACCCGCTGATCATCAGCGTGCTGGTAGCCACCCCGATGGCCTACGGCCAGGTGCCGCTGCCCAACTGGTTGCTGACCTCGGGCGACTACCTGGCGCAGATGACCCTGCCGCTGGCGCTGATCTGCATCGGTGGCACCCTGTCGCTGGCGGCGCTGCGCGACAGTGGCCGGCTGGCGATCGATGCCAGCCTGGTGAAGATGGTCTGGCTACCGCTGCTGGGTACCTTGGGTGCGTGGCTGTGCGGCTTCCGAGGGGCCGAGCTGGGCATCCTGTTCCTGTACATCGGTAGCCCGACCGCAGCGGCCAGCTACGTGATGGCGCGGGCGGCCAACGGCAACCACGAGTTGGCTGCATCGATCATCGTGATCACCACCTTGATGGCGGCGATCACCACCAACATCGGCATTTTCATCTTGCAGTGGGGCGGATGGATCTAGATCCTTGACTGCAAACAACACAAAAAACACAGCCTCACTGAGCTAAAGGACACTTCATGCAAGACCAGAGCACGCCCGAGCGGTTACAGCGCGGGCTGAAGAATCGCCATATCCAGCTGATCGCGCTGGGCGGGGCCATCGGTACCGGGTTGTTCCTGGGCATCGCCCAGACCATCCAGCTGGCCGGCCCTTCCGTTCTGCTGGGTTATGCCATTGCCGGCCTGATGGCCTTCCTGATCATGCGCCAGCTGGGCGAAATGGTGGTCGAAGAGCCGGTTGCCGGCAGCTTCAGCCACTTTGCCCACCAGTACTGGAGCGAGTTTGCCGGTTTTGTCTCAGGCTGGAACTACTGGGTCGTGTACGTACTGGTCGGCATGGCCGAGCTCACGGCGGTAGGCATCTACGTGCAGTACTGGTGGCCGGAGTTCCCGACCTGGGCCACGGCGGCGATCTTCTTCGTGGTCATCAACCTGATCAACCTGACCCAGGTGAAGGTCTATGGCGAGATGGAGTTCTGGTTCGCCCTGGTCAAGGTGGTGGCTATCGTCAGCATGATCGGCTTTGGCGCCTGGCTGCTGAGCAGTGGCCATGGCGGCCCGGATGCCAGCGTTGCCAACCTGTGGCAGTACGGCGGCTTCTTCCCTAATGGAGTCACCGGCCTGGTGATGGCGCTGGCGGTGATCATGTTCTCGTTCGGTGGCCTGGAGCTGGTAGGCATCACTGCCGCCGAGGCCGACAACCCACGGCAGAGCATCCCCAAGGCCACCAACCAGGTGGTGTACCGCATCCTGATCTTCTACATCGGCGCGCTGGCGGTGCTGTTGTCGCTGTACCCGTGGCAGAAGGTGGTGCAGGGCGGCAGCCCGTTCGTGATGATTTTCCACGAGCTGGACAGCGACCTTGTAGCGACCATTCTCAACATCGTGGTGCTGACCGCTGCGCTGTCGGTGTACAACAGCTGTGTGTACGCCAACAGCCGCATGCTGTTCGGCCTGGCCAGCCAGGGTGATGCGCCGCGTCAGTTGCTGAAGGTGAGCCGCAGCGGCGTGCCGCTGACGGCGTTGGGTGTTTCGGCGTTCGCGACCGGCCTGTGCGTGGTGATCAACTACCTGATGCCGGGTGAGGCCTTTGGCCTGCTCATGGCCCTGGCGGTGTCGGCGCTGGTGATCAACTGGGCAAGCATCAGCATTACCCACCTGAAGTTCCGCAAGGCCAAGCTGGCAGCCGGGATCATCCCGTTCTACAAGAGCCTGGGGCATCCGCTGACCAACTACCTGTGCCTGGCGTTCATCGTGCTGATTCTGGTGGTGATGTACCTGACCCCGCCGATTCGCATCTCGGTGATGCTGATCCCGGCGTGGATTGCTGTGCTGTGGGTGGCCTTCAAGCTGAAAAAGGCTCGCCAGGCTCGGCGGTAGATTTGCATTGCCTGTGAGATCGAGCGCCGCCCGCGCGGCGCTTCGCGGGACAAGCCCGCTCCCACATTTGTTGCAACGTACCAAACCTGTCAGGCCATGGTTGTCTGCCTTGGTGCAGGTCTTGAGACAGGTGAGGCGGCAACAATGCCCACCTCGAAATCCAGTCATGCCAACAAGGCTGACAACCATGCCCTCACAGACATGGCCACGTTGCAACAAATGTGGGAGCGGGCTTGTCCCGCGAAGCGCCGCGCGGGCGGCGCTCGATCTCACAGGCGATGCAAGGCTGAAGGCATGCGCCTTGTGGCCCTGACGCAACTCAATGCTGCCGCCGCCAGGCCCGCACAGTGGTATACAGCAACACCATGCCAAGCACCGGCAGTACATAAAACAGCATCAACTTCTCCAGCCGGCCGGCCAGCGGCAAGCCCATGGTGAACGCCGCTACGTGCAGGCCGTAAGCCACGTACAGGCACAGGAACACCAGGCCTTCGGCACGGGTGATGCGATACCCGGAATAGAACACCGGCAGGCTCAGCGCGGCAACGCCTAGCATTACGGGCAGGTCGAAAGACAGCGCATTGGGCGAGATCGAAAGCGGCTCGGGGGTGATCAGAGCAGTCAGGCCCAGCACCCCCAGCAAGTTGAACAGGTTGCTGCCGATCACCGTACCCACGGCAATTTCCCGTTCGCCGCGCAAGGCGGCGATGAGCGCGGCGGCGAGCTCTGGCAAAGAGGTACAGATGGCGACGACAGTCAGGCCAACGATGCGCTCGGACAAACCAAGGTCGGTGGCAACCTCGACGGCAGCCTCCAGCAGCAGGTGGCCCGCCAGGCTCAGCAGGCCAAACCCGGCCAGCACTTGCAACAGCGTACCGCACCAGAAACGCCCGGCACTGGTTTTTGCCGCATCCGGGGCAGGGTAGGTACGCGCGTAGTGACGCGACTGGTGCCAAAGCATCGCCAGGTAACCGGCAAGGCCAAGCAGCAGCAACAGCCCTTCGCCCCTGCCCAGCTGGCCGTTGGCAGCCAGCGCATAGACCAGGCCGCTGGCGACGATCATCAGCGGAATGTCCAGGCGTACCAGCTGACGCGATACGCGCAGGGGAATGATGAGCGCGGCAAGGCCGAGAATGACCAAAACGTTGAAGATGTTGCTGCCAATCACGCTGCCCACGGCCACATCCGGCGCGCCCTGGTAGGCCGCTTGCAGGCTGACGGTGAGTTGTGGCGCGGTACTGCCGAAGGCCACCAGGCTCAGGCCGATGATCAGAGGGCGTACATGAAGGCGCTGAGCCAGGCGCAGCGCGGCGCGCACCAGCAATTCGGCGCCGCCGACCAGCAACAGCAGGGCGAGGCCCAGTTGCAGAAGGCTGAAGGTGGGAAGGGTGGCCAGGTCGAAAATGGTCGAACTCCTGTCGCGTCAGTCGCTAAGCCCTTGTACTCGCACGCGTGCCGTTCCGCTACGGAGCATGCCGATTTTTTCTGCGGCGGCGCGAGACAGGTCGATGAGCCGGCCGCGGGTATGCGGGCCGCGGTCGTTGATGCGTACCACCACGCTGCGTTGGTTGGCCATGTTGGTGACCAGAACGCGGGTGCCGAAGGGCAGGCTGCGGTGGGCGGCGGTAAGGCCGTGCTGGTTGAAGGGTTCGCCGCTGGCGGTGCGTTTACCGTGGTGGCGTGAACCGTAATAGGAGGCAGTGCCCGTCTGGTCGTAACCACGCGGGTCGATGTCGTGGCTGGCGCAGCCGGCCAGGAAAGAGAAGAGGGCCAGGGTGCTCAGGGATCGTTTTAGCAATTCAAATGCTCCGGTGTGGCCATTCGCGGGCACGCCCGCTCCCACAGGTATATCGCCACCTTTGGAAGCGGCGCTGTAGCTGTGGGAGCGGGCATGCCCGCGAACGAGGGCAAAGCCCTCGCAGGACTACAAGGGTAAAACAATCACCCTTCGAGCTTGGCCTTGAGCAATTGGTTCACCTGCCCCGGGTTGGCCTTGCCTTTGGAGGCCTTCATTGCCTGGCCGACGAAGAAGCCGAACATCTTGCCGCGCTTGGCCTCATCAGCCGCACGGTACTGTTCCACCTGCTCGGCATTGGCCGCCAGCATTTCGTCGAGCATCTTGTCGATCGCACCCGTGTCGGTAACCTGCTTCAGACCTTTGCTGTCGATGATGCTGTCGGCATCACCTTCACCGGCAGCCATGGCCTCGAACACGGTCTTGGCGATCTTGCCGCTGATGGTGTTGTCGCGGATGCGCAGCAGCATGCCACCCAGTTGCGCAGCGCTGACTGGCGCCTGGTCGATTTCGATGCCCAGCTTGTTCAGCAGGCTGCCCAGCTCGACCATGACCCAGTTGGCGGCCAGCTTGGCGTCGCCGCCGATCTTCACCACTTCTTCGAAGTAGTCCGCCTGTTCGCGGCTGGAAGCCAGCACGTTGGCATCGTAGGCCGACAGGCCGTACTGGCTCTGGAAGCGCTCGACCTTCTGTGGCGGCAGCTCTGGCAGGCCGGCGCGCACGGTTTCGAGGAAGCTGTCCTCGATCACCACCGGCAGCAGGTCCGGGTCGGGGAAGTAACGGTAGTCGTTGGCTTCCTCCTTGCTGCGCATGGAGCGGGTCTCGTCCTTGTTCGGGTCGTACAGGCGGGTTTCCTGCACCACCTTGCCGCCGTCTTCAATCAGGTCGATCTGGCGCTGGATTTCGCTGTTGATCGCGCGCTCGATGAAGCGGAACGAGTTGACGTTCTTGATCTCGCAGCGGGTGCCGAACTCGGCCTGGCCTTTCGGGCGGATCGACACGTTGCAGTCGCAACGCAGCGAGCCTTCGGCCATGTTGCCGTCGCAGATGCCCAGGTAACGCACCAGCGCATGGATCGCCTTGACGTAGGCTACGGCCTCCTTGGCGCTGCGCATGTCAGGCTCGGAAACGATTTCCAGCAGCGGGGTACCGGCACGGTTCAGGTCGATGCCGGTAGAGCCGCTGAAGTCTTCGTGCAGGCTTTTGCCGGCGTCTTCTTCCAGGTGCGCGCGGGTGACCCCGATGCGCTTGATGGTGCCGTCTTCCAGGGCGATGTCCAGGTGGCCCTTGCCGACGATTGGCAGGTCCATCTGGCTGATCTGGTAACCCTTGGGCAGGTCCGGGTAGAAGTAGTTCTTGCGCGCGAACACGTTGCGCTTGCCGATCTCGGCATCGATGGCCAGGCCGAACATGCATGCCATGCGCACGGCTTCCTGGTTCAGCACCGGCAGTACGCCGGGCATGCCCAGGTCAACCAGGCTGGCCTGGGTGTTCGGCTCGGAGCCAAAGGTGGTGGCGCTGCCGGAGAAAATCTTCGACTGGGTGGCGAGCTGAGTGTGGATTTCCAGCCCGATCACAACTTCCCATTGCATGTGTGAATTCCTCAGAAGCCGTTGGGGGCGCGGGTGTGCCAGTCGGTCACTTGCTGATAGCGGTGCGCGACGTTGAGCAGGCGGCCTTCCTGGAAGTACGGCGCCAGCAGCTGCACGCCGACCGGCAGGCCGTCGACGAAGCCGGCTGGCATCGACAGGCCCGGCAGGCCCGCCAGGTTGGCGGTGATGGTGTAGACGTCTTCCAGATAGGCTGCGACCGGGTCGCTGCTCTTGGCGCCCAGTTTCCAGGCCGGGTTTGGCGTGGTTGGGCCGAGGATCAGGTCGACGTCGTTGAAGGCGGCCATGAAGTCGTTCTTGATCAGGCGACGGATTTGCTGCGCCTTCACGTAGTAGGCGTCGTAGTAGCCGGCCGACAGGGCGTAGGTGCCGACCATGATGCGGCGCTGCACTTCAGCGCCGAAGCCTTCGCCGCGGGAACGCTTGTACAGGTCGGTGAGGTCTTTCGGCGCGTCGCAGCGGTAGCCGAAGCGCACGCCGTCGAAGCGCGACAGGTTGGAAGAGGCTTCAGCCGGGGCGATCACGTAGTAGGCCGGGATGGCGTGCTGCATGTTCGGCAGGCTGATTTCCTTGACCACGGCACCGAGCTTTTCCAGCTCCTTGACGCTGGCCTGGACCAGGTCGACGATGCGTGGGTCGAGGCCGGCACCGAAGTACTCCTTCGGCAGGCCGATGCGCAGGCCCTGCAGCGAACCATTGAGGTTGGCGCTGTAATCCGGCACTGGCTCTTCGATGCTGGTGGAATCCTTGGCATCAAAGCCGGCCATGCCTTGCAGCAGCAGGGCGCAGTCTTCGGCAGTGCGGGCCAGCGGGCCGCCCTGGTCGAGGCTGGAGGCGTAGGCAATCATGCCCCAGCGCGAAACACGACCGTACGTCGGTTTCAGGCCGGTGAGGTTGGTCAGTGCCGCCGGCTGGCGGATCGAACCGCCGGTGTCGGTGCCGGTGGTGGCCGGCAGCAGGCGCGCGGCCACCGCAGCGGCCGAACCGCCCGACGAGCCGCCCGGGACGTGTTCGAGGTTCCACGGGTTCTTCACCGCGCCGTAGTGGCTGGATTCGTTGGCCGAACCCATGGCGAACTCGTCCATGTTGGTCTTGCCCAGGGTGACCATGCCGGCTTCGGCCAGCTTGGCGACCACGGTGGCGTCATACGGTGCCTTGAAGTTGTCGAGCATCTTCGAGCCGCAGCTGGTGCGTACGCCGTTGGTGCAGAACAGGTCCTTGTGGGCGATCGGCGCACCCAGCAGCGCGCCGGTTTCGCCAGCGGCGCGGCGGGCGTCGGCGGCACGTGCCTGGCCCAGGGCCAGGTCTTCGGTGACGCTGATGAAGCTGTTGATCTGCGGGTCGAGCTGCTTGATGCGCGCCAGCAGGGCGCCGGTCAGCTCTTCGGAGGAAAACGACTTGTCGGCGAGTCCGCGGGCGATCTCGGCCAGGGTCAATTGATGCATGGCAGGCTCTATCCCTTACTCGATGACTTTAGGAACCAGGTACAGACCACTTTCGGTCGACGGCGCGATAGCCTGGTAGGCATCGCGCTGGTTGTGTTCGGTGACCTGGTCGGGACGCAGGCGCTGGCTGGCCTCCAGCGGGTGGGCCAGGGGCTCGATGCCGGTGGTGTCGACCGCTTGCATCTGGTCGACCAGGCCGAGGATGCTGTTCAGGGCGTCGGTAATGCGTGGCAGTTCGCCATCATTCAGCCCCAGACGGGCCAGATGGGCGATCTTTTCCACGTCGCAGCGTTCAAGCGCCATGGGGATCTCCAAGGGAAACAAAGAACGGAATTTGGGTCCGCGATGAGGAACATGTCAGCTTTCTGGCGGTCCAACGGCCGCGATCATCGGCTGGCATGCTCGGAAAAACAGCCAATTTAACATATTGGCTCCTTGCCCAAAATCCCTGCCATTGTTAGAGTTTGCCGCACTTTTTTACCCACGCTTTCCCCAGGGTCACTTTCCCATGTTCAAGAAACTGCGTGGCATGTTTTCCAGCGATCTCTCCATCGACCTGGGTACTGCCAACACCCTTATTTACGTGCGTGAGCGCGGTATCGTCCTGAATGAGCCCTCGGTTGTTGCCATCCGTACCCATGGCAATCAGAAAAGCGTCGTCGCCGTCGGTACCGAAGCCAAACGCATGCTGGGCCGTACGCCCGGCAACATTGCTGCCATTCGTCCGATGAAGGACGGCGTCATCGCCGACTTCAGCGTCTGCGAAAAAATGTTGCAATATTTTATCAACAAGGTTCACGAGAACAGCTTCCTGCAGCCAAGCCCGCGTGTGCTGATCTGCGTGCCGTGCAAGTCGACCCAGGTAGAGCGCCGCGCCATTCGCGAGTCGGCCCTGGGTGCCGGTGCCCGTGAAGTGTTCCTGATCGAAGAGCCGATGGCCGCTGCCATTGGTGCCGGCCTGCCGGTCGAAGAGGCCCGCGGCTCGATGGTCGTCGATATCGGTGGCGGTACCACTGAAATCGCCCTGATCTCGCTGAACGGCGTGGTCTATGCCGAATCCGTCCGCGTTGGCGGCGACCGTTTCGACGAAGCCATCGTCACCTACGTGCGCCGTAACTACGGCAGCCTGATCGGCGAATCCACCGCCGAGCGCATCAAGCAGGAAATCGGTACCGCCTACCCGGGCGGCGAAGTGCGCGAAGTCGACGTGCGTGGCCGTAACCTGGCCGAGGGCGTACCGCGCGCCTTCACCCTGAACTCCAATGAAGTGCTCGAAGCGTTGCAGGAATCGCTGGCGACCATCGTCCAGGCGGTCAAGAGCGCCCTGGAGCAGTCGCCGCCCGAGCTGGCTTCGGACATCGCCGAGCGTGGCCTGGTGCTGACCGGTGGTGGTGCGCTGCTGCGTGACCTCGACAAGCTGCTGGCCCAGGAAACCGGCCTGCCAGTGATCGTCGCCGAGGACCCGCTGACCTGTGTCGCCCGTGGCGGCGGTCGCGCCCTGGAGATGATGGACAAGCACGCGATGGACCTGCTCTCCAGCGAGTGATCCCACTCGCTGCTCACGAGCGCCCGGTTTACAGGTAGTACGCACAGTGCTACCTGTATGTGCTGGGCTGGCGCCCGTTCAGGGCGCCGTATCCGTCAACCCGCAACCAGGCTGGTGCGTTGTCCCATGTCCAATGACCTCCTGAGTCGTCCACGAGGAACGGCCCATTAAACCGCTTTTCTCCAAGGGCCCTTCACTGGGCGTTCGCCTGCTCGTACTGGTGGTGATGTCGGTCGCGTTGATGGTTGTCGACGCGCGCTTCGACGTGCTCAAGCCTGTGCGCAGCCAGATGGGCGTGGTACTGATGGAGTCGTACTGGATCACCGACTTGCCGCAGCGCGCGTGGCAAGGCGTTGCCGGCCAGTTCGGCAGCCGCAACGAACTGATCGCCGAAAACGAAAAGCTCAAGACCGAAGCCCTGCTGCTGCAGGGGCGTTTGCAGAAGCTGGCTGCCCTGACCGAGCAGAACGTGCGCCTGCGCGAGTTGCTGAACTCTTCGGCGCTGGTCAACGAAAAGGTCGAAGTAGCCGAACTGATCGGTGTCGACCCCAACCCGTTCACCCACCGCATCCTGATCAACAAGGGTGAGCGTGATGGCGTGTTCCTCGGCCAGCCGGTGCTCGATGCGCGTGGCCTGATGGGCCAGGTGGTCGAGTTGATGCCCTACACCTCGCGGGTGCTGTTGCTGACCGACACTACCCACAGCATTCCGGTGCAGGTCAACCGCAACGGCCTGCGTGCCATCGCCAGTGGCACCGGTAACCCCGAGCGCCTGGAGCTGCGGCATGTGGCCGACACCGCCGACATCAAGGAAGGCGACCTGTTGGTCAGCTCCGGTATGGGCCAGCGCTTCCCGGCCGGCTACCCGGTGGCCACGGTCAATGAGGTGATCCACGACTCCGGCCAGCCGTTCGCCATCGTGCGTGCCATCCCCACCGCAGCGCTCAACCGCAGCCGCTACATGCTGCTGGTGTTCAGCGACCGGCGTACCCCGGAGCAGCGCGCTACCGACGCCGCCATCGCCCAGGAAGAGGCTGACCGCAAGGGTGGCGCGGTCACAAGCCCAGGCGAGCAGGGCACGCCAGCCGGCTCTGCGCCTGTCGTACCGGCCACAACGCCAGCGCCGACAGCTCCGGCCGCACAGCCCGCAGCCCCGGCGGCTGCACCTGTCACGCCAGCTGCAGCGCCCGCTGCACCCGCTCAAACCCGGAGACAATGATGGCTGCTTCACGCCGCAACAACGGCTGGGTCATCTGGCTGACTTTCGCCATCGGCCTGCTGCTCAGCGTCTCGCCCATGCCGCAGTTCATGGAAGTGTTCCGGCCCATGTGGCTAGCCTTGCTGGTGTCCTTCTGGACCCTGGCCGTGCCGAACAAGGTCGGCATGACCACGGCGTTCGTGCTGGGCCTGGCCGAAGACGTGCTGTACGGCACCCTGCTGGGGCAGAACGCGCTGATCCTTACCCTGATCACATTCCTGGTGCTGTCGCTGCAACAGCGCCTGCGCATGTTCCCCATGTGGCAGCAGAGCCTGGTGATCCTGGTGATCTTCGGCATCGCCCAGTTGATCCAGTTGTGGCTCAGCGCCCTGACCGGCAACCGCCTGCCCACGTTGGCGCTGGTCTGGTCGGCGGTCATCAGTGCCTTGCTCTGGCCGTGGATCAGCTTCGCCCTGCGCGACCTGCGCCGACGCTTGCATATCAACTGACGGCGATGCCGACACTGACAGGGAGATGTCTGCATGAACCCGCTTTACCTGGCCTCCGGCTCGCCCCGCCGTCGTGAACTGCTGACCCAGATCGGCGTGCCGTTCAGCGTCGTCAGCGCCCCCATCGATGAAACCCCGCTGCCCGGCGAAAGCGCGCCGGCTTACGTCGAACGCCTGGCCCGGGCCAAGGCTGCCGCAGGCCTGGCCAGCCTGACAGATCCGGTGCAGGCCCTTCGCGGGCACGCCCGCTCCCACAGGTCCGGTCATGATCTTGAAAGCAGCGCGGTCCCTGTGGGAGCGGGCGTGCCCGCGAAGGGCCGCCTTGCGGCCCCGGGAGAACGAGCTGTAGTACTCGGCGCAGACACCGCCGTGGTGCTCGATGGTCGTATTCTCGGCAAGCCGCAAAACCGCGAAGATGCCCTGGCCATGCTGGCCGACCTGTCAGGCCGCGAGCATCAGGTACTGACTGCGGTCGCGCTCACCGATGGGCTGCGCACGCAAAGCCTGTGCGTTACCAGCAAGGTTGGCTTTCGCCTGATCAGCGACGAAGAAGCCCAGCGCTACTGGGCCAGCGGCGAACCGGCGGACAAGGCGGGTGGCTACGCCATCCAGGGCCTGGGCGCGGTGTTCGTCACAGGCCTGTCCGGCAGCTACTCGGCAGTGGTGGGTTTGCCCCTCAGTGAAACGGCCGATCTGCTCGGCCAGTTCGGCGTTGCCTGCTGGCAGCTGACCATGCCTACGCCAGAGGTAACAAACCCGCAGTAGCCAGCAGTGCGTACGCCATCCATCATTACAAGAGACCTTTGACGAGAGCCTGCCATGAGTGAAGAGATCCTGATCAACATCACCCCGATGGAATCACGTGTGGCGGTGGTGGAAAACGGGGTACTGCAGGAGGTGCACGTCGAGCGCACCCAGCGGCGGGGCATCGTTGGCAATATCTACAAGGGCAAGGTGGTGCGCGTGCTGCCGGGCATGCAGGCGGCCTTCGTCGACATCGGCCTGGAGCGTGCGGCGTTCATCCATGCTTCGGAAATCTCCCAGCGTGAAGGCTCGGCGGTAGAGAACATCACTGCACTGGTGCACGAAGGCCAGGCGCTGGTGGTGCAGGTGACCAAGGACCCGATCGGCTCCAAAGGTGCACGCCTGACCACCCAGTTATCGATTCCTTCGCGCTACCTGGTGTACATGCCGCGCAGCAGCCATGTCGGTATTTCGCTGAAGATCGAAGACGAAGCCGAGCGTGATCGCCTCAAGCAGGTGGTCAGCGACTGCATGGAAAGCGAAAACATCAAGGATGCCGGCGGTTTCATTTTGCGCACTGCCGCCGAGGGCGCACGTGCTGAAGAGATCCTGCAGGACATTCGCTACCTGCGCCGCCTGTGGGAGCAGATCGGCACCCAGATCAAGACGTGCGGCGCGCCCACGGTCATCTACGAGGACCTTGGCCTGGCCCTGCGTACCCTGCGTGACCTGGTCAACCCGAAAATCGAGAAGATCCGCATCGACTCGCGGGAAACCTTCCAGAAGACCACGCAGTTCGTCGGCGAACTGATGCCGGAAATCGCCGACCGCCTCGAACACTACCCTGGCGAGCGTCCGATTTTTGACCTGTACGGCGTCGAAGACGAGATCCAGCGTGCCCTGGAACGCAAGGTGCCGCTCAAGTCCGGCGGCTACCTGGTGGTCGACCCGGCCGAAGCCATGACCACCATCGACGTGAACACCGGTGCTTTCGTCGGCCATCGCAACCTGGAAGAGACCATCTTCAAGACCAACCTCGAGGCTGCCACCGCCATCGCCCGGCAACTGCGCCTGCGCAATATCGGCGGCATCATCATCATCGACTTCATCGACATGGAAGATGAAGAGCACCAGCGCCAGGTGCTGCGTACCCTGGAAAAACAGCTGGAGCGCGATCACGCCAAGACCAACATCATCGGCATCACCGAACTGGGCCTGGTGCAGATGACCCGCAAGCGCACCCGCGAAAGCCTGGAGCAGGTGCTGTGCGAGCCCTGCCTGGCATGCCAGGGCCGCGGCAAGCTGAAAACCCCCGAGACCATCTGCTACGAGATCTTCCGCGAGATCCTGCGCGAGGCGCGTGCCTATCAGGCCGAGGGCTACCGTGTGCTGGCCAACCAGAAGGTGGTCGACCGCCTGCTGGATGAAGAGTCGGGCAACGTGGCGGAGCTGGAGGCCTTCATCGGGCGAACCATTCGCTTCCAGGTCGAGTCGATGTATTCGCAGGAACAATACGACGTGGTGCTGCTCTGAGGCCTTCTGAAACACGCTGCTGCATCGTCGCGCTGGCAAAACCTGCGCGACGGGCCATCATGGATAAACGACTTGGAGGGCCACGGCCATGGGACGTCTGACCCGCGTTCTTGTCGCCTTGACCCGCTGGGGGCTGGGCATATGTGCCCTGTTGGCGGTACTGGTGGCGCTGTATGTCAGCCTTGGCCGCGAACTGGCGCCGCTGGTCGCCGAGTACCGTGCCGACGTAGAGAGCAAGGCCGAGCAGGCGCTGGGCCTGCCCGTGCATGTCGGTGCGCTGGAAGGGCACTGGAGCGGGCTGGCGCCGGTGCTGCGGGTGCGCGACCTGCAGTTGGGCGAGGGTGCCACGGCGCTGCGCCTTGACGAGGTCATGGTGGTTCCCGATGTCTGGGCCAGCCTTACCGCCCGTGAAGTGCGCCTGGCGCGCATTCAGCTGGGCGGCCTGCAACTGATTCTGCGTGAGAACGAGCAGGGCGCCTGGAACCTTGAAGGGCTGCCGAAAAAGGACGACACGCCGCCGGACCCTGCCGACCTGCTGCAGCGCCTGCGCCAGCTAGGCCGGGTTGATGTGTTCGACAGCCAGGTCACTTTGCACCCCTGGCAGCGCGACCCGCTGACCCTGACTTATGTGAGTGCCGGCTTGAAGGCCGGTGCCTCGCGCCAGGCTTTGGACTTGCGGGCGACCTTGCCTGATGGCCAGCCCTTGGCGCTGAACCTGCGCAGTCGCATATCGGCCAAGGCCTGGCGTGATGGCCAGGTCGAGGCCTACCTGAGCCTGCCGCAAAGTGACTGGTCGCACTGGTTGCCGCCCGCTTTGCTGGGGCAATGGCATGCCGAAGCGTTGCGCGCCGGCGGTGAGTTCTGGGTCGACTGGGGCAAGGGTCAGCTGCAGCAGGCCGTGGTCCGGCTCAATGCGCCTGAACTGAAGGGCGCCTACAGTGGGCGCAAGGCCGCCACCCTGAACAACCTGGCCCTGGGCGCCTGGTTCCAGCGCCGCGAGCATGGTTTCGATGTTGTGGTCGATTCCCTGGCCATGGACATCGGCAAGACCCGCTGGGAATCGCACCTGCAGGTGCAGCAGCGCGCTGGCGAGAGCGCCGCCGATGAAAGCTGGAAGGTGCAGGCCGATCGGCTCAACCTGACGCCGCTGACCCCGTTGATCGACGCCCTGGCACCGTTGCCCGACAAGGTCATGGCCGTGGTCGATGGCCTCAAGGTGACGGGTGCACTGCGCAATGTGCGGCTGGAGGCCCGCCCCAAGGCTGAAGGTGACCAGCGCCTGCAGTTCGAAGCCAACCTGGAAAAGGTCGGTTTCGATGCCTATCACAATGCCCCTGCGGCCGGTAACGTCAGCGGCAGCATCAGTGGCGATCTGGGCCACGGCGAGCTGCGCCTGGATACCGATGCGTTCATGCTGCACCTGTACCCGATCTTCGCCAAACCGTGGCATTACCAGAAGGCCAATGCACGGCTGACCTGGGCACTGGACAAGGAGGGTTTCACCCTGGTTGCGTCTTACCTCAAGGTGCTGGGCGAAGAGGGCAAGATCGCGGGTGACTTCCTGATCCGCCTGTTGTTCGAGGAAGGCCGCGAGGACTACATGGACCTGCGCGTCGGCCTGACCGACGGCGATGGTCGCTACACCGCCAAGTACCTGCCCGAAGTGCTTAGCCCGGCCCTCGACGAGTGGCTGCGCAGCGCCATTGTCAAAGGCGCGGTGGACGAAGGCTACTTCCAGTACCAGGGCTCTCTTAACCATGGCGCTGCACCGGAGGCGCGCAGCATCAGCCTGTTCTTCAAGGTGCATGACGCTGCGCTGGACTTCCAGCCTGGCTGGCCGCAGGTACAGCATGTGGACGGCGATGTGTTCATCGAGGACAGTGGCGTGCGCATCAAGGCCCAGCGCGGCGTGCTGCTGGACACCAAGGTCAGCGATGTGAAGGTCGACATCCCGCATGTCGACGAGGGCCAGCACAGCCACCTGTTCCTCGATGGCGATTTCGACGGCAGCCTGGGTGATGGGCTGAAGATTCTCAAGGAGGCGCCAATTGGCACCGGTGAGATCTTCGCCGGCTGGGAGGGCGAGGGGCCGCTGAAGGGCAAGGTCAAGCTCGATATCCCGCTGGAACATGGGCAGCGGCCGAAAGTACAGGTGGACTTCGCCACCCATGATGCGCGCTTGAAGGTTGCCCCGCCGAGCCTTGAGTTGAGCCGCCTGAAGGGTGACTTCAGCTTCGATTTCGACAAGGGCCTGAGCGGCAAAGGCATCAGCCTGCAGGCCTTTGGCAAGCCGGTCACGGCGCAGATAACTGCCGAAGGCCAGCCTGGGCAGATGCAGACCCGCATCGAGGCCAATGGCCAGGTATCACTCAAGGCCTTGACCGAGTGGCTGCAGTTCAACCAGGCCTTGCCGGCTTCCGGTGACCTGCCCTACCAGTTGCAGCTGAGCCTGGGTAGCCGTGACAACCGCCTGAGTGTCAGCTCCAGCCTCAAGGGCCTGGCCATCGATTTGCCGGCGCCGTTCGGCAAGGCGGCGGCAGACACTCGCGACAGCCGTTTCAGCATGAGCCTGCAGGGGCCGGAGCGGCGTTTCGATGCTGGCTACAGCGACCTGGCGCGCTTTGCCTACGCTGCACCGGCCGACAAGTTGCTGCAGGGGCGTGGCGAATTGCTGCTGGGTACAGGGGACGCTCAGGTGCCAGCCGGCCAGGGCCTGAGGGTACGTGGGCGCCTGGACACGCTGGACCTTGGCCCATGGCAGGAACAGGCGGCGCGCCTGGGCGGTAACGACCCAGGCGGCAGTGCACGGCAGAACCTGCAGAGCGTTGACCTGAGCATCGGCCAGTTGAAAGCCTTTGGCATGGACCTGAACCAGGCTGTGGTGCGGCTGGCCCGAGGCGGCCCGGCCTGGGACCTGCGCCTGGACAGCAAGGAAGTCATCGGCAATGCCCGGGTGCCAGATGCCAAGGGCGCGCCAATGGTCGTGCGCATGCAGACCCTGCGCCTGCCAGCGCCCAGTCCGGCTGAAAAGCAGGCCGAGGAGCGGGCTGAGGACGGCCCTGATCCACTGGCTTCCTTCGACCCGCGCAAGGTCCCGGCACTGGACATGAGCATCGACAAGCTATACCGCGGTGACGACCTGTTCGGCAGTGCCTCGATCAAGCTGCGGCCAACCGCCCGTGGTGTTGCTGCCAGCGATATCGACCTCGACTTCAAGGGCCTGCGCATTGACGGTGGCGGTGGCTGGGAGGGCGAAACGGGCAAGACCAGCAGTTGGTACAAAGGGCGCCTGGACGGCAAGAACCTTGCCGATGTCCTCAAGGCCTGGGGCTTTGCCCCGACCGTGACCAGCCGTGACTTCCGCCTGGACGTGGACGGCCGCTGGCCAGGTTCGCCGGCCGCGGTGAGCCTGACGCGCTTCTCGGGCAGCATGGACGCGGCGTTACGCACCGGCCAGTTTGTCGAGGTCGAGGGCAGCGCTCAGGCGTTGCGGGTATTCGGCCTGCTCAACTTCAACTCGATTGGCCGGCGGCTGCGCCTGGACTTCTCCGACCTGTTCGACAAGGGCCTGGCCTATGACCGGGTCAAAGGGCTGCTGGTGGCCAGCAATGGCGTCTACGTGACCCGCGAACCCATCACCATGACCGGCCCGTCGAGCAGCTTCGAGCTGGAGGGCACGCTGGACATGGTCCGTGACCAGGTCAACGCCAATCTGCAGGTCAGCCTGCCGGTGACCAACAACCTGCCGCTGGCCGCGCTGATCGTTGGCGCGCCAGCAGTAGGCGGGGCGTTGTTCCTCGTCGACCGGTTGATCGGTGACCGTGTGTCGCGCTTTGCCAGTGTGCACTACCGTGTCGAAGGCCCGTGGAAAGAGCCTAGAATCACCTTTGTGAAACCTTTCGATAAATAGTGCCAGGAGCGCCCATGAAGGCAGCGGTAATCCAGATGGTCAGCCAGGACGATGTGCTGGCCAACCTGCAGCGTGCCGGTGCCCTGTTGCAGCAGGCTGCACTGGGCGGGGCGCGGCTGGCGGTGCTACCGGAAAACTTTGCCGCCATGGGACGCAAGGACGCCGCCGCCATAGGCCGTGCCGAAGCCTTGGGTGAAGGGCCGATCCTGCCATGGTTGAAACGGACCGCCCGCGACCTCAAGTTATGGATAGTCGCCGGTACTTTGCCCTTGCCACCGGTCGGCCAGCCCGAGGCCAAGGCGCATGCCTGCTCGCTGCTGATCGACGAGCACGGCGAGGTGGCGGCACGCTATGACAAGCTGCACCTGTTCGACGTGGACGTTGCCGACAATCGCGGCCGGTACCGTGAATCGGACGACTACGCCCACGGCGCCCAGGTGGTGGTGGCGGATACGCCAGTGGGGCGGCTGGGGTTGAGCGTGTGCTACGACTTGCGCTTCCCCGAGCTGTACAGCGAACTGCGCGCTGCCGGCGCCGAGCTGATCACTGCACCCGCTGCCTTCACGGCGGTGACCGGCGCGGCGCATTGGGAGGTGCTGGTACGTGCCCGCGCCATCGAAACACAGTGCTACCTGCTGGCTGCGGCGCAGGGCGGCACCCACCCAGGCCCACGGGAAACCCATGGCCATGCGGCGATCGTCGACCCTTGGGGGCGTATCGTCGCAGAACAGGCGCAAGGCGAAGCGGTATTGATTGCCGAGCGCGACATTGAAGAACAAGCGTCCATTCGGGCGCGCATGCCGGTGGCATCGCACCGGCGCTTTTTCTCGCAGGGCGCGTTGCGGCCTGCGCACACCTCGGAGTGACTATGAGCCAGATGTTATCCACCGTCAGCGAGCAGCTCCTGGCCCCAGGCGGCTTGACCCTGGACAGCCTGCAGAGCGTGCTGGGTGAGTTGGCCGGCCCCGGCATCGACGCCGCCGACCTGTATTTTCAGGGCCAGATATCGGAAACCTGGGCGCTGGAAGACGGTATTGTCAAAGAGGGCAGCTTCAACCTGGACCAGGGCGTGGGTGTACGTGCCCAGTCCGGTGAAAAGACCGGCTTCGCCTACAGCAATGCAATCAACCTTGAGGCGCTGACCTCTGCGGCCCGTGCCGCCCGTTCGATTTCCCGAGCCGGGCAGAACGGCACGGTACAAGCCTTCCGTAGCCAGGACGTGACCGCCCTGTATGCGCCAGACAACCCGCTGGATGTACTCAGCCGTGCCGAAAAGGTGGAGCTGCTCAAGCGTGTCGATGCTGCGACCCGGGCCCTGGATCCGCGTATCCAGCAAGTCAGCGTGAGCATGGCCGGGGTCTGGGAGCGCATCCTGATCGCAGCGGCCGATGGCAGCCTTGCCGCCGACGTGCGCCCGCTGGTGCGTTTCAATGTCAGCGTCATCGTCGAACACAACGGCCGTCGCGAGCGCGGCGGGCAGGGCGGTGGTGGGCGTACCGACTACCGCTTCTTCACTGAAGAGCGGGTGATGGGCTATGCCCGCGAGGCGCTGCGCCAGGCGCTGGTCAACCTCGAAGCTATCCCGGCACCCGCTGGCACCTTGCCAGTGGTACTGGGCTCGGGCTGGTCGGGCGTGTTGCTGCACGAGGCTGTCGGCCATGGCCTGGAAGGCGATTTCAACCGCAAGGGCAGTTCGGCGTTCAGCGGCCGCATTGGCGAGAAAGTGGCGTCGAGCCTGTGCACCATCGTTGACGATGGCACCCTCGAGGGCCGCCGTGGCTCGCTGAGCGTGGATGACGAAGGCACCCCGACCGAATGCACCACGCTGATCGAGAACGGCGTGCTCAAGGGCTACATGCAGGACAAGCTGAACGCGCGCCTGATGGGCATGGCGGTGACCGGCAACGGCCGCCGTGAATCCTACGCGCACCTGCCAATGCCGCGCATGACCAACACTTACATGCGCGCTGGCGAAAGCGACCCGCAGGAAATCATCGCGTCGGTGAAGAAAGGTATCTACTGCGCCAACCTTGGTGGTGGCCAGGTGGACATCACCAGCGGCAAGTTCGTGTTCTCGACCAGTGAGGCCTACCTGATCGAAGACGGCAAGATTACCGCACCGGTGAAGGGCGCGACCCTGATCGGCAATGGTCCGGAGGCAATGAGCCGGGTGTCGATGGTCGGTAACGACCTGGCGCTGGACAGCGGGGTGGGGACATGTGGCAAGGACGGGCAGTCGGTGCCGGTCGGGGTCGGGCAGCCTACCTTGAAGCTGGATGCGATTACCGTGGGCGGTACCGGCGCGTGATGGCCTTAGGGACCGTTGTGGGAGCGGCGGTGCGGCGTTCCGACATGCCCGCGAAGCAGGCGACGCGGTGCGTGGCACCGGCTTCGCCGGTGTTCGCGGGCGCGCCCGCTCCCACAGGGTCCCAGTCTGTCAGCGCAACCCGCGCTGCAACTCGTCGAGGTCGCGGATGTACTTGAACACCTTGCGCGCAGCGGCAGGTGGCTTGTTCCGCGCCTTTTCGTGTTGCGCATGGCGCACCAGCGAACGCATTTGCTGGCGATCGGTTTCGGGGTACTCGTTGACGAAGCGCTCGAGATCCTCGTCGTTACCGTCGATCAGCCGATCGCGCCAGCGTTCCAGGTTGTGGAAGCGCTCGTTGTACTGGCGAGTGGAGCTGTCCATCTGTTCGAGCAGGGCGTGGATGGCATCCAGGTCCTGCACGCGCATCAGCTTGCCGACGAACGACATGTGGCGTTTACGGGCGCCATGAGCCGTGTGCTTGCTGGCTTCGGCCAGGGCCTTGCGCAGCTCGTCGGTCAAGGGCAGGCGTGCCAGGGTATCGGCCTTGAGCGTGGTCAGGCGCTCGCCAAGTTCAACCAGCGCATGCAGTTCGCGCTTGATCTGGGTTTTGCTTTTTTCGCCGTCGAAGGCGTCGTCGTTTGAATCAACCATGGTGGCAGTCCGCTTGGGTTGTATGAAAAGTCGCCGAGCGGCGCTCAGGCAAGGCGAAAACAGGCGAGGAAGCGGAGTTTACTGATTGTAAATGAGCATTCCGAGCCTGTTTTCAACGCAGCATGAGCGTCGCGCAGGCACTTTTCATACAAGGCATAGAAATTGCCGCCATCATAACCAGTCGGGGGCCGCTTGTCCGGCCCGGTCGTAGAATGACCCTCGCCGAACGCAGAATTTGAGTGGAGAGAACCATGAGTGCAGTCCAGAGCGTAGGTCCGAAGGATCTGCCAGCATTGCAGGAGCAGGTCGAGGCAATCATCGCCGAGGCGAAGCGCCAAGGGGCCAGCGCCTGCGAAGTGGCGGTGTCGCTGGAGCAGGGCCTGTCCACCACGGTACGCCAGCATGAGGTCGAAACGGTCGAGTTCAACCGCGACCAAGGCTTTGGTATCACCCTTTATGTAGGCCAGCGCAAAGGTTCGGCCAGCACGTCGGCCAGTGGCCCGGACGCGATCCGCGAAACCGTCGCTGCAGCCCTGGCGATTGCCAAACATACCTCCGAGGACGAATGTTCCGGCTTGGCCGACGCCGCGTTGATGGCCCGCGAAATCCCGGACCTGGACCTCTACCACGACTGGGATATCGAGCCGGAAAAGGCCATTGAGATGGCCCTGGCCTGCGAAGCTGCGGCGTTCGATGCCGACCCGCGCATCCTCAATGCCGACGGCACCACCCTCAATACCCATCAAGGTTGCCGGGTGTATGGCAACAGCCATGGCTTCATCGGCAGTTACGCTTCGACCCGGCACAGCCTGAGTTGCGTGATGATCGCCGAAGGCGACGGGCAGATGCAGCGCGATTACTGGTATGACGTGAACCGCCAAGGCAACCTGCTGGCTGACCCGCGTAGTATTGGCGTTCGCGCTGCTCAGCGCGCAGCCAGCCGCCTTGGCGCTCGGCCGGTGCCTACGTGCGAAGTGCCGGTGTTGTTTTCTGCCGAACTGGCCGGTGGCTTGTTCGGCAGCTTCCTGTCGGCTATTTCCGGCGGCAACCTCTACCGCAAGTCCTCGTTCCTTGAAGGCACCATCGGCCAGCGTCTGTTCCCGTCCTGGCTGACCCTTGACGAGCGCCCGCACATTCCTCGGGCGCTGGGCAGTGCCGCCTTCGACGGTGATGGCCTGGCCACTTATGCCAAGCCGTTCGTCGACAAAGGCGAGCTTGTTTCCTACCTGCTGGGTACCTATTCCGGGCGTAAGCTGGGCTTGCCAAGCACGGCCAACTCCGGCGGTGTGCACAACCTGTTCGTCACTCACGGTGTGGAAGACCAGGCCGCGTTGATTCGTCGCATGGGCCGCGGCCTGCTGGTGACCGAGTTGATGGGGCATGGGCTGAACATGGTGACGGGTGACTACTCCCGTGGTGCGGCCGGGTTCTGGGTGGAAAACGGCGAGATCCAGCATGCTGTGCAGGAGGTGACCATTGCCGGCAATATGAAGGACATGTTCCAGCAAATTGTGGCGATTGGTAGTGATCTTGAAACCCGCAGCAACATCCATACAGGGTCGGTGCTGATCGAGCGGATGACGGTTGCTGGTAGCTGATCTGTGGCCTGTACCGGCCTCTTCGCGGGCTCGCCCGCTCCCACAGGTACGGCGCAAGCTTGAAGTCTGTGCAGCCCCTGTGGGAGCGGGCGAGCCCGCGAAAGGGCCGGCACGGGCACTAGAGAATTTTCAATGAGAACCAAGACCCGGCCATGCGCCGGGTTTTTTCTTTCATCACCTTTTTCTTGAAGTGATTCTGTTTATCACTTAATAATGAATATCATTATCCAGTAACCCAGCGATGATGTTCATGAAACCTGTCCTGCGCGAACTGCCCTACCTGGAAAACTGGCGCTGGCTAAGCCGGCGCATCCGCTGTGCGCTCGAACCCGACGAGCCGCGCCTGATCGAGCATTACCTCGCCGAAGGCCGCTACCTGGTGTGCTGCACCGAGACATCGTCATGGACGGTGGCACTGACCTCTTTCCGCCTGCTGCTGGATACCGCCTGTGACCGCATGCTGCCCTGGCATTGGCGCTGCCTGTGCCTGGACCAGGCCTGGCGCCCGCTGCTTGACCTGCGCAACCTTGACCGTCAGGAACAAAACCTGCGCTGGCAGACCTACGCCCTGCAGTTGGCCAATTGCCGGCTGCTGCCGTCGATTTCTCCCGATGAACTGATGCAAGGATTTGATGATGAGTGATACCCGTATCGAGCGTGACAGCATGGGTGAACTTCAGGTGCCGGCCCAGGCCCTGTACGGTGCCCAGACCCAGCGCGCGGTCGACAACTTCCCGGTCAGCGGCCAGCGCATGCCGGCCCAGTTCATCCGTGCGCTGCTGCTGGCCAAGGCGGCTGCGGCCAAGGCCAACGTCGAGCTGGAGCAACTGTCTGCCGCGCAGGGCCAGGCCATCGTCAAGGCGGTGGAGCAACTGCTGGCCGAGGATTTCGTCCAGCACTTCCCGGTGGATGTGTTCCAGACCGGCTCCGGCACCAGCTCGAACATGAACGCCAACGAGGTGATTGCAACCCTGGCAAGCCGTGTGCTGGGTGACGCGGTGAACGCCAACGACCATGTCAATTGCGGCCAGAGCAGCAATGACATCATCCCGACCACCATCCACGTCAGCGCCGCTCTGGCTCTGCACGAGCAACTGCTGCCGGCATTGAACCACCTGGTGCAGGTGATCGAGACCAAGTCGGCGCAGGTGCACCAGTACGTGAAGACAGGTCGTACCCACCTGATGGATGCCATGCCGGTGCGCATGAGCCAGGTGCTGGATGGCTGGGCAGCGCAGATCAACGCTGCCAAGGCGCACATTGAGGCGACCCTGCCGAGCCTGCAGGCGCTGGCCCAGGGCGGCACGGCCGTGGGTACCGGCATCAATGCCCACCCACAGTTCGCGGCCGGATTCGCCCGCCAGCTCAGCGGCTTGACCCAGGTCGAGTTCACCCCGGGGCAGAACCTGTTCGCGCTGATCGGCTCGCAGGACACCGCCGTGGCGCTGTCAGGCCAGCTCAAGACCACCGCCGTGGCGCTGATGAAGATCGCCAACGACCTGCGCTGGATGAACTCTGGCCCGCTCGCCGGCCTGGGCGAAATCGAGCTGCAAGGCCTGCAACCGGGCTCATCGATCATGCCCGGCAAGGTCAACCCGGTAATCCCGGAGGCCACTGCAATGGTCGCTGCCCAGGTGATCGGCAACGACGCGACCATCGCCATTGCAGGCCAGTCCGGCAACTTCGAGCTGAACGTGATGCTGCCGGTGATCGCCCGCAACCTGCTGGAGAGCATCGAGCTGATGGCAAACGTCAGCCGCCTGCTGGCCGACAAGGCCATCGCCAGCTTCAAGGTCAACGAGGGCAAGCTCAAGGAAGCCTTGGCGCGTAACCCGATCCTGGTCACTGCATTGAACCCGATCATTGGTTACCTCAAGGCAGCTGAAATCGCCAAGACCGCCTACAAGCAGGGCCGCCCGATCATTGATGTGGCGCTGGAGCACACCGACCTGTCGCGTGACCAGCTTCAAGCGCTGCTGGACCCGGAAAAACTCACCGCTGGCGGTATCTGACACGGCGTCACCGCCCAGGAGACAACCATGCAGCACTGGAAACGCACCACGGAAACCGCCAACCGCCTGTTCGAACAAGGCGAGTTGGTTGACGCCCGGGAACACTATCTGCAAGCCCTGGCGCTGGCGCAGGTGCTTTTCGAGCGCTGGCATGACGTCGACGAAGCGGTGGCTGCTTTCGTCATCGCCCACCACAACCTGGCCGACCTGCACCTGCGCTTGAACCAGCCGCATGAGAGCGCCGACTACTTGTGCTCCGCTCATCAGCGGCTGTTACAGGCCAGCCAGGAGGCGCGCTTGCCCCAGGCGCTGCGTGACGCAGCCTTGCGCCACAGTGGGCGTACCTACACCGAACTGCTGAGTTTCATCGCCGAGTACGGCCAGTACCCCCGTACCGAGCGCCTGCTCAACCGCCACAACGCCGGGGCCAGCGAACTCGCTGCCCAGACGGATGTGGCGCCCAGAACCCCTGCCTACGGAATTCACTGACATGCCGCATACCTTGCCTGCTTTGCCTTACGCCTACGATGCGCTGGAACCGCACATCGACGCGCAGACCATGGAAATTCACCACACCAAGCATCACCAGACCTACGTCAACGGTCTCAATGCCGCCGTCGAAGGCACCGAATGGGCTGAGTGGCCAGTCGAAAAACTGGTCGGTGCAGTCAAGCAACTGCCGGAGAACCTGCGTGGCGCGGTGACCAACCATGGCGGCGGCCACGCCAACCACAGTCTGTTCTGGACCGTGATGTCGCCACAGGGGGGCGGTGAGCCACAGGGCCAGCTGGCACAGGCTATCGCGTCGCAACTGGGTGGTTTCGAAGCCTTCAAGGAGGCTTTCACCAAGGCCGCGCTGACCCGTTTCGGCAGCGGTTGGGCCTGGCTCAGCGTAACGCCGCAGAAAACCCTGGTGGTGGAGAGCAGCGGCAACCAGGACAGCCCGCTGATGCACGGCAACACGCCAGTCCTGGGCCTGGACGTGTGGGAGCATGCCTACTACCTGAAATACCAGAACCGTCGTCCGGAATACATCGGTGCCTTCTACAACGTCATTGACTGGGCGGAAGTGGAACGTCGTTACCTCGAAGCCCTGAAGTGAGTCAGACCGGTATGCGCTCAGAGGTAATGTCTGTCAGCAGTGTGCGCCTGTTCCGCCTGGCGCTTGGGACCTTGCTGTTGCTGGCTGGCACTGCGCTGCTGGTGGCGCGCGGCCTTGCCTGGCTGGACTTGGAGCCACGCATGCTGCGTGCGCTGGAAGGCGGCGCATTGTGCGCACTGGGGACGGCGTTGGGCGCGGTACCGGTACTGGTCATTCGCAACATGCCGGTGGCGTTGGCCGATACGCTGCTTGGCTTCGGTGCCGGGGTGATGTTGGCAGCCACCGCGTTTTCCCTGATCATTCCGGGGTTGAACGCGGCTCAGTCCATCGGTTTCAGCCCTTGGGGCGCGGGTGGCCTGATCAGCTTTGGCCTGATGTTCGGTGCGCTGTGCCTGTTTCTGGTTGATCTCAAGGTGTCTGGTGCCTCACCCGAGGCGCTGGTAGGCAGCGACAACCAGCCGGTGATAGCTGCGCGTATCTGGCTGTTTGTGATTGCCATCATTGCGCACAACATCCCTGAAGGCATGGCAATCGGTGTGTCGGCCGGTGGTGGCATGCCTGACGCCGACAGCCTGGCCATGGGCATTGCATTGCAGGACGTGCCTGAGGGTCTGGTGATTGCGCTGGTGCTGGCCGGGGCGGGTATGGCGCGCTTCAAAGCCTTCCTGATCGGTGCTGCTTCAGGTTTGGTCGAGCCGGTAGCGGCAGTGATCTGCGCCTGGTTGGTGAACATCGCCGAACTGCTGCTGCCGCTGGGCCTGGCCTGCGCGGCGGGGGCGATGCTGCTGGTGGTAACCCAGGAGATCATCCCGGAATCGCGCAGCAACGGCCATCATCGCCTGGCCAGCCTGGGGCTGTGTATCGGCTTCTGCCTGATGATGGTGATGGATACGGCGATGTCCTGAGCAAACCTGGCACGTGTGGTCGCGCTTCAGGTAAAGATGACTTCCACACGTCCTTCGCTTCGAGCCGGAGGGGCAGCCTTGACAACGATTTGTACATCACGGCCGAGTCGCGCCAGGCAATCGATCATCTTGGTTTCGCTAATACCGCGAAACTTGCCTCGCATCATCTCGGAAACCTTGGGTTGGGGTAACCCAAGCACTGCAGCGGCTTGAACCTGGGTGAGATGACGAGCCTTGATGATGCTGCAGATCTTGCTGGCAAGCTGAGCTTTTACCAGCATTTCATTGGCGTCGGCAGTGGTGAGGTCGGCATAGACGTTGCCACTGCCAGCTTCGATCTCAGTCATTTGTTTCTCCTCTTGAGTGCGCCTGCGCCAGCTTCAGGCGTGACCTGATCAAGGCGATATCGTGACCGGAAGTCTTGATGCCAGAGGTGGACTTTTTCTGGAAGCAGTGCAGCACATAAACTGCCGAGCTGAAGCTTACGGTGTACACCGCCCGGTAGGTGCTACGGTTGCAATCCTCTACCACTTCCAACACTCCCGCGCCTGCAAACCCTTTGAGGCTCTTGGCTTGCAGGTGCTTGCCACCTTCCTGGGCCTGATGTAATGCAAAACCGAAGATGTCCTGAACATCAACCGGTAATGCTTGAAGATCTTTCTTGCTGCTGCCCACCCAGTACAGCGTCCTGATTCGTTTGAATGCTTCCATGGCATCGCCTCAATCTATACCTGTATAGGTATAAAGGCAACGACGCTTTATTGCATCCTGAGAATTGGGAGTGGATGTTGCAGGGGAGGGGCTTACTCGCCTTCGTCGAAAAAGTTGTTGATCAGCTCGACCAGCGCATCCATGGCGTCGTTGTCTTGCTCGCCTTCGGTGAGCAGGTGCACCTGGGTACCTTTGCCTGCCGCCAGCATCATCACTGCCATGATGCTCTTGCCATCCACCAGCTTGTCCGGCGCACGGCCCACCCTGACTGCACAGGGGAAGCGGCCGGCGACGCCGACGAACTTGGCTGCCGCCCGGGCATGCAGACCCAACTTGTTGATGATGGTGATTTCGCGGGCGGGCATCGTGGGGCGGATCCTTGGGCTAGAGGTCGCGGTGGCGGACCTGGACGTTTTTCAGGGATTGCTGCAGCTGTTGACCAAGGCGTTCGGTGATGTACACCGAACGGTGGTGGCCGCCGGTGCAGCCAATGGCAATGGTGACGTAGGCTCGGTTGCTGGCAGCGAAGCGGGGCAACCATTTGAGCAGGTAGCTGGAAATGTCGTTGTACATGTCTTCGACATCCGGCTGTGCGGCCAGGTACTCGACAACCGGTTGGTCGAGGCCAGAGTGCTCGCGCAGCTCGGGCTTCCAGTAGGGGTTGGGCAGGCAGCGCACATCGAACACCAGGTCGGCATCGACCGGCATGCCGCGCTTGAAGCCGAACGACTCGACCAGGAACGCGGTGCCAGGCTCGGGTTGGTTGAGCAGGCGCAGCTTGATCGAATCACGCAACTGATAAAGGTTGAGGCTGGTGGTGTCGATCTTCAGGTCGGCCAGGTCGGCGATCGGGCCCAGAAGTTCGTTTTCGACGCGGATCGCTTCGGCCAGCGAGCGATTGGCATTGGTCAGTGGATGCCGTCGGCGGGTTTCCGAGAAGCGCTTGAGCAGCATGTCTTCGTCGGCATCCAGGAACAACACATCGCACTGGATGTTGCGCGCACGGGCTTCTTCGAGCAATTCGGGGAAGCGCGTCAGGTGGCTAGGCAGGTTGCGTGCGTCAATCGACACGGCAACCTTCGGTTGCAGCAGTTCGGTGTTGATCAGTGCTTCTTCCGCCAACTGCGGCAGCAGCCCGGCGGGAAGGTTGTCAATGCAGTAGAAACCGTTGTCTTCCAGGACATCGAGGGCGGTGCTCTTGCCGGAGCCGGACCGGCCGCTGACAATGATCAGGCGCATGTTCAGTGCTCGTTCTGTACGTCCAGGACAACCTGGTACAGGGCCTCGTCACTGCTGGCGGCACGCAGGCGATCACGAACCTCTTTGCGATCGAGCATGCTGGCAATCTGGCGCAGCAGTTCCAGGTGTGCATCGGTGGCAGCTTCGGGCACCAACAGGACGAACAGCAGGTCCACGGGTGCGCCATCGATGGCGTCGTAATCGATTGGGGCTTCAAGGTGCAGCAGGGCGCTGACCGGGGAGGTGCAACCTTCAAGCCGGCAGTGCGGGATGGCGATGCCATTGCCGAAACCGGTCGAGCCGAGTTTTTCCCGGGCGACCAGCTTTTCGAAGACGTCTTGCATCTCCAGTTCTGGCACTTGTTCGGCGATGACGGTGGCGACCTTTTCCAGGGCGCGCTTCTTGCTGCCGCCCGGCACGTTCACAAGGGAACGGCCGGGGGTCAGGATGGTTTCAAGTCGGATCATGGATGAGGGGGATCAGCGGGCAGCTGCACCTTGCAGCAGGCTTTGCTGTTTTTCCTTGTGTTTTTTCAGTTGGCGGTCGAGCTTGTCGGCCATGGCGTCGATCGCTGCATACATGTCTTCGTGTTCGGCATTGGCAACCACCTCGCCGCCCGGAATCTGCAGGGTCGCCTCGACCTTCTGCTGCAGCTTCTCGACTTTCAGGATGACCTGCGCGTTGGTGATCTTGTCAAAGTGGCCCTCCACGCGAGTGAGCTTCTCGAGCACGTAATCGCGCAGTGGCTGGGTGACTTCTACATGGTGTCCACTGATGTTGACTTGCATACAGCTTCTCCTTTGTTGCCCGTGCATAAAGAGGCAGGTCTTGCACCTGCCCCACAAACGCTGTGGCACATCTCAGGCGCTACATCAGTCGCTTGCGCTCGCTCGACGGTGCGATGCCGAGGGACTCGCGGTACTTGGCGACGGTGCGACGGGCTACCTGGATGCCTTGTGCCTCCAGTAAACCAGCGATCTTGCTGTCACTCAATGGCTTTTTCTGATTTTCCGCGGCAACCAGTTTCTTGATGATCGCGCGGATCGCTGTGGACGAGCATTCTCCGCCTTCGGAGGTGCTGACGTGGCTGGAGAAAAAGTATTTCAGCTCGTAGATGCCACGCGGTGTGTGCATGTATTTCTGCGTGGTCACCCGCGAAATGGTCGACTCGTGCATGCCTACCGCTTCGGCGATGTCGTGCAGCACCAAGGGCTTCATCGCTTCGTCACCGTGGTCGAGGAAGCCGCGCTGGTGCTCGACGATCTGCGTGGCAACCTTCATCAGGGTTTCGTTGCGGCTTTGCAGGCTCTTGATGAACCAGCGCGCTTCCTGCAACTGGTTGCGCATGAAGGTGTTGTCGGCGCTGGTATCGGCACGGCGGACGAAGCCGGCGTACTGCGGGTTGACGCGCAGGCGCGGGACGGCTTCCTGGTTCAGCTCCACCAGCCAGCGCTCGCTGTCTTTGCGCACGATGACGTCAGGTACCACGTATTCAGGCTCGCTGGACTCGATTTGCGAACCGGGGCGCGGGTTCAGGCTTTGCACCAGCTCGATCACCTGGCGCAGCTCGTCTTCCTTGATTTTCATGCGGCGCATCAGCTGGCTGTAGTCACGGCTGCCGAGCAGGTCGATGAAATCAGTGACCAGGCGCTTGGCTTCGGTCATCCACGGGGTATTGGCGGGCAATTGGCGCAGTTGCAGCAGCAGGCATTCGCCCAGGTTGCGGGCGCCGACGCCGGCTGGCTCGAACTGCTGGATGCGGTGCAGCACCGCTTCGACCTCGTCCAGCTCGATATCCAGCTCCGGGTCGAAACCGGCGCAGATTTCCTCGAGGGTGTCTTCCAGGTAGCCCTGGCCGTTGATGCTGTCGATCAGGGTAACGGCGATCAGGCGGTCGGTGTCGGACATCGGCGCCAGGTTCAGCTGCCACAGCAGGTGGCTTTGCAGGCTCTCGCCGGCCGATGTGCGGGTGGTGAAGTCCCACTCGTCGTCATCGTTGCTCGGCAGGCTGCTGGCGCTGGTCTGGTAGATGTCTTCCCAGGCGGTGTCGACCGGAAGCTCGTTGGGGATGCGCTCGCTCCACTCACCGTCTTCCAGGTTGTCGGCACTGACAGTGCTCTCCTGGAAGCTGTTGTCCTGGACTTCGGCGGCCGGTTTGTTCTCGGCGTTGTCCGCCATCGGGTCGCTGTTGTCGAAGTCCTCGCCGTCTTCCTGACGTTCGAGCATCGGGTTCGACTCCAGCGCTTCCTGGATTTCCTGTTGGAGGTCCAGGGTAGAAAGCTGGAGCAGGCGGATGGCCTGTTGCAACTGCGGTGTCATCGTCAGTTGCTGGCCCATTTTTAGGACGAGCGATGGTTTCATGGCTGGGGCTTAATACCTTGTTCGCCGGCGCGCATGCGCCATCCACTACACGAGGGCGCCAGGGCGCCAGATCAAGCAAGTTTTATGCCTTAAATTGTAGCGTTTGCCTAGAGCACTGTAACAACTTTAGCCCCGGTTTCAGGGCGATCTGCCAGTACTCCAGGCATGTGCCGGGGTCAGAGCCGGAACTCGTGGCCCAGGTAAACCTCTTTCACCAGGTCGTTGGCCAGGATGGTCTCGGCATCGCCTTCAGCGATCAGGCGGCCATCATTGACGATATAGGCGGTTTCGCAAATATCCAGGGTCTCACGCACGTTGTGGTCGGTGATGAGTACACCGATGCCCTTGGCCTTGAGATGGTGGATGATCTGCTTGATGTCGCCGACCGAGATCGGGTCGACACCGGCAAATGGTTCGTCCAGCAGGATGAACTTGGGCGCGGTCGCCAGGGCGCGGGCAATCTCTACGCGGCGGCGTTCACCACCGGAGAGGCTCATGCCGAGGTTATCGCGGATGTGGCTGATGTGGAATTCCTGCAGCAGGCTTTCCAGCTCTTTGCGCCGGCCTTCGCGGTCGAGGTCCTTGCGGGTCTCGAGGATGGCCATGATGTTGTCGGCCACCGACAGCTTGCGGAAGATCGAAGCTTCCTGCGGCAGGTAGCCGATGCCGGCGCGGGCGCGGCCGTGCATGGGCTGGTGGCTGACATCGAGGTTGTCGATGAGCACGCGGCCCTGCTCGGCCTGCACCAGCCCGACAATCATGTAGAAGCAGGTGGTCTTGCCGGCACCGTTGGGGCCGAGCAAGCCGACGATCTGGCCGCTGTCGATCGACAGGCTGACGTCACGTACCACCTGACGCCCCTTGTAGCTCTTGGCCAGGTGCTGGGCTTTGAGGGTTGCCATTTACTCGGCCTTCTTCTTGGGCTGGATCACCATGTCGATACGCTGACGCGGTGAGGTCACGTTGCCACCGCGACCGGCAGTTGCCACCTGGGTCTGGGTGTTGTAGACGATTTTCTCGCCTTCGGTGGTGTTGCCCTCGTTCTCGACCTTGGCACGGTCGGTGAGGATCACCAGGTCTTTCTGCGCCTGATACTGGATAGTCACGCCCCAGCCTTTCATCTTGTCCGGCTTGGCTGCGCTCTGTTGCTGCTCGAAGTAGGCCAGGTTGCCCACCGAGGTCACCACGTCGATATCGCCGGCGGCGGAACGGGTGATGGTCACGGTGTTGCCTTTGATCATCATCGAACCCTGGGTGATGATCACGTCGCCGGTATAGGTAGCCACGCCTTGCTTGTCATCCAGGTGGGCATTGTCCGCCTGGATTCGGATTGGCTGGTCACGGTCATTCGGCAGGGCGAGGGCGCTCGCGCTTCCCAGTGCTGCGCTCAGGCTGAGCAGAAGGGGGAGGGTTTTAACGAGCCTCATACTGTCCTCTTACGTTAGAGAGCAAGTCCATCTTGCCTTCTTTCAAATACGCTTTCATTCCTTTGCCCGTAGTAGTGCCACCGGCGCCGTCGATTCTAACGGCTTGCTCGGTCTGCGCATATTGCTTCTGCGGGAACACAGTCATGCGTGAGCTGGTAATGATGGTTTCGCGCTGCTTTTCGTCAGTGCGGGCAACCCGTACCTTGTCGATCAGCTCGACTTCGGTACCGTCCGGATTGACCTCGGCGCGGGTGCTTTGCACGTGCCACGGGTATTCGGTGCCCCGGTACATGTGCAGGTCCGGCGTGGTCAGCAGGGTGATTTCACTGGCCTTGAGGTGTTCGACCTTGTCGGCAGTCATTTCGTACTGCAGTTTGCCGTCGGGCAGAAACTGCACGCTGTGGGCGTTGATCGCATAGTAGTCGATGGCGCTTTCGTCGACCTGGGCCACCGGCTTGTCGAGGAAGCTTTCCGGGCTGACATTCCAGTAGCCGATCGCCACCAGCAGGGCAGCGATCACTGCGAGCAGCGCAACATTGCGGGCTTTCTTGCTGAACATGGGCAGCCTTACAGGTAATTGGCGTTGGCAGCGTCCAGGGTGCCCTGGGCCTGCATGATCAGTTCGCAGAATTCACGGGCCGCACCTTCGCCGCCGCGTGCCTGGGTCACGCCATGGGCGTGCTGGCGTACGAACGGCGCGGCGTTGGCCACGGCCATTCCCAGTGCCACCCGGCGAATCACCGGCAGGTCCGGCAGGTCGTCGCCCAGGTAGGCCACTTGATCATAGCTTAGGCCCAGTTCGGCGAGCAGGCCGTCAAGCACGACCAATTTGTCCTCACGGCCCTGGAACAGGTGCGGGATACCGAGGTTCTTTGCCCGGCGTTCGACCACCGGGGTCTTGCGCCCGCTGATGATGGCAGTGGTCACGCCCGCGTTCATGAGCATCTTGATGCCCTGGCCGTCGAGGGTGTTGAAGGTCTTGAATTCGCTGCCGTCTTCAAGGAAGTACAGGCGGCCGTCGGTGAGCACGCCATCCACGTCGAACACTGCCAGCTTGATGCGCTTGGCGCGTTGCATGAGGTCCTGATTCATTCCATCGCTCCTTACATTACACCGGCGCGCAGCAGGTCGTGCATGTTCAGGGCACCGGTAGGGCGGTCCTCGCGGTCCACCACCACCAGGGCGCCGATCTTGTGGTCTTCCATGATCTTCAGGGCCTCGGCGGCAAGCATTTCGGCTCGCGCCGTCTTGCCATGCACGGTCATGACCTGGTCGATCAGGGTGGTGTGCACGTCGATGTTGCGGTCCAGGCTGCGGCGCAGGTCGCCGTCGGTGAAGATCCCGGCCAGCTTGCCGTCAGCCTCGACGATCACGGTCATGCCCAAACCTTTTCGGGACATTTCCAGCAGTGCGTCTTTCAGCAGGGTGCCGCGCGGCACCTGGGGCAGCTCTTCGCCGCTGTGCATCACGTTTTCGACCTTCAGCAGCAGGCGTCGGCCCAGGGCGCCGCCCGGGTGCGAGAAGGCAAAGTCCTCGGCGGTGAAGCCGCGGGCCTCGAGCAGGGCGATCGCCAGGCAGTCACCCAGCACCAGCGATGCCGTGGTAGAGGAGGTGGGCGCCAGGTTCAGCGGGCAGGCCTCTTGCTCGACACGGGCGTCGAGGTTGACCTCGGCGGCCTGGGCCAGGGGCGAGTCCGGGTTGCCGGTCAGGCTGATCAGCTTGATGCCCAGGCGCTTGATCAGTGGCAACAGGGTGACGATCTCGGCAGTGCTGCCGGAATTCGACAGGGCAAGGATGACATCATCGCGGGTGATCATGCCCATGTCGCCATGGCTGGCTTCGGCCGGGTGCACGAAAAAGGCTGGTGTGCCGGTGCTGGCCAGGGTGGCGGCGATCTTGTTGCCGATGTGCCCGGATTTGCCCATGCCGACCACGACAACCCGGCCCGTGCAGGCCTGGATCAGTTCGCAGGCCTTGACGAAATTGTCGTCGATGCGTGCCAGCAGGGCCTCTACGGCCTCAAGTTCCAGGCGCAGGGTGCGTTGGGCGGATTGGATCAGCTCGCTGGATTGGCTCATGTCGAAAAAGCAATGCCTGATGAAAAGGCCGCGATTATACGCGCAATGACGAAAACCCTCACGCTTTCGATTGCTGTGGCGAAAGTCAGCAAAGCCTGTCCCGGGGCTGAACGACTGCTTGCATGGCCTTGGGGCGCTGCCGTCAGCGGTGCTATAGTTCGCCGCTATTCGGCCTGCCAGGGGTGCGTGTGCCTTCCTTGCGGAGGCCGGCGTCCACTAGGACGAGGCTGCACTAGCAAGGAGTCTAGATGAGTGTGGATAGCGCCTACGCGGTCGAGTTGAAGGGGGTTACCTTCAAACGCGGTTCGCGCAGCATTTTCAGCAACGTCGACATTCGCATCCCGCGCGGCAAGGTCACCGGCATCATGGGGCCATCGGGTTGCGGCAAGACCACGTTGCTCCGCCTGATGGGCGCGCAACTGCGCCCCTCGAGTGGTGAGGTATGGGTTGCCGGGCAGAACCTGCCGACGCTGTCGCGCAGCGATCTGTTCGACGCCCGCAAGCAGATGGGTGTGCTGTTCCAGAGCGGCGCGCTGTTCACCGACCTTGATGTGTTCGAGAACGTCGCGTTCCCGCTGCGCGTGCATACCCAGCTGTCGGACGAAATGATCCGTGACATCGTGCTGATGAAACTGCAGGCCGTGGGCTTGCGCGGAGCCATCGACCTGATGCCCGACGAGCTGTCTGGCGGCATGAAACGCCGTGTGGCGCTGGCCCGGGCAATCGCCCTGGACCCGCAGATCCTCATGTATGACGAACCGTTCGTCGGCCAGGACCCGATCGCCATGGGCGTACTGGTGCGCCTGATCCGCCTGCTCAACGATGCCCTGGGCATCACCAGCATCGTCGTCTCCCACGACCTGGCCGAAACCGCCAGCATTGCCGACTACATCTACGTGGTGGGGGATGGCCAGGTGCTGGGCCAGGGCACGCCCGATGAGCTGATGGGCTCGGACAACCCACGGATTCGCCAGTTCATGAAGGGTGACCCGGATGGCCCGGTTCCCTTCCACTTTCCCGCGCCTGATTACCGCGCCGACCTGCTGGGGGCGCGTTGATGCGCAAAAGATCCTTACTCGAACGTGTCCGCCTGCTGGGTCGTTCGGCAATCGACGTGCTGGCGGTGCTCGGGCGCTCGTGCCTGTTCCTGTTCCATGCACTGGTCGGCCGCGGCGGCATCGGGGGCGGCTTCCAGTTGCTGACCAAGCAGCTGTACTCGGTGGGCGTGCTGTCGCTGGCAATCGTCGTCGTGTCCGGCGTGTTCATCGGCATGGTGCTGGCGCTGCAGGGCTACAGCATCCTGACCAAGTACGGTTCGGAGCAGGCGGTGGGGCAGATGGTCGCCCTGACCCTGCTGCGTGAACTTGGCCCGGTGGTGACGGCGTTGCTGTTCGCCGGCCGTGCCGGTTCGGCGCTGACCGCCGAAATCGGCAACATGAAGTCTACCGAGCAGCTGTCGAGCCTGGAAATGATCGGCGTCGACCCGCTCAAGTACATCGTCGCGCCGCGCCTGTGGGCCGGTTTCATCTCGCTGCCGCTGCTGGCGCTGATCTTCAGCGTGGTCGGTATCTGGGGTGGCTCGTGGGTGGCCGTGGACTGGCTGGGGGTGTACGAGGGCTCGTTCTGGGCCAACATGCAGAACAGTGTTTCCTTTACCGACGACGTGCTCAACGGGCTGCTCAAGAGCGTTGTGTTCGCCTTCGTCACGACCTGGATTGCCGTATTCCAGGGGTACGACTGTGAGCCCACCTCAGAAGGGATCAGCCGTGCCACCACCAAGACCGTGGTCTATGCCTCGTTGGCAGTGCTGGGTCTGGACTTTATTCTGACCGCCTTGATGTTTGGAGATTTCTGATGCAAAACCGCACCCTGGAAATCGGTGTCGGCCTGTTCCTGCTGGCCGGGATCCTGGCGCTGCTGCTGCTGGCCCTGCGTGTCAGCGGGCTGTCGGCCAGCCCGAGCAGCGATACCTATAAAGTTTATGCCTACTTCGACAATATTGCCGGTTTGACGGTCAGAGCTAAAGTGACCATGGCCGGTGTGACCATCGGCAAGGTTACCGCCATCGATCTGGACCGTGATTCCTACACCGGTCGGGTGACCCTGCAACTGGACAAGTCGGTGGACAACCTGCCGACCGACTCCACTGCCTCGATCCTGACCGCCGGTCTGCTTGGCGAGAAGTACATCGGCATCAGCGTGGGCGGTGAAGACGAAGTGCTCAAGGACGGTGCGACCATCCACGACACCCAGTCGGCACTGGTGCTGGAAGATCTGATTGGCAAGTTCCTGCTCAACACTGTTGGCAAGGAACCGAAAGAAGCGCAACCGGCTAATTAAGGAGTTTCCATGATTTCCATTCTGCGACGCGGCCTGCTGGTTCTGCTGGCAGCCTTCCCCCTGCTGACCATGGCTGCGCAGACGCCGCATGATGTGGTACAGAGCACCACCACCGAGCTGCTCGGTGAGCTCAAGGCCAACAAGGAGCAGTACAAGGCCAACCCGCAAGCGTTCTACGACACCCTGGACCGCATCCTCGGGCCGGTGGTCGATGCCGACGGTATTTCCAAAAGCATCATGACCGTCAAGTACTCGCGCAAGGCCACGCCCGAGCAGATGCAGCGCTTCCAGGAAAACTTCAAGCGCAGCCTGTTCCAGTTCTACGGTAATGCCCTGCTGGAGTACAACAACCAGGGTATCGTCGTTGACCCGGCCAAGGCCGATGACGGCAAGCGCGCTACCGTAGGCATGAAGGTCACCGGCAACAATGGTGCCGTATACCCGGTCCAGTACACCCTGGAAAACCTGGGCGGCGGGTGGAAGGTGCGTAACGTCATCGTCAACGGCATCAACATTGGCAAGCTGTTCCGTGACCAGTTCGCCGATGCCATGCAGCGCAATGGCAACGACCTGGACAAGACCATCGCCGGCTGGGCCGGTGAAGTGGCCAAGGCCAAGCAGGCTGCCGACAACTCCCCGGAGAAGACCGTCAAATGAGTGAGGCCGCTGTAAGCATGGCCGAGCCGGGCGTACTGCGCCTGGCTGGCGTGCTGGATTACCGCAGCGGGCCGGTCCTGCGCAAGCAGGGCAAGGCGCTGATTGTGGCCTGCCGCGAGGCGCAGCTGGTGCTCGATTGCTCGGCGGTGCAACATTCCACCAGTGTCGGCCTGTCGCTGCTGCTGGCATTCATGCGCGATGCCCAGGCCGCCGGTAAAGGCTGCCAGGTGCGCAGCATGCCCGACGACATGCGGGAAATTGCCGGGGTCTATGACCTTGACGAAGTGCTGGCTCCATGATGGCCAGGCACGGATGATGGCCCCTCGGTCAGCGAAGCCCTCGTTGGGCTTCGCAGGCGAGGGGCTTTTTTGTATGATGGCCGACCCGTGCGCATCGGGCGCCGATTGAGGTTGAGCATGCAGGCCGTAGAAGTTAAAAGCTTCCTTGAAGAAAAATTGCCCGGTTCCCGGGTTGAAGTTGAAGGCGAAGGCTGCAACTTCCAGTTGAACGTGATCAGCGACGAGTTGGCTGGCTTGAGCCCGGTCAAACGCCAGCAGGCGATCTATGCTCACCTGAATCCCTGGATCGCCAATGGCAGCATCCATGCGGTAACCATGAAATTTTTCAGCAGCGCAGCCTGGGCTGAGCGCACCTGAGCCAACTTGGCGGCGAGACTCCAATGGACAAACTGATTATTACTGGCGGCGCTCGCCTTGACGGCGAGATCCGCATTTCGGGCGCGAAGAACGCAGCCCTGCCGATTCTGGCGGCGACCCTGCTGGCTGACGGCCCGGTCACCGTGGGCAACCTGCCGCACCTGCACGACATCACTACCATGATCGAGCTGTTCGGCCGCATGGGCATCGAGCCTGTGATCGACGAAAAGCTGGCGGTGGAAATCGACCCACGTACCATCAAGACCCTGGTCGCGCCCTACGAGCTGGTCAAGACCATGCGCGCCTCGATCCTGGTGCTGGGGCCGATGGTCGCCCGTTTCGGTGAGGCCGAAGTGGCCCTGCCTGGCGGTTGCGCCATTGGTTCGCGCCCGGTCGACCTGCACATCCGTGGCCTCGAGGCCATGGGTGCGAAGATCGAAGTGGAAGGCGGCTACATCAAGGCCAAGGCGCCTGAGGGTGGGCTGCGCGGTGCGCACTTCTTCTTCGACACCGTCAGCGTGACCGGTACCGAGAACATCATGATGGCCGCTGCCCTGGCCAAAGGCCGCAGCGTGCTGCAGAACGCCGCGCGCGAGCCGGAGGTGGTCGACCTGGCCAACTTCATCAACGCCATGGGCGGCAAGGTTGAAGGCGCTGGCACCGACACCATCACCATCGATGGCGTCGAGCGCCTGCACTCGGCCACGTACCGCGTGATGCCGGACCGCATCGAGACCGGTACTTACCTGGTCGCTGCTGCCGTGACCGGTGGCCGCGTCAAGGTCAAGGACACCGACCCGACCATCCTTGAAGCGGTACTGGAAAAACTCAAGGAGTCCGGCGCCGACATCAACACCGGTGAAGACTGGATCGAGCTGGACATGCACGGCAAGCGGCCGAAAGCCGTCAACCTGCGTACCGCCCCGTACCCGGCGTTCCCGACCGACATGCAGGCGCAGTTCATCTCGCTCAACGCCATTGCCGAAGGCACTGGCGCGGTGATCGAGACCATCTTCGAAAACCGCTTCATGCACGTTTACGAAATGCACCGCATGGGCGCGCAGATCCAGGTCGAAGGCAACACCGCCATCGTCACTGGCGTCAAGGCGCTGAAAGGCGCCCCGGTCATGGCCACCGACCTGCGTGCTTCCGCCAGCCTGGTGCTGTCGGCGCTGGTGGCCGAAGGCGATACCCTGATCGATCGCATCTACCACATCGACCGTGGTTACGAGTGCATCGAAGAAAAACTGCAGATGCTCGGCGCAAAAATCCGCCGCGTACCGGGCTAATCGCCCGCTGGCACACGGACGTGCCATTCGAATTGAATGCGGTCGGGCGCTAGAGGCCCGGCCGGCAGTAGCCGCTTAAGGACCGACGTTCCAATGTTGACCATCGCGCTTTCCAAAGGCCGTATTCTCGACGATACCCTGCCATTGCTGGCAGAGGCCGGCATCGTGCCGACCGAGAACCCGGACAAGAGCCGCAAGCTGATCATCCCTACCACGCAGGACGACGTGCGCCTGCTGATCGTGCGTGCCACCGACGTGCCGACCTATGTCGAGCATGGTGCCGCCGACCTGGGTGTGGCCGGCAAGGACGTGCTGATGGAGTACGGCGGCCAGGGCCTGTACGAGCCTCTGGACCTGCAGATCGCCCAGTGCAAGCTGATGACCGCGGGTGCGGTTGGCGCAGCCGAGCCCAAGGGCCGCCTGCGCGTGGCCACCAAGTTCGTCAACGTAGCCAAGCGCTACTACGCCGAGCAGGGCCGCCAGGTCGACATCATCAAGCTGTACGGCTCGATGGAGCTGGCACCGCTGATCAACCTCGCCGACAAGATCATCGACGTGGTCGACACCGGCAATACCCTGCGTGCCAACGGCCTGGAGCCCCAGGAACTGATCGCCACGATCAGCTCGCGCCTGGTGGTCAACAAGGCCTCCATGAAAATGCAGCACGCCCGTATCCAGAGCCTGATCGACACGCTGCGTCAAGCGGTCGAATCTCGACACCGCGGTTGATTCCTGTGCGCGACCTTCGCTGTCGCGCCCGTCTATCCGCGTCATAGCCACTTTTCTCGGGTGCCCGCGCGGATGGACTGGTAGCCTAGGGCGCCTGAGCATTCGCTAATAATCGAGGCCCCGCCATGACCGTGTCCACTGCAATTGCCCGTCTCAACGCTGCTGATCCGGATTTCGCCCGACATCTGGATCATCTGCTGAGCTGGGAAAGTGTGTCCGATGACGCGGTCAACCAGCGCGTGCTCGACATCATCAAGGCCGTGCGCGAGCGCGGTGATGCGGCGCTGGTGGAATTCACCCAGCGTTTCGATGGTGTCGATGCCAAGTCGATTGATGACCTGATCCTCAATCGCGAGCGCCTGGAGCTGGCGCTGACCCGTATCACTCCGACCCAGCGCGAAGCCCTGGAAAAAGCCGCCAACCGTGTGCGTATTTACCACGAGCGGCAGAAGCAGGACTCCTGGCAGTACACTGAAGCCGATGGCACCGTATTGGGTCAGAAAGTTACCCCGCTGGACCGTGCCGGGCTGTATGTGCCGGGCGGCAAGGCATCGTACCCGTCTTCGGTCCTGATGAACGCCATCCCGGCCAAGGTTGCCGGCGTGACTGAAGTGGTGATGGTAGTACCGACCCCGCGTGGTGAGGTCAACGAGCTGGTGCTGGCTGCCGCCTGCATTGCCGGTGTCGACCGCGTGTTCACCGTCGGCGGAGCACAGGCCGTTGCTGCACTGGCCTACGGTACTGAAAGCGTGCCGCAGGTGGACAAGATCGTCGGCCCAGGCAACATCTACGTCGCCACCGCCAAGCGCCACGTGTTCGGCCAGGTCGGTATCGACATGATCGCCGGCCCGTCGGAAATCCTTGTGGTGTGCGACGGCCAGACCGACCCGGACTGGATCGCCATGGACCTGTTCTCCCAGGCCGAGCACGACGAAGACGCCCAGGCCATCCTGGTCAGCCCGGATGCGGCATTCCTTGACCGTGTTGCCGCCAGCATCGACAAGCTGCTGCCAACCATGGAGCGCGCCGAGATCATCGAGAAGTCGATCAACGGCCGTGGGGCGCTGATTCAGGTGCGTGACATGCAACAGGCCATGGACGTGGCCAACCGTATCGCACCCGAGCACCTGGAGTTGTCGGTGGCCGACCCGCAAGCCTGGCTGCCGCACATCCGCCACGCCGGGGCGATCTTCATGGGCCGCCACACCAGTGAAGCGCTTGGCGATTACTGCGCAGGCCCCAATCACGTGTTGCCGACCTCCGGTACTGCGCGTTTCTCGTCGCCGCTGGGGGTGTATGACTTCCAGAAACGTTCGTCGATCATTTTCTGCTCCGAGCAGGGTGCCTCCGAGTTGGGCCACACCGCATCGGTCCTGGCCCGTGGCGAGTCGCTGACTGCCCACGCCCGTAGCGCTGAATACCGTATCCTGACCCAAGAGAAGGGGAACTGAGCATGAGTCGATTCTGGAGCCCTTTCGTCAAGGACCTGGTGCCTTACGTGCCGGGCGAGCAGCCCAAGCTGGCCCGCCTGGTCAAGCTCAACACCAACGAAAACCCTTATGGGCCGTCGCCCAAGGCGCTGGAGGCCATGCGCGGCGAGCTGAACGACAACCTGCGCCTGTACCCGGACCCCAACGGCGACCGGCTGAAGCAGGCGGTTGCCGACTATTACGGTGTGACGGCGGCGCAAGTGTTTGTAGGCAATGGCTCGGACGAAGTGCTGGCGCACATCTTCCACGGCCTGTTCCAGCACGGTGGTCCGCTGCTGTTCCCGGATGTGAGCTACAGCTTCTACCCGGTGTACTGCGGCCTGTACGGTATCCCCTTCGAACAGGTGGCGCTGGACGAGCAGTTCCAGATCCGCATTGAGGACTACAACAAGCCCAATGCCGGCATCATCTTCCCCAACCCCAACGCGCCAACGGGCTGCCTGATGCCGCTGCAGGCGGTGGAGCAGTTGCTGCAGGCCAACCGTGACTCGGTGGTGGTGGTCGATGAGGCCTACATCGACTTTGGTGGCGAAACAGCCATCAGCCTGGTGGACCGCTACGACAATTTACTGGTTACCCAGACCCTGTCGAAGTCGCGCTCGCTGGCTGGCTTGCGGGTTGGCCTGGCGGTAGGGCACCCGGACCTGATCGAGGCACTGGAACGGATCAAGAACAGCTTCAACTCCTACCCGCTGGACCGTGCGGCGATCGTTGGCGCGGCGGTGGCGTTCGAAGACCGCGAGTACTTCGAGCAAACCTGCCGCAAGGTGATCGAGAGCCGCGAAGTGTTGGTCGGGCAGCTGGAGACCAAGGGCTTTGAGGTACTGCCGTCGGCGGCCAACTTCATCTTCGCCCGCCACCCGCAGCAGGATGCCGCAGAGCTGGCGGCCCGCCTGCGCGAGCAGGGGGTGATCGTGCGCCACTTCAAGCAGGCGCGTATCGCTCAGTTCCTGCGTATCACCATCGGCACCCCAGAGATGAATCAGGCGCTGCTGGATGCGTTGAACTGAAGGTATCCTGGAAACAGTCCCGCTCCCACAGATACCGCGTTAACTCGAAGCCAGCGCAGTCGCTGTGGGAGCGGGCATGCCCGCGAAACAGGCTACGCGGTGGATGGCACCGGCTTTGCCGGTGTTCGCGGGCGCGCCCGCTCCCACAGGGATTGCGCAAGCTTTCAGATCTTGAACAAGACAGTTACCCCCACAGGTGGAGTGTCAGCCTACGAGAAATGAGCGCAGCAGTTGCTGTTTCCGGCCTTAATAGCTGCGTTCTTCAATGACAAATGCCTTGGCCGCCGGCCGGTTACGCACCGCTGCCGGCGTACCATCAAGCACCAGCACATAGTCATTTTGCTGCCCCATGCCCTCCGGATCAGTCCATTTGCCGTCTCTGGCCGCAACCTGGGCAACCACGTGCCCATTCTTGATAATCGTCAGGTAGCCGTTGGCATTGCTGTTCCAGCGCAGCCGCCCTTTATTCTCATCGGCCCGTGCCTTGCGCACGCCGGTATCGCCCAGTAAAGGGGTGCCGTCCAATAGCCATTCTGGTTGTAGCTTGAGGCCCATGTGGCGTAGCAACGTGGGCGCTACCGATGTTTGTGCGGGTAGCCCGTACAGGTTGTTTGGCCCTGGCATTTCCACAGGAGTGCTCAGGTCGGTCAGCTCCTGATTCAGCGGCTTGTTGCTGGCGATGAAGATGCTCTTCTCCTGCTCGGAAACGCTGCCATGGCCTTTGCCCCAATAGTCTCGGCCGTGGTCGGTGCTGACAATTACCAGCCAGTCTTCGTTCGGGAACAGGCGATGTCGCTGCTCTACCTTGTCCAGCAATCGCCCGATCTGGCTGTCGGCATGGCGCAATGCTTGCTGATAGCTGTCGCCGAACCCCTTGTCATGGCCAACCTCGTCAGGTTCGCCCAGTTGAATGAACGTGAAGTCAGCGGGCGTGTTGTCCAGAACCTTCAAGGTTCGTTCGATCACCTGTTCATCCGATAAGCCACTTTCGCGTACATCGGCGCCATGCGCGTCCTCCAGTAGCAAGGCGGTGTTGATGAGGGGCCAGTTGACGATGCTGGAGAGGTAGGCATTGGGCAAGGCCGAGCGTAGCCGCTTGAACAGGCTCGGAAACGCCGGGTTCAGGCGTTGCGAGTCGGCGTCCGTGTCAACGCCATGCTTGTTGCTCCACACGCCGGTCAGCAAGGTGGCCCAACCGGGACCGCTCAAGGTGGGTTGCTCGCTGGCTTTACCATTGATCCCCCCAGCGTAGGCCTTGCCGTAGTACAGCCGTTGTTTCAGGTTGGTGGCGTCACCCAGCTGCAGGTATTGCTGCAATTGCACACCGTCGAGCCCGATAAACAAGGCTTTGGGCCGGCTCGGGCTCCGGGCTGGGTCGCAACCCGGCAGCATGGTCAGAAATAGCAGTAACAGCAGGCTCACCAGTCGCATGTAGGTACGTCCTTGAAAGTACGCCACGAGCGTTGCAACAAAGGGTTTTGTTCACAACTGGCAGAAATACCAGGTGGTTTGCGGGGATGTCCGGCATCCAGTAAGCTGTGCGAATTCATCGGATGATTGGTTGAGTAGCATGAGTACCGAGTTGACCAAGCGTTCCCTGGTCGAACTGGCGGTGGAGCGTATGCGCGAGCGCATCGTGCTGGGTGACTGGCAAGTCGGCCAGCGTTTACCCACCGAGCCAGAGCTGGCCCTGCAACTGGGCATCAGCCGCAACACCGTGCGCGAGGCCATGCGTGTACTGGCTTTCAGCGGCCTGGTGGAAATACGCCAGGGCGACGGCAGCTACCTGCGCACGGCTCAGGACCCATTGCAGGCGGTACAGGCGATGTCCCGCTGCACCCCCGAGCAGGCCCGGGAAACCCGGCACATCCTCGAGGCCGAGGCCATCGGCTTGGCCGCGTTGCGCCGCACGGAGACCGACCTGCAAGCGCTGCGTGATGCATTGGCCGGCAGTGCCGGGCACTTTCACGGCGATGTCGATGCCTATGTAGCGTGTGACCTGGTCTTTCACCAGCGGCTGGTCGATGCTGCGCACAACCCGGCATTAAGCGAGCTGTACCGGTACTTTTCCGGTGTGGTGGCTGCCGCCCTGCAGCACAACATGGCAACCGTGCCCCGTTGCCAGGCCACGTTCGATCTGCATGGGCAGATCCTCGACGCCATCGAGCAACGTGATGCGGAGCGGGCCAAGTGCCTGAGCCGTACCCTCATTGAATCCTGACCCCGAGAAGGCCATGGCTGAATCCATCACCCGTAGAACTCCGCCGAACGAGCGGGACCTCGATGAACTGCTGATCGACGCCGAAGCTGACGACGAACAGGTTCAGCAACAGCCTGTGGTTTTGCGCCGGCCCTGGCTGTTGCTGCTTGGCCTGGTGCTGGTTGCATTGAACCTGCGCCCTGCGCTGTCGAGCATGGCGCCGGTGCTGGGGCAGGTGTCCGAGGGCCTGGGGCTGAGTGCCTCGCAAGCCGGCCTGCTGACCACGTTGCCAGTGTTGTGCCTGGGCCTGTTCGCCCCGCTGGCACCCTTGCTGGCGCGACGCTTCGGCAGCGAACGGGTAATCCTGGGTATTCTCGTCACGCTGGCGCTGGGCATTGTGGTGCGCAGTAGCCTGGGGGTAATCGGGGTGTTTCTCGGCAGCCTGGTGGCCGGGGCCAGCATCGGCATTATCGGCGTGCTGTTGCCGGGTATCGTCAAGCGCGACTTCCCGAAGCACGCAGGGACGTTGACCGGTGTGTACACGATGGCCTTGTGCCTGGGCGCGGCCATGGCTGCGGGTGCCACCGTACCGTTGACCCAACATTTTGAGGGCAGTTGGGCGTTGGGGCTGGGCTTCTGGATGCTGCCGGCCCTGCTGGCCATGCTGGTGTGGCTGCCGCAAGCCCGGCAGGGGCATGGCCTGCACAAGGTGGCCTACCGCGTGCGTGGCCTTTGGCGTGACCCGCTGGCCTGGCAGGTAACCCTGTACATGGGCTTGCAGTCATCGCTGGCTTACATCGTGTTCGGTTGGTTGCCATCGATCCTGATCGGCCGCGGCCTGAGCCCGACCGAGGCGGGGCTGGTGTTGTCGGGGTCGGTGATCGTGCAGTTGGTCAGCTCGCTCAGTGCACCCTGGCTGGCCACCCGCGGCAAGGACCAGCGGCTGGCGATTGTGCTGGTCATGCTGATTACCCTGGCAGGCCTGTTCGGTTGCCTGTATGCACCGATTTCGGGGCTGTGGGGCTGGGCAGTGGTCTTGGGCCTGGGGCAGGGTGGCACCTTTGCCCTGGCGCTGACCTTGATCGTGTTGCGCTCGAAAGACTCCCATGTGGCGGCAAACCTGTCGAGCATGGCTCAGGGCGTGGGCTATACCCTGGCGTCGATGGGGCCGTTTGCGGTGGGGCTGGTACATGACATGACCGGTGGCTGGGCTGCGCTGGGGTGGATTTTTGCCGTGCTGGGGGTGGGTGCCATCGTGTTCGGGTTAGGTGCCGGACGGGCGTTGCATGTGCAGGTGACCAGCGAAAAAGTCTGAGGCATGTATTTGCAGTACCGGCCTCTTCGCGGGCACGCCCGCTCCCACAGGGATCACCACACATTCACAGTTTGTGCGTTCCCTGTGGGAGCGGGCGTGCCCGCGAAGAGGCCGGTACTGGCATATACATTCGGGGCAGATTATCGTGCTGCTTTCGACCCAGGACGGACCAGCCCCCATGAGCGACGCCAACCGCGATCTGATCACGCGCTTTTACCAGGCCTTCCAGCGCCTGGACGCCGAGGCGATGATCGCCTGCTACAGCGACGATATCGTTTTCAGTGACCCGGTTTTCGGCACCCTGCGCGGCAGGGATGCGGGCGACATGTGGCGCATGCTCACTTCTCGCGCCAAAAACTTTACTCTGACCTTCGACAGCGTCCGCGCCGATGAGCGTGGCGGCGGCGCGCACTGGGTGGCGACTTACCTGTTCAGCCAGACCGGCCGTGTTGTGGTCAACGACATCCAGGCGCGCTTTGTCATTCGCGATGGGCTGATCTGCCAGCACGACGACACCTTCGACCTGTGGCGCTGGTCGCGGCAGGCGTTGGGTGCGCCAGGCGTGCTGCTCGGCTGGTCGCCACTGGTGCAGAACAAGGTACGGCTGCAGGCATTCAAGGGTTTGCGCGCATTCCAGCAGGCCCAAGGTGAGTGAAGCTGTCGAATCTGTCGTTGGCAAACCGTGGTATGTGTACCTGGTAAGGGCGGCCAATGGTTCGTTGTATTGCGGCATCAGCGATGACCCGCAACGGCGCTTTGCCGCCCACCAGAAGGGGCAGGGTGCGCGCTATTTCAAGACCAGCCCGGCCCAGGCGCTGGTTTATGTAGAACAATGGCCGGACAAGGGCGAAGCGTTGCGCCAGGAACGCTTGGTAAAACGGCTGCGCAAGTCGGCGAAAGAAGCGTTGGTGGCGTCTTACCTGATCGGCTCGGCTTGAGATTGCCGGGGCCGCCTTGCGGCCCATCGCGACACAAGGTCGCTCCTACAGGAGATCGCGATACCTGTAGGAGCGGCCTTGTGTCGCGAAAGGGGCGCGAAGCGCCCCCCCCTGGCCATCAGTCCTTGCGCCGCTTCAGCTGATCCACCAGCGTTGTCGGCAGCCCCTTGATGATCAGGGTGCCCGCCACCTCGTCATACTCCACCTTGTCGCCCAGCAAGTGCGCCTCGAAGCTGATCGACAGCCCCTCGGCACGCCCGGTGAAGCGGCGGAACTGGTTGAGGGTGCGCTTGTCTGCGGGAATTTCCGGCGACAGGCCGTAGTCCTTGTTGCGAATGTGGTCGTAGAACGCCTTGGGCCGGTCCTCGTCGATCAGGCTGGACAGCTCTTCCAGGGTCACAGGCTCACCCATCTTGGTCTGGCTGGTGGCATAGTCGACCAGGGTCTGGGTCTTTTCGCGGGCGGACTCTTCCGGCAGGTCTTCGCTCTCGACGAAGTCACTGAAGGCCTTGAGCAGGGTGCGGGTTTCGCCTGGGCCGTCGACACCTTCCTGGCAGCCGATGAAGTCACGGAAATAGTCCGAAACCTTCTTGCCGTTCTTGCCTTTGATGAAGGAGATGTACTGCTTGGAGTTCTGGTTGTTCTTCCACTCCGACAGGTTGATGCGCGCCGCCAGGTGCAACTGGCCGAGGTCGAGGTGGCGCGAAGGCGTCACATCGAGCTCGGCGTTCACCGCCACGCCTTCGCTGTGGTGCAGCAGGGCAATCGCCAGGTATTCGGTCATGCCTTGCTGGTAGTGGGCAAACAGGGTGTGGCCGCCGGTGGACAGGTTGGACTCTTCCATCAGCTTTTGCAGGTGCTCCACCGCCATGCGGCTGAAGGCGGTAAAGTCCTTTTCCTCGTCCAGGTACTGCTTCAACCAGCCACTCAGCGGGTAGGCACCAGACTCACCGTGGAAAAACCCCCAGGCCTTGCCTTGCTTGGCGTTGTAACTGTCATTCAGGTCTGCCAGCAGGTTTTCGATGGCGTCGGAAGCGGCCAGCTCCGCGTCGCGGGCGTGCAGTACAGCGGGGCTGCCATCGGGCTTTTTGTCGATCAGGTGAACGATGCAATGACGGATTGGCATGGGATTCTCGGCGAGCTGCAAAAGTCGTCAAGTTTACCCTAGACACAAGGTGATGCAGTGGCCGTATGTTGGCGGATATGTCGGTTGTTCGTTTTTTGTTCAGTTTTCTGCGTTTTAGGCTAAAACCCCCGAAAAACCTGCATTAAATCGAAGTGCGCAGCGGATATTTATGCATTCCTGTGGTAGCTTTGCGCGGTCTTGTGCCCCGCGTGTGGCGCATTGCTGGCAGCGTGCTGTCGTCGTGTCGAACCAAACGCCGATTTACGTATCTACATACGCGATTGGCGCGGCCCTCCACTTTCAGGGGCTGGCCCGATAACGTCGTAGTTCGCTGCATAACCATCGAATTTGATAGGGAAGGAACATCACCATGGCATTGACCAAAGACCAACTGATTGCCGACATCGCCGAATCGATCGCCGCGCCAAAAGCCACCGCCAAGAACGCTCTGGAGCAACTGGGCCAGATCGTTGCCGACCAGCTGGAAAACGGCGCTGAAATCACTCTGCCAGGCATCGGCAAGCTGAAAGTCTCCGAGCGTCCTGCCCGTACCGGCCGCAACCCTTCGACTGGCGCTGCCATCGAAATCGCTGCCAAGAAAGTCGTCAAGTTCGTTCCAGCCAAAGTGCTGACCGACGCCGTCAACAAGTAATTGTTGACGCTTTGACGAAACCGCGCCCGGCTTGCCCGGGCGCGGTTTTTTCATGCCTGTGATTTACGCTGGGCGTGCCAGGCCTGGCGTGCGGCGTCGTCGTGGAAGCTCCAGGCGACCATGCGGCTCTGCTTCTGCCCTTGGCCCATTTCGACAATGCGCACGGCCTTGGCACCGGCCTTCTTCAGCGCCGCTTCGATCCCCGGCAGGTTGCTGGCCTTGGACACCAAGCTGGTAAACCACAACACCTGTTCGGCGTATTGCACGCTTTCGCCTACCAGTTGGGTGACAAAGCGGATTTCGCCGCCCTCGCACCACAATTCATTGTTCTGGCCACCAAAGTTCAGCACCGGCAACTTGCGCTTGGGGTCCTGCTTGCCAAGATTCTTCCATTTGCGCTGGCTGCCACGGGTTGCTTCGTCCCGTGAGGCATGGAAGGGCGGGTTGCACAGGGTCAGGTCGAAGCGTTCGTTTTCCTGCAGCAGCCCGCTGAGGATGTGCGCACGGTTGGCCTGCTGGCGCAGGCTGATGGCCTTGCCCAGGTTGTTGGCCTGGACAATGGCCTTGGCCGATGCCAGGGCTAGCGGGTCGATATCCGAGCCCAGGAAGCGCCAGCGGTAGTCGCTGTGACCCAGCAGCGGGTAGATGCAGTTGGCGCCCACGCCGATGTCCAGCACCCGCACCTGTGCGCCCTTGGGCACTTCGCCGGCATTGTCTGTTGCTAGCAGGTCGGCGGCCACGTGGATGTAGTCGGCGCGCCCGGGAATGGGCGGGCACAGGTAGTCGGCGGGGATGTCCCAGTGCTGGATGCCGTACTGGGCCTTGAGCAGGGCACGGTTGAATACGCGCACGGCTTCGGGGTTGGCGAAGTCGATGCTGGGTTTGCCGTGGGGGTTGGTGATGGTGAAACGGGCCAGGTCAGGGTGGGCCTTGATCAGGCTGGGGAAGTCGTAGCGGCCTTGGTGGCGGTTGCGCGGGTGCAGGGTGGGTTTTTCGGTCATGATTGGGTCCTGAAAAGCATCGCCGGCAAGCCAGCTCCCACAGGTATGACGCTTTCCTGTGGGAGCTGGCTTGCCGGCGATGGGCTGCGAAGCAGCCCGCTATGGCTTCACTTTTGGTTACAGCGCTGCAATCCGCGCATGCTGCTCGGTGAAGTTGGCCAGGGCCTGCTCGGACTCGGCCAGCTTGGCTCGTTCCTTCTCGATCACCGCAGGCGGTGCCTTGTCGACAAAGGCCGCGTTGGACAGCTTGCCACCCACGCGTGCCACTTCGCCCTGCAGGCGCTGGATTTCCTTGTTCAGGCGCGCCAGTTCGGCATCTTTGTCGATCAGCCCGGCCATTGGCACCAGCACTTGCAGGTCACCGACCAGTGCAGTGGCCGACAGCGGCGCCTCGTCGGCGTCGCTCAGTACGGTGAACGATTCGACCTTGGCCAGCTTCTTCAGCAGGGCTTCGTTTTCCTGCAGGCGACGCTGGTCTTCGGCGTTGGCGTTCTTCAGGAACAGCGGCAGCGGCTTGCCCGGGCCGATGTTCATTTCGGCACGGATGTTACGCAGGCCAACCATCAGCTCTTTCAGCCACTCGATGTCGCCTTCGGCGGCGGCATCGATGCGTGCTTCATTGGCCACAGGCCAAGGTTGCAGCATGATGGTCTTGCCTTCGATGCCCGCCAGCGGCGCGATGCGCTGCCAGATTTCTTCGGTAATGAACGGCATGAACGGGTGCGCCAGGCGCAGCGCCACTTCAAGCACGCGTACCAAGGTACGGCGGGTGCCACGGGCACGCTCGACCGGGGCATTTTCGTCCCACAGTACCGGCTTGGACAGCTCCAGGTACCAGTCGCAGTACTGGTTCCAGATGAACTCGTACAGCGCCTGGCTGGCCAGGTCGAAGCGGAACTGCTCCAGCTGGCGGGTCACTTCGGCTTCGGTGCGTTGCAACTGCGAGATGATCCAGCGGTCAGCCAGCGACAGTTCGTAGGCTTCGCCGTTCTGGCCGCAGTCCTCGCCCTTGTCCAGCACGTAGCGGGCGGCGTTCCAGATCTTGTTGCAGAAGTTGCGGTAGCCTTCGACGCGGCCCATGTCGAACTTGATGTCGCGGCCAGTGGAGGCCAGCGAGCAGAAGGTGAAGCGCAGGGCGTCGGTGCCGTAGCTGGCGATCCCTTCCGGGAACTCGGCCTTGGTCTGCTTGGCGATCTTCTCGGCAAGCTTGGGCTGCATCATGCCGCTGGTGCGTTTTTCCAGCAGGGCATCGAGGGTGATGCCGTCGACGATGTCCAGCGGGTCCAGTACGTTGCCCTTGGACTTGGACATCTTCTGGCCCTGGCCGTCACGGACCAGGCCGTGCACGTACACGGTCTTGAACGGTACCTGCGGGGTGCCGTCTTCGTTCTTGATCAGGTGCATGGTCAGCATGATCATGCGCGCAACCCAGAAGAAGATGATGTCGAAGCCGGTCACCAGTACGTCGGTGGAGTGGAACTTCTTGAGGAACTCGGTCTGTTCCGGCCAGCCCAGGGTGGAGAAGGTCCACAGGCCCGAGCTGAACCAGGTGTCGAGTACGTCGTCGTCCTGGCGCAGGACCACGTCGGCACCCAGCTTGTGCTTGGCGCGCACTTCTACCTCGTCGCGGCCAACGTAGACCTGGCCGGCCTCATCGTACCACGCCGGGATGCGGTGGCCCCACCACAGCTGGCGGCTGATGCACCAGTCCTGGATGTCACGCATCCAGGAGAAGTACATGTTCTCGTACTGCTTGGGCACGAACTGGATGCGGCCATCTTCCACGGCAGCGATGGCCGGCTCTGCCAGCGGCTTGGTGGAGACATACCACTGGTCGGTCAGCCATGGCTCGATGACAGTGCCCGAACGGTCGCCTTTGGGCACCTTCAGGGCGTGGTCATCAATGCTCACCAGCAGGCCCTGGGCATCCAGGTCGGCAACGATCTGCTTGCGCGCGACGAAGCGGTCAAGGTTGGCGTACTGGGCTGGCAGGCTGGTATCGACCTGCTCGTTGACGCTGCCGTCGAGGTTGAAGGCCTGGGCGCTGGCGAGCACGAAGGCGTTCTTGTCGAAGATGTTCAGCAGCGGCAGGTTGTGGCGCTTGCCGACTTCATAGTCGTTGAAGTCGTGGGCCGGGGTGATCTTCACGCAGCCGGTACCGAACGCGGGGTCGCAGTAGTCATCGGCGATGATCGGAATGCGGCGGCCGACCAGCGGCAGTTCGACGAACTTGCCGATCAGTGCCTGGTAGCGTTCGTCGTTCGGGTTGACCGCAACGGCAGCGTCACCCAGCAGGGTTTCCGGACGGGTGGTGGCAACCACCAGGTAGTCCAGGCCTTCGGCGGTCTTGGCGCCATCGGCAAGCGGGTAGCGCAGGTTCCACAGGTGGCCCTTCTCGTCGTGGTTTTCCACTTCGAGGTCGGAGATGGCCGTGTGCAGCTTGGTGTCCCAGTTGACCAGGCGCTTGCCGCGGTAGATCAGGCCGTCTTCATGCAGGCGCACAAAGGCTTCCTTGACCGCGCCGGACAGGCCGTCGTCCATGGTGAAGCGCTCACGGCTCCAGTCGACCGACGAACCCAGGCGGCGGATCTGGCGGCTGATGTTGCCACCGGACTGGTCCTTCCATTCCCAGACCTTGTCCAGGAACTTTTCGCGGCCCAGGTCATGACGGTTCTGGCCCTTGGCTTCGAGCTGGCGCTCGACCAGCATCTGCGTGGCGATACCAGCGTGGTCGGTGCCTGGCTGCCACAGGGTGTCGCGGCCTTGCATACGGCGGAAACGGATCAGGGCGTCCATGATCGCGTTGTTGAACCCGTGGCCCATGTGCAGGCTGCCGGTCACGTTCGGCGGCGGGATCATGATGGTGTAGGACTCGCCTGCACCTTGTGGGGCGAAATAGTTCTCGGACTCCCAGGTGTTGTACCAGGAAGTTTCGATGGCGTGCGGCTGGTAGGTCTTATCCATGCGCGGCGGGACCCTGTGCATTTATTCGGGAAAGCCGGGAAGTATAACCAAGCTGGGGGCCGCAGGCGACAAGCTGCTGACAACTGTCGGAACTGTGTCGCCTGCTTCGCGGGCACGCCCGCTCCCACAAGTCCACCGCAGGTCCTGTGGGAGCGGGCATGCCCGCGAAGCAGGCAACACCGATGCCAGGTTTTACTCGGAACGCTTGATCAACCGTTCGATCCGCGCATCCAGCCGGCGCTTGATCTCGTTCTCGATATGCGGGGTGAAGTCGTTGATCACGTCCTGCATGATCATCTGTGCCGCTGCGCGCAACTCGCTTTCCAGGTGCAGCAGGGTGTCCTGGCGGCGGGCCTGGGGGTCATCCGCGGGCTCGGCAGCCACCGGCTCGACAACCCGTGCCGGGTTGCCGGCAGGCTCCTCCAGCAGCAACGGGATTTGTTCCACCGTTTCGGTGAGCAGCGGCGGTTGCAGGTCGGCGTCGCCAAGCAGCTGGCGAATCGACTCGAGATCATCGAGCAGATGGGCGGAGTCGGGCAGGGGTGAGGGCTTGTCCATCGTCGTCAAAGTCGCTGTAAGCGGTGGTCTTGCAGAGCATAGCCCTGTTCACGGTAGAAACGGAATCGCTCGCGGGCCGGTTGGCGGATGCCAGGCTCCTCGACCACGATTTCGGCCACCCGCTCGAACTGGCCGACAAAGCCCGGCACGCTGGCGCCCAGGTTGATCAGCAGGTCGCGATGATCGCCGGCACTGTCGCTGGCCAGGCCCAGGGCTACGCTGGCATCGGCATGCGCTTCGGCCAGGTCGTGGGGCACGAAGGCCTCGCCCTTGAAGTGCCACAACCGTTGGTCCAGCGCGTTGCGCTGCTCGCTGTCCTGGCAATGCAGGTAGACCCGATGCCCCAGGCGCCAGGCCTTTTCGCACAGCTTGCAGGCGAAATCGAGCCGCGCCGACAGCGAGTCGGTGGGCAAGATGTAGAAGTCGACTTTGCTCATGGTGGGAATCGCCGGCCGGTGGCGCGCAAGGCACCACCGGTCTCACGGCGTCAGGCGCCAGCGCGGTCCAGCAGGTACTGGGTCAGCAGGGGCACCGGGCGGCCCGTGGCGCCCTTGTCCTTGCCGCCGCTGACCCAGGCGGTACCGGCGATGTCCATGTGCGCCCAGTTGTAAGCCTTGGCAAAGCGCGACAGGAAGCAGCCTGCGGTGATGGTGCCGGCTTTCGGTCCGCCGATGTTACCCATGTCGGCGAACGGGCTGTCCAGCTGCTCCTGGTATTCGTCGAACAGCGGCAGCTGCCAGGCACGGTCGTCGGCGCGCTTGCCGGCATCGAGCAACTGGCCGACCAGGTCGTCGTTGTTGCCCATCAGGCCAGAGGTGTGGCTGCCCAGTGCGACGATGCAGGCGCCGGTCAGGGTGGCAATGTCGATCACCGCCTGTGGCTTGAAGCGCTCGGCGTAGGTCAGGGTGTCGCACAGCACCAGGCGGCCTTCGGCGTCGGTGTTGAGGATTTCCACGGTCTGGCCGCTCATGGTGGTGACGATGTCACCTGGGCGGGTAGCGCCGCCGCTCGGCATGTTCTCGGCGCAGGCCAGCAGGCACACCAGGTTGATTGGCAGTTGCAGCTCGAGTACTGCACGCAGGGTGCCCAGCACACTGGCGGCGCCGCACATGTCGTATTTCATTTCGTCCATGCCGGCGCCTGGCTTGAGGCTGATGCCGCCGGTATCGAAGGTGATGCCCTTGCCCACCAGCACGAACGGCTTGTCTGCCTTCTTGCCGCCCTGGTAGTTGAGCACGATCAGGCGTGGTGGCTGGTCGCTGCCCTGGCCCACGGCGTAGAAAGCGCCCATGCCCAGGTCCTTGATTTTTTTCTCATCCAGCACTTCGACCTTCAGCGCCTTGTGCGCCTTGCCCAGGTCCTTGGCCTGTTCGGCGAGGAAGCTCGGGTGGCACAGGTTAGGCGGCAGGTTGCCCAGGTCGCGGGTAAAGGCCATGCCGGTGGCGATGGCGGTAGCGTGCTTGACGGCACGCTCGACGTCGGCCTGGCCGGCCTTGTCGGCCAGCAGGGTGACTTTTTTCAGGGCGCGTGGCTCGGCTTTCTGGCTTTTGAAACGGTCGAACACGTACTCGCCGTCCTGCAGGGTTTCGGCCAGCAGGCGGTATTTGCCGTAGTGCGCGTCGCGGTTGCTGACCGCGATATCGTCCAGGGCCAGCACGGCGTCAGCGCCATTCAGGCCCTTGAGCACGCCAGCGACACTGGCAACCAGTTTGCGCCAGGCGCGGTCGCCCAGGGCTTCGTCCTTGCCGCTGCCTACCAGCAGCACGCGCTCGGCCTTCAGGCCAGGCAGGTTTTGCAGCAGCAGGGTCTGGCCCGGCTTGCCGGCCAGGTCACCACGCTTGAGCACGGCACTGATGGCACCTTCGCAGGCTTGGTCGACAGCCTTGGCAACGGCGCCGAGCTTGCGGTTTTCATCTACCGGAATGACCAGGGTGGCAGTTTTTACCGATGCAGCAGCTACGCTTTTTACAACCAGTTCCATGTCAGGATCCCCGAATGTTCGATACCAATGACGCTGTGTGTGCCAGCGCTCTGGACGGGCCTGGCCGCGTAGTCGCGTGCCAGCAGAAAAGCTGCCAGTTTGAGCCTGCGGCAAGCGTGCTGACAACCCCGTTTTGCGCCTTCATGCGCGGCCAAGTGACAGGGGCGGTCAATCACAGGATAATGCGCGCACTTTACATGGAGGTTCGCCTTTGGCGAACCGGCATTGGTCTTGGATGTACTAAGTCATTGTTTGGCGCCATTGCATGGCAGTCCGCCCTGACAACCCAGGAGTGTCTGGTTTGATCGTCTTTCGTTATCTGTCCCGCGAGGTCCTGGTGACCTTGAGCGCCGTCAGCGCTGTGCTGCTGGTGATCATCATGAGCGGGCGCTTCATCAAGTACCTGGCCCAGGCTGCGCAGGGCGTGCTCGACCCGGGCGTGCTGTTCCTGATCATGGGCTTCCGGCTGCCGGGCTTCCTGCAGCTGATCCTGCCTCTGGGGCTGTTCCTTGGCATTCTTCTGGCTTACGGGCGGCTGTACCTGGAAAGCGAGATGACCGTGCTGTCGGCCACCGGCATGAGCCAGCAGCGCCTGCTGGGCCTGACCATGGCGCCGGCTGCCCTGGTCGCCCTGCTGGTCGCCTGGCTGAGCTTGAGCCTGGCACCGCTGGGCGTGGCCCAGGTGCAGCAGATCATCGCCCAGCAGGACACGCTGACCGAGTTCGACACCTTGGTGCCGGGCCGCTTCCAGACCTTGCGTGACGGCTCGCGGGTCACCTACACCGAGCAGCTGTCGGACGACCGCGTCAACCTGGCCGGGGTGTTCATCTCCGAGAAGCGCTTCAACCAGGACAAGACCAAGGATCGCGCCCCGTCGGTACTGGTCGCCGAGAAAGGCCACCAGGAGATCCAGGCCGACGGCAACCGCTACCTGGTGCTGGAAAACGGCTACCGCTATGACGGTAACCCTGGCCAGGCCGATTACCGCGCGATCAAGTACGACACGTACGGTGTGCTGCTGCCCAAGCCGGAAGTCGCCGAGGAAGTGACCGAGCGCGAAGCCATCCCCACTTCCGAGCTGATCGGCAAGAAGGGCCTGCGTGAGCGTGCCGAACTGCAATGGCGGCTGTCGCTGCCGATCCTGGTGTTCGTCGTCACCCTGCTGGCGGTGCCGCTGTCGCGGGTCAACCCTCGCCAGGGCCGCTTCCTCAAACTGCTGCCGGCAATTCTCCTGTACATGGCCTACCTGACAATGCTGATTTCCGTACGCGGCGCCCTCGAGAAGGGCAAATTGCCGATTGGCCTGGGCATGTGGTGGGTCCACGGCCTGTTCCTGCTGATCGGCCTGGCCCTGTTGTATTGGGAACCGCTGCGCCTCAAGCGCGCTGCCCGTCGTGCGGAGGTGGCCCATGGGTAAGCTGGACCGCTACATCGGCCAGAGCGTGCTGCTGGCCATCCTGGCCGTGCTGGGCATCATCCTCGGCCTGGCCTCGCTGTTCGCCTTCATCGACGAGATGAGCGACCTGAGTGACACCTACACGGTGATGGAGGCCGGTAACTTCGTCCTGCTGACTGCACCCCGGCGGCTGTACGACATGCTGCCGATGGCCGCCTTGATCGGCTGCCTGATCGGCCTGGGCAGCCTGGCCAGTAGCAGCGAACTCACCATCATGCGTGCGGCCGGGGTGTCGATCGGCCGCATCGTCTGGGCGGTGATGAAGCCGATGCTGGTGCTGATGCTGGTCGGCCTGCTGATCGGCGAGTACCTGGCTCCGGTGACCGAGAACAAGGCCCAGGCCGACCGTTCCCTGGCCCAGGGCGGTGGTGAGGCGCAAAGCTCCAAGCGCGGCATGTGGCACCGCCAGGGTGAGGAGTACGTGCACATCAACGCTGTGCAGCCTAATGGCCTGTTGCTGGGTGTGACCCGTTACCGCTTCGACAGCGAGCGCAAGATCGTGACGTCGAGCTTTGCCCGCCGCGCGCAGTACCAGGCCGACCACTGGCTGCTAGCCGACGTGCGTACCACCTACTTCCGTGGCGACCATACCGAAGTCGTCAACGCGCCAGAGGAGCGCTGGGACGTTTCGCTTACGCCGGAACTGCTCAATACGGTAATCCTGGCGCCAGAGTCGCTGTCGATTACCGGCCTGTGGGACTACATTCACTACCTGTCGGATCAGGGCCTGAACAATGCCCGCTACTGGCTGGCGTTCTGGACCAAGGTGTTGCAGCCGATGGTGACGGCGGCGCTGGTGCTGATGGCGATCTCGTTCATCTTCGGCCCGCTGCGTTCGGTCACCCTTGGCCAGCGCGTGTTCACCGGCGTGCTGGTGGGCTTTGTGTTCCGCATCGCCCAGGACCTGCTGGGGCCATCGAGCCAGGTGTTCGGCTTCCCGCCGCTGTTGGCGGTGGTGATCCCGGCGGGCATCTGTGCCTTGGCCGGTTTGTGGTTATTGCGCCGGGCGGGGTAGTGGCCTGAGCTGCACAAAAATGCCGACCTGAGGGTCGGCTTTTTTGTGGGTGTCAGCCTGTGCCGGCCTCTTCGCGGGCATGCCCGCCCCCACAGGTACAGCGCAGGCATCAAGGTGGGTGCGATCCCTGTGGGAGCGGGCGAGCCCGCGAAGAGGCCGGCAACGCCAACAAAAATCTTTGGTTTATTTCTTCAGCTTCGGCACCCGCACCAGCTGGCTTTCCGAATAGATGTCATGCCAGCCACGCTTGTGCTTGTCGATCAACACCCAGAAAAACCCCAGCCCCAGGCACAGCCAGGAAGCAATCGACACCACGAAGCGCAGCAACGCCTGCCACAGGCTGATGGCCGAGCCATCGGCGTTCTGCACCCGCACGCCCCATACCTGCATGCCCAGCGTCTGCCCACCGTGGGTCCAGAATTTGGCAAAGAAGCCGAACAAGGCAAACAGCAGTACCGTCGACAGCAACGGGTCGCCATCCAGTGCGCCGGCCTCGGTCAGCTCGCGCATGCGCGCTTCGCCAATGATCGTCATCTGGATCAGCTTGTAGGCGCCGGCAGTCACGATCAGCAGCGCCGTGCACAGCAGAAAGTCATAGAACATCGCCGCCAGGCGCCGGCCCAGGCCGACCGGCGGAAAATCACCCTGGGGTGTGAGCAGAGGCTTGGTCATGCAGGACAGCTCCAGAAATCGAAGCCGCTATTCTACGGGCAAAAAAAAGCCCCTGCACTTGGCAGGGGCTTTTTGAAGTCGGGTGCGGCTTAGCCTTGAACCTGGACTTTGTCAGCCTGCAGGCCTTTCTGGCCCTGGACTGCTTCGAAGGTGACCTTCTGGCCTTCTTTCAGGCTCTTGAAGCCGTTGCCTTCAATAGCGCGGAAGTGCACGAACAGATCAGCACCGCTTTCTGGGGTGATGAAGCCGTAACCTTTTTCGTCATTGAACCACTTGACGGTACCGTTCTGACGCTGAGTCATTGTCTTATTTCCTATGAAGCTTAAATTTTGATGACAGTTACTTTCGCACTTTTTTGTAAGCGAAAGATTACTGGGCTGGGTTGCAGGAAAGTAAGAGACGTCGAACGGGTTGTAGCAAATATCGGCTACTGGCCCAGGTCACGAACTGTTGCGACCCATGCAAACACAGTCCCTTGAATGTACGCCAACTGCCGAGCGAAAAACAAGCCCTTGGTCGTATGGAAAAATGGCCGTTTGCCGATAACCGACCGCTTTGTCGGAAACGGCATGGCGCCTGGCCTGGCGCCATGTTCAAAAGTTATTGGGCAGGTTCGAAAACGAATATGACGGGCCTGCCCTAAACCTTCACAAAGCCGTTTCAACCACGGTAGTAACGTTGCGCCACGAAAGGCATTTTGCTGACTTTCAAGGCAACCTTCTTGCCGCGCACGACGGCAAAAAGTGCAGTGTCGAGTGTGGCATGTTCACTATCGATATAACCCATTGCTACAGGCGCACCGAGTGTCGGGCCAAAGCCCCCGCTGCATACTTTGCCTACGGGTTTATCGTGGGCATCGACAATATCCGCACCTTCACGCACTGGCGTACGCTCTTGCGGCAACAGGCCGACACGTTTGCGTGCCACACCGTCACACTGGTGCGCGAAGATCGCTTCGGCACCCGGGAAGCCTGCGGCACGTGCGCCATCGGCACGGCGTACCTTGGAAATCGCCCACAGCAGGCTGGCTTCAATCGGGGTGGTTTCGCTGTTCATGTCGTGGCCATACAGGCACAGGCCGGCTTCCAGGCGCAGCGAGTCGCGAGCACCCAGGCCGATCGGCTGTACTTCCGGCTCGGCCAGCAGGCGACGGGCAAGGGCATCGGCGGCGTGGGCGGGGACCGAGATCTCGTAGCCGTCTTCGCCGGTGTAGCCCGAGCGGCTGACGAAGCAGTCCTCACCCAGCAGTTTCACCGGGCGGAACTGCATGAAGGTCAGGCCGGCCACTTCCGGGGCCAGGCGCTCCAGCACCTTGACCGCTGCCGGGCCTTGCAGGGCGAGCAGGGCACGCTCTTCGAACAGTGGCTGCACCTCGCAACGGTTGCCAATATGTTTCTGCAGGTGGGCCAGGTCCTGGTCCTTGCAGGCGGCGTTGACCACCAGGAACAGCGTGTCATCACCGAGGTTGGCAACCATGAGGTCGTCAAGGATGCCGCCTTGGTCGTTCGTGAACATGGCATAACGTTGCATGCCTGCCGGCAGGTCGATGATGTCCACCGGCACCAGGCTTTCCAGGGCCTTAGCCGCGTCGGCACCGCGCAAGGTGATCTGGCCCATGTGCGAGACATCGAACAGGCCGGCCTGCTCGCGGGTATGCAGGTGCTCCTTGAGCACGCCCAGCGGGTACTGCACGGGCATGTCGTAGCCGGCGAACGGCACCATGCGCGCACCCAGTTCCAGGTGCAGGGCGTGCAGTGGGGTCTTGAGCAGTGTTTCGGACATCGGTGACTCCTTGCTGTTGTTGTCGGGTCAACATTCGATGATGTTGACGGCCAGGCCGCCACGGGCGGTCTCTTTGTATTTGCTTTTCATGTCGGCGCCGGTCTGGCGCATGGTGCGGATGACCTTGTCGAGTGACACGAAGTGTTGCCCGTCGCCGCGCAAGGCCATGCGTACCGCATTGATCGCCTTCACCGAGCCCATGGCGTTGCGCTCGATGCAGGGCACCTGGACCAGCCCGCCGATCGGGTCGCAGGTCAGGCCCAGGTTGTGTTCCATACCGATTTCAGCGGCGTTTTCCACCTGCTGCACGCTACCGCCCATGACTTCGCACAGCGCCCCGGCGGCCATCGAGCAGGCCACGCCGACCTCGCCCTGGCAGCCCACTTCGGCGCCGGAGATGGAGGCATTTTCCTTGTACAGGATGCCGATGGCGGCGGCAGTGAGCAGAAAACGCACCACCCCGTCATCGCTGGCACCCGGGACGAAGCGCATGTAGTAGTGCAACACCGCCGGGACGATGCCTGCCGCGCCGTTGGTGGGCGCAGTGACCACGCGCCCGCCGTAGGCGTTTTCTTCGTTCACCGCCAAGGCGTAGAGGTTGACCCAGTCGAGTACCGAAAGGGCATCGCGCAAGCTTGCCTCCGGGTGGCGACTCAGCTGGCGGTACAGGGCTGGAGCCCTGCGCTTGACCTTCAGCCCGCCCGGCAATATGCCTTCATGCTGGCAGCCGGCTTCGACGCAATCCTGCATCACCTGCCAGATGCGCAGCAGCCCGGCGCGGGTTTGTGCCTCTGGGCGCCAGGCGGCCTCGTTGGCCAGCATCACCTGGCTGATCGACAGGTTTTGCGTGGTGCAGTGGCCGAGCAGTTCCTTGGCGGTCTTGAACGGGTAGGGCAGTACGGTGCTGTCCTCGACGATGCGGTCGTGGCCGGCGGCGTCTTCGTCCACCACGAAACCGCCGCCCACCGAGTAGTACTCGCGGCTGCGGATCTGCAGGCCGGCGTCATCGAAGGCGCGGAAGATCATGCCATTGGGGTGGTAGTCCAGCGGCTTGCGGATCATCGCCAGGTGCTGCTTTTCGATGAACGCGATGCTGTGCTCGCCCAACAGGTTGATGCGGCCGCTGTCGCGGATGGCTTGCAGGCGGGCGGGGATGATGTCGGTGTCGACGGTGTCGGGGTGTTCACCTTCCAGGCCCAGCAGCACGGCCTTGTCACTGCCGTGGCCCTTGCCGGTGGCGCCCAGCGAGCCGTACAGTTCGGCCTTGACGCTGGTGGTGCGGGTCAGCAGGCCATCACGGCGCAGCCCTTCGGCGAAGCGTGCAGCGGCGCGCATCGGGCCGACCGTGTGCGAACTGGAGGGGCCGATGCCGATCTTGAACAGGTCGAAGACGCTCAGTGACATGGTGGACCTCCTGCCATGGATAGTGGGCGGATGGTGAACCCTGTGGGAGCGGGCATGCCCGCTCCCACAGAGGGCCGCACCTCAGGTCAGGTGCCGGGCCAGAGGGCTATCAGGCGTCCTGATAGCTCTCGATCGACGGGCAGGCGCATACCAGGTTGCGGTCGCCGAACACGTTGTCAACCCGGCCGACCGGTGGCCAGTACTTGCCTTCCACCAGGCTTGGCAGCGGGTAAACCGCCTGCTCGCGGCTGTAGCCGTGGGTCCATTCGCCAACCAGTTCAGCCGCCGTGTGTGGGGCGTTCTTCAGCGGGTTGTCGTCCTTGTCCACGCTACCGCTTTCGACCGCACGGATTTCCTCGCGGATCTGGATCATCGCGTCGCAGAAGCGGTCCAGCTCTTCTTTAGACTCGCTTTCGGTCGGTTCGATCATCAGCGTACCGGCCACCGGGAAGGACATGGTCGGGGCGTGGAAGCCGAAGTCGATCAGGCGCTTGGCCACGTCGTCGACGCTGATACCGCTGGTGTCCTTCAGTGGGCGCAGGTCGAGAATGCACTCGTGGGCCACCAGGCCATTTGCGCCGGTATACAGAACAGGATAGTGCTCTTCCAGGCGGCGGGCGATGTAGTTGGCATTGAGAATCGCCATCTGCGAGGCACGCTTGAGGCCGGCACCGCCCATCATGCGGATGTACATCCAGGTGATCGGCAGGATGCTGGCGCTGCCGAACGGCGCGGCGCATACCGCACCTTCGGTGTTTTCCAGCTGGGCATGGCCTGGCAGGAACGGCGCCAGGTGCGACTTGACGCCAATCGGGCCGACACCCGGGCCGCCACCGCCGTGCGGGATGCAGAAGGTCTTGTGCAGGTTCAGGTGGGACACGTCGCCGCCGAACTTGCCTGGGGCGCACAGGCCGACCATGGCGTTCATGTTGGCGCCGTCGATGTACACCTGGCCACCGTTGTCGTGGATGATCGCGCAGATTTCGCCGATCGCCTCCTCGAACACACCGTGGGTCGACGGGTAGGTGATCATGATCGCGGCCAGGCGCTCGCGGTGCTCGATAGCCTTGGCGCGCAGGTCCTCGACATCGACGTTGCCGCGAGCATCACAGGCGGTGACCACGACGCGCATGCCAGCCATGTTGGCGGTGGCCGGGTTGGTACCGTGGGCCGACGATGGGATCAGGCAGATGTCGCGGTGGCTTTCGCCACGGCTGCGGTGGTAGGCGCGGATGGCCAACAGGCCCGCGTACTCGCCCTGGGAGCCGGCGTTGGGTTGCAGCGACACGGCGTCATAGCCGGTGGCGGCGCACAGCATCGCTTCCAGCTCGGTGGTCATCTGCAGGTAGCCCTGGCTCTGCTCGGCCGGGGCGAACGGGTGCAGGTTGCCGAACTCGGCCCAGGTGACCGGGATCATTTCGCTGGCGGCGTTCAGCTTCATGGTGCACGAGCCCAGCGGGATCATGCTGCGGTCCAGCGCCAGGTCCTTGTCGGCCAGGCGGCGCAGGTAGCGCATCAGCTCGGTTTCGCTGTGGTAGCGGTTGAACACCGGGTGTTCGAGGATGGCCGACTGGCGCAGCAGCGTGGCTGGCAGCAGCGGGGCTGTGCTGGCGGCCAGGGCGGCAAAGTCAGGTTGTGCCTGATCGCCGGCGAACAGCTGCCACAGGGCTTCGACATCTGCCTGGCTGCTGGTTTCGTCCAGCGACAGGCCCAGGTGGGTGGCGTCGACCTGGCGCAGGTTGAGACCCTGGGCGCGAGCCTTGTCGTGCAGGCCGGCGGTGGCAGTGCCGGTGGCCAGGGTCAGGGTATCAAAGGCGCTGGCGCCGACTACCTGCATGCCCGATGCCTTCAGGCCAGCGGCCAGGATTGCGGTCAGGGCATGGGTACGTTCGGCAATGCGCTTGAGGCCGGCCGGGCCGTGGTACACGGCGAACATGCTGGCAATATTCGCCAGCAGCACCTGGGCGGTGCAGATGTTGCTGGTGGCCTTCTCGCGGCGGATGTGCTGCTCGCGGGTTTGCATGGCCAGGCGCAGGGCAGTCTTGCCAAAGCGGTCGATCGACACGCCGACCAGGCGGCCCGGCATATCGCGCTTGAAGGCATCACGGGTGGCGAAGTAGGCCGCGTGCGGGCCACCGAAGCCCAGTGGCACGCCGAAGCGCTGGGCGCTGCCGATGGCCACGTCGGCATCGAATTCGCCCGGCGGGGTCAGCAGGGTCAGGGCCAGCAGGTCGGCCGCAACGGCAACCAGGGCGTTGGCGGCGTGGAAGCGCTGCACCATTTCACGGTAGTCGAACACTTCACCGTTGCTGGCCGGGTATTGCAGCAGGGCGCCGAAGAAAGCGCTGACATCGCCCAGTTCGCGCTCGTCGCCCACTACAACCTCGATACCCAGCGGCTCGGCACGGGTGCGCAGCACGTCGAGCGTTTGTGGGTGGCAGTGCACGGAGGCGAAGAAGGCGTGGCTGGCCTTGTTCTTCGACAGGCGCTTGCAGAAGGTCATGGCCTCGGCTGCTGCAGTGGCTTCGTCGAGCAGGGAGGCGTTGGCGATCGGCAGACCGGTCAGGTCGCTGATCAGGGTCTGGAAGTTCAGCAGCGCTTCCAGGCGGCCTTGGGAAATCTCCGGCTGGTACGGGGTGTAGGCGGTGTACCAGGCCGGGTTTTCCAGCAGGTTACGCAGGATCGGCGCCGGGGTGTGGGTGTTGTAGTAGCCCTGCCCGATGTAGCTTTTGAAAAGCTGGTTCTTGCCGGCGATGGCCTTGAGCGCGGCGAGCGCGTCGGCTTCGCTCTGGCCGTCGTGCGAGCCCAGTACGCTGGTGCCTTTGATGCTGTCGGGGATGACCGCGGCGGTCATGGCCTCCAGCGAGTCGAAGCCCAGGATAGCGAGCATGGCCTGCTCGTCAGCGGAACGCGGGCCAATGTGGCGGGCGATGAATTCGTTGGCGGTGCTGAGGTTGATGGTCATGTCGGAGTTCCTCAGGCGTCGTCGTTGGCTTTGATCAGGCGGTCGTAGCTGTCCTGGTCGAGCAGGGCGCTGACTTCGTTCATGTCGGCCGGGATGAAGCGGAAGAACCAGCCTTCGCCCAGCGGGTCTTCGTTGACCAGTTCCGGGCTGTCTTCGAGCTGGGCGTTGACCTCGACCACTTCACCGGTCAGGGGCATGTAGACGCCGCTGGCGGCTTTTACCGACTCGACGGTGGACGCTTCGCTGCCTTTCTCATACTGCTGCAACTCTGGCAGTTGCACGAAAACCACATCGCCAAGGGCGTTCTGGGCGTAGGCGGTGATGCCCACGGTGACGCGGCCATCGGCTTCGACGCGCAGCCATTCGTGATCTTCAGTGAAACGCAACTCGCTCATGGGGAATCCTCGGGAAGCAGGGCGTTGGGCGCGGTGGCTCCGCGCTCTTGGGTGGGATTCTCGAAGCAAAAATGCGGCCAATCGTAAAAAGTCCTTAAAAATCATGAATTTAGTATTTTTCTGAGAGTCGATGCGCATCCAGCTGGAATGAAAACGCTACAGCAAGCTGACGAGGGAAAAGGGTTTCGGGATCAAACCCTTGTGCGTGCGCATCGAGAGGGGCGTGTATCGATTTCAATCCGCTGTATTTAAATCGATACGGCGTGATGCGCGTGGTCTGCACCGACCTTGTCGGTGGTGTTAATTGGCAATTCAGATCCTGGGCTTGAAGCAACTTTGGAAACTTCCGCGTCGCTCTATCAACTTTTTATGTCGGCTGCACGAAAGTTTCCAAATGGGTGAACTAAGTATTTGCCCTCAGCGATTTTTCCTGCGGTGGAGCGTCACCAGAATGGCCGCCCTTCAATTTGAACCGTCAGCCTGACGCAACTTTGGCCAAGACGGCTTTCGGCCAAGTATGTGTCTCGCTGCCTGGGCTCATGCAACCAACACCGAATACCAGGAAAGGAAAGTGTCATGGGAATGACAAGGCGTAAATTCATGATTGGCGGTGGCGTCGTGGCGGTGGCGGGTGCCGCGGGGATTCTAACCCCCTTGCTGACCCGCGAAGGCAGGTTGATCCCCGGCAAACCGCGGTTTGGCTATGTAGAGGGCACTGCGGGGGCGCTTCCCGGGCAGGCAGATGTCGTCGTCGTTGGCGCCGGTATTCTGGGGCTGATGACTGCAATCAACCTCGTCGAGCGTGGGCTTTCTGTAGTTGTCGTTGAAAAAGGTGAGATTGCCGGCGAACAGTCGTGCAGGTTCTATGGCCAGGTCATGACCTACAAGATGCCTGATGCGACATTCCAGTTGCACCATCTTGCCAAGCAACGTTGGCGAGAAATGAATGCCAAAGTGGGGGTGGATACAAGTTACCGTACACAAGGTCGGGTCGAAGTACCTTTCGATGAAGAAGACCTGGAAGGCGTCAGAAAGTGGATCGATGTCAAAACCCGGGAAGTTGGTGCGGATATTCCTTTCAAGACGCGAATCATTCAAGGCCGTGAACTCGAACAGCGTCTGCGTGGTGCGTCATCGCGCTGGTCGGTTGCCGGTTTTGAGGAAGACTCCGGTAGCCTGGATGCCGAGCGCGCATCGTTCGTCATAGCCGAGTATGCCAAGAAAATAGGGGTACGGATCTACACCCACTGCGCCGCCAGGGGCCTGGAAACCCAGGCAGGTGCCATCTCCGATGTAGTGACGGAAAAGGGCGCCATCAGGGCGTCTCGGGTGATCGTGGCGGGCGGCGCATGGTCCCGGCTGTTCATGCAGAACCTGGGCGTCGATGTGCCTACCTTGCCCGCCTACCAGTCCCAGCAAATCATCAGCGCGGCACCCCGTGCACCTGGGGGCAACGTGGCATTGCCGGGGAATATCTACTTCCGCGAGCAGGCTGACGGCACATACGCCACCTCGCCACGCGTCGTCGTTGCCCCGGTCGTCAAAGAGTCGTTCATGTATGGCTACAAGTACTTGCCATTGCTGGCCATCCCCGACTTCCCGGTGCACATCTCACTCAACAAGCAACTGATCGATTCGTTCATTCAGCCAACGCACTGGAAGCTGGACGAGGTTTCGCCTTTCGAGAAAAACCGGCTGATGACCGCAGCCCCGGACCTGCCGGAACTGAATGCCTCACTGGAAAAGCTCAAGGTCGAGTTCCCCGCCTTCAGCGATGCGAAACTGATCGATCAGTGGAGCGGTGCCATGGCCATCGCACCCGACGAAAACCCCATCATTTCGCAGGTCAATGAGTACCCGGGGCTGGTCCTCAACACTGCAACCGGTTGGGGGATGACCGAAAGCCCCGTGTCGTCCGAATTGTCGGCGGACTTGCTGCTTGGCAAGGCGCCGGTGCTAGACCCCAAACCCTTCAGCCTGTATCGGTTCTAAGTACACCAGGCGCAATGGAATGACCCGTGCGCGCGTCGTCGATGCGTGCACATTTTTGGTAATCATCAGGAGTACAGAATGAAAGTTGCTTTAACGACCGCAGCAATGGCCGTGGCACTCGCAGGTGCCGGTGGCGTTCATGCACAAGAAATCGTGCGCCATGGCGCAGGTAGTTTCCCTATTTCGTCGGCTGTAGAGGTGCCTGCCGGCAAGGCGGTTGTGTACCTGAGTGGTTCTGTGCCGTCGGTTATTCACCCTGATGCACCCAAGGGCTCGCTGCAAGCCTACGGTGATACCAAGGCACAAACCATCAGTGTGCTTGGCAACATTCAGCAGCAGCTGAAAGAACTGGGCCTTGGTCTTGCCGACGTGGTGAAGATGCAGGTGTTCCTGGTGGGCGGGCCGGAGAACGGCGGGAAAATGGACTTTGACGGCTTCATGGCCGGCTATACCCAATTCTTCGGGCCAGCCGCCAAGCAGCCAGTGCTTCCTGCACGCTCGGCGTTCCAGATTGCCGGCCTGGCCGACCCTGCCTGGCGTGTCGAGATCGAGGTGACAGCGGTTCGTCCCTGAACCCAGGCATGCGCCATTCCCGGGCTAGCCATGCCCGGGAATGGCCGGTGGTTTAGCCAGTGATGAACAGCGGCAATGCCAGGTACAGTTTGATCACGATCACGTTGATGATGTCGATGAAGAACGCCCCTACCATCGGCACCACCAGAAAGGCGATGTGCGAGGCGCCGTAACGTTGGGTCACCGCCTGCATGTTGGCAATCGCCGTGGGAGTTGCACCCAAGCCGAAGCCACAGTGCCCCGCCGCCAGCACCGCCGCATCATAGTTGCGGCCCATGACCCGGAATGTCACGAAGATCGCAAACAGTGCCATGACCAATGTCTGTGCAGCCAGCAGTATGAAGAACGGCAAGGCCAGTGCTGCCAGGTCCCACAGTTTGAGTGACATCAAGGCAATCGCCAGGAACAACGACAAACTCACATTGCCCAGCACGGATACTTCCCGTTCGAATACCTGGTAAAAGCCCAGCGCTGAAAGCCCGTTGCGCAACAATACGCCCACGAAGAGTACACAAACGAACGTCGGTAGTTCGAGTGCCGTCCCTTTCAGGAAGGCGTTAAGTAATGTGCCAGCCAGCAAACTGACGGCAATCAGCGCCAAGGTTTCGATGAATGAAAACGAGGTGATCAGGCGTTCTTTTTCCGGCTGTTCAAAGCCTTTTGGTAGTTGTGGAGTTGCTTCTTTGATTCCCGATATCTTGACCCGCTTGATCAGCAGCCGGGCGACCGGGCCGCCAATCAGGCCCCCCAGCACCAAGCCGAAAGTGGCCGAGGCCATTGCCAGTTCGGAGGCCGATGCCAGGCCAAACTTCTCGGTGAACGTCGTGCTCCAGGCTGCGCCTGTACCGTGGCCACCCGACAGGGTGATGGAGCCAGCCAGCAGGCCCATCAGCGGGTCGAGCCCCAATGCTTTAGCAAGGCCGATGCCCATGCCGTTCTGAACCACCAGCAAGCCTGTAACCACCAGCAGAAACACCGCGACCACGCGGCCGCCCTTTTTCAGGCTGGCGAAGTCTGCACTCAAACCGATGGTGGCGAAGAATGCCAGCATCAACGGTGCCTGCAACGAGGTATCAAACTGGACGTGTATATCGAAACTGCGCAGTGCCAGGAGTGTCAAGGCAACGACCAACCCGCCTGCAACAGGTTCCGGGATATTGTAAACACGCAAAAAATTAATGCGTGCGACCAGTCCGCGCCCCAGTAGCAGTACTAAAGAGGCGGCTACAAGTGTCCCGTAAAAATCGAGTTCAAACATCAAGGTACTCTTCGTTCAAGGTGACATGCGAAATTACGATGTCACCATTCTACGGCGAGCCTTCCAGTCAATTGCGGCCAAGCGGCTAGGAAAAGTCTGAATGAACTGTGGGTTTTGACGACATGTGTCAAAGTTTCCCGGGTATTCCATATTTACGCAGGCGCAGGGCAATAGCGGTATGTGAAGTTTGCAAGCGCCCGGCCAGTTGCCGTGTCGATGGGTAACTGGCATACAGCCGTTGCAACAGTTCGCGCTCGAAGTCACCTACTGCTTGTTCAAGACTTGCTACTTCACCATCCTGGCCACGCGCCACCGAGGTGCCTGCGATGTCCAGGTCACCGATGTCCACCAGGTTGCTTTCGCAGATGGCTGCAGCGCGGAAAATCACGTTCTGCAATTGGCGCACGTTGCCCGGCCAGGGGTTGGCCAGGAGTGCCGAGTGGGTGGCCGGGGTCAGCCGGCAGGGCGGGCGCTGGATCTGCGTGCAGGCTTGCTGCATGAAGAAGTGCGCCAGCATCAGGATATCCTGGCCCCGGTCGCGCAGCGGCGGCACCTGCAGGTTGAGCACGTTGAGGCGGTAGAACAGGTCTTCGCGGAAGGTGCCTTCGGCGACCATGCGCTCCAGGTCGCGGTGGGTGGCGCTGATGATGCGTACATCCACCTTTACTTCACGGTCACCCCCCACCCGGCGGAAACTGCCATCGCTGAGAAAACGCAGTAGCTTGGCCTGCAAGTACGGCGACATCTCGCCAATCTCATCAAGGAACACCGTGCCCTGGTTGGCCAGTTCCATCAGCCCGGGCTTGCCGCCCCGTTGCGCGCCGGTGAAGGCGCCGGGGGCGTAGCCGAACAGCTCGCTCTCGGCCAGGCTTTCGGGCAGTGCGGCGCAGTTCAGGGCCAGGAACGGAGCGGCGTGGCGGCTGCTGATGGCGTGGCAGGCGCGGGCTACCAGCTCTTTGCCAGTGCCGGTTTCCCCATGCACCAGCAGCGGCGCATCGAGTGCTGCCACGCGCAAGGCGCGGGCCTTGAGGGTACGGATGGCCGGCGATTCACCAAGCAGGGCATCGAAGCCTTCGGCGTGGTCATGGTGCAGGGCGGACAGGCGTTCACCCATGCGCGAAGGCGGGTACAGGGTAAGCAGGCCACCGGCGTTGGTGATCGGCATGGCGTCCAGCAGCAGGCTCTGGCCGTTGAGCTGCATCTCGCGCATGGGCAGGTGGAAGTTGTTGTCCAGCAGGGCTTGCAGCAGCGCCGGGTCGCCGAACAGGTCACCCACCGAACGCCCGGCAGATTCGCGACCGCACAGGCCGATCAATGCCGGGTTGGCCAGCAGCACCATGCCTGCGCTGTCCACCGCCAGTACCGGGTCGCTCATGGCGGCCAGCAGGGCATCGAGTTGCAGGTGGCGGCGTTGGCCGGGGAGGATGTCGACCACGTCCACCGATTGCACACCGTGTACTTCGAACAGTGCGTCGTGCAGTTCTTCGAGAACGGCGGGGCTGAGGGTGGGGGCGTCGATGTAGACGTTCGGCGGGACCATCTCCACGGCGTCCAGGTTGAGGTTGCGGGCACCGAGCAGGGCAAGGACTTCCTGGGTGATGCCGACGCGGTCGATGAAGCTGACGTGGATGCGCATGGGGGACGGTGAAGTGGTGGCCGGGGAGGGCGGTAGTATGCCTCAACATCGCCGGGGCCGCTTTGCGGCCCTATCGCGACACAAGGCCGCTCCTACAAGGGAACGCGTACCCCTGTAGGAGCGGCCTTGTGTCGCGATGGGCTGCAAAGCAGCCCCAAAATTCTGGAGCTATTCCAGATGCTCAGGCTTGATCGGATCGCCCGACTTCACATCAAGCTTTTCGCGAATGTCCGCGAACATATAGTCATAAAGCTTGTGCGGCGAACTCAGGTTCTCGAATTTCTTCGGTGTCACCAGATACGACTGGGCCTTGCGGGTCAGCAGCATGAGAAAACTGGGCAGTACCTGGTCTTTGGGCAGGAAGAACTTTTCTTCTACCACCTTGCCTTCGATGCTGCCATGCATGTGGAACTGAATGCCTCTGCCTTCCGTGGGGTCCGACACTGCCTCGTATTCGATGCTCAGGTCGTAGCTGTGGTCTGCCGGGTTCAGCGCAGTGCGCTCGATGTGTACATGACCGGGGTGGTACTGGGCCATGGCTAGCTCCTTTGGAAGGTCGAAAATGGCGGGCACCGAAGGCCCGCCGACTGCATTCAACGGTAGCTGATCCCCGGCTTCGCGGTGGAAACACGGGTACCGGCAGTGCCTTTGACGATGTCTTCAATGTTTTCCAATGAACTGATCACCGCCACCTTGCCGGTGCTGCGGGCAAAGTCACTGGCAGCCTGCACCTTCGGCCCCATGGAACCGGCGGCAAAGCCCAGGCGTTCGAGTTCGTCGGGATGGGCCTGGGCAATGGCTTTCTGGGTAGGCTTGCCCCAGTCAATGTAGGCTGCATCGACGTCGGTGGCGATAATCAGAAGGTCGGCTTCCAATTGTTCTGCCAGCAGTGCCGAGCACAGATCCTTGTCGATCACCGCTTCGATGCCCTTGAGCTTGCGGTTTTCATCGTACATGGTGGGGATGCCGCCGCCGCCCGCGCAAATCACGATGCTTTGCTTTTCCAGCAGCCACTTGATCGGGCGGATTTCAAAAATACGCTTGGGTTTGGGGCTGGCCACCACGCGGCGATATTTGTCGCCATCTGCCTTGACCACCCAGCCCTTTTCCTTGGCCAGGCGCTCTGCTTCTTCCTTGCTGTAGACCGGGCCGATGAACTTGGTCGGGTCCTTGAAGGCGGGGTCGTTGGCGTCCACTTCCACCTGGGTCAGCAGGGTGGCGAACGGCACCTCGAAGGCCAGCAGGTTGCCCAGTTCCTGCTCGATCATGTAACCGATCATGCCCTCGGTTTCGGCACCCAGCACGTCCAGCGGGTAGGCCTCGTCGGGCTTGTAGGACAGCGCCTGGAGCGACAGCAGGCCAACCTGCGGGCCGTTGCCGTGGGCGATGACCAGTTCGTTGCCAGGATGGATTTTGGCGATTTGCTCGGTGGCGGTGCGGATATTGGCGCGCTGGTTGTCAGCGGTCATGGGCTCGCCGCGACGCAGCAGGGCGTTGCCGCCCAATGCAACAACGATACGCATGGGGAATGTCCTTTAACGAAAGAGGAATGAACTGCCGCAGCGCAGAAGGCTGCTGGGTTCCCTGTGGGAGCGGGCGTGCCCGCGAAGGGGCCAGACCAGGCATCATCGATGATGCGGCTGGTGCCTTCGCGGGCACGCCCGCTCCCACAGGTACCGTGCAGGTCTCGGCGGTAGCGGGAGCTGCTTACAGGTCAGCCAGGGTCGATACCAGGATCGCCTTGATCGTGTGCATGCGGTTTTCCGCCTGCTCGAAGGCGATGCAGGCCGGCGACTCGAACACGTCGTCAGTCACTTCGATGCCGTTGGCCAGGTCCGGGTACTGTTCGGCGATCTGCTTGCCTACCTTGGTCTCGGAGTTGTGGAACGCCGGCAGGCAGTGCATGAACTTGGTGCGTGGGTTGCCGGTGGACTTCATCAGCTCGGCATTCACTTGGTAAGGCTTGAGCTGCTTGATGCGCTCACCCCAGGCTTCGATTGGCTCGCCCATCGAGACCCACACGTCGGTGTGCACGAAGTCCACACCCTTGACCGCCGCTTTCGGGTCTTCGGTGAGGGTGATGCGGGCGCCGCTTTCCTCTGCGTACTTCTTGCAACGGTCGACCAGGTCGTCATGTGGCCACAGTGCCTTGGGCGCGGCGATACGTACGTCCATGCCGAGCTTGGCGCCAATCAGCAGCAGCGAGTTACCCATGTTGTTGCGCGCGTCGCCCAGGTAGGCGTAGCTGATGTCGTGCAGCGGTTTGTCGCTGTGCTCACGCATGGTCAGCACGTCGGCGATCATCTGGGTTGGGTGGTACTCATCGGTCAGGCCGTTGAACACCGGCACGCCAGCGAACTTGGCCAGCTCTTCGACGATTTCCTGCTTGAAACCACGGTACTCGATGGCGTCGTACATGCGCCCGAGCACGCGGGCGGTGTCCTTCATGCTCTCTTTGTGGCCGATTTGCGAAGAGTTCGGGTCGATGTAGGTGACATTGGCGCCCTGGTCGTAGGCAGCCACTTCGAAGGCGCAACGGGTACGTGTGGAGGTTTTTTCAAAGATCAGGGCGATGTTGTTGCCCTTCAGGTGCTGCTGCTCGGTGCCGGTGTACTTGGCGCGTTTCAGGTCGCGGGACAGGTCCAGCAGGTAGCGCAACTCGCGCGTGGTGTGGTGTTCGAGGCTGAGCAGGTTGCGGTTATGGATGTTGAACGCCATGACATTTCTCCTTGAGTTTGGTGAACGCACCGGCCGCCGCTTTGTGAGGGCGGCCGGGGGTGATGGGCGTTAGTAATCGATCGGGTCGCGCACGATCGGGCAGGTCATGCAGTGGCCGCCGCCACGGCCCCGGCCCAGTTCGCCAGCGCTGATGGTGATGACTTCGATGCCGGCCTTGCGTAGCAGGGTGTTGGTGTAGGTGTTGCGGTCGTAGCCGATGACCACGCCTGGCTCAATGGCCACCACGTTGTTGCCGTCATCCCACTGTTCGCGTTCGGCGGCGAAGCTGTTGCCGCCGGTCTCGACCACGCGCAGCTTGACGCCCAGTTGCTCGCCGACCACCTCGATGAACGACTTGTTGATGCGGCGCACGTCCATGCCGTAGGGCTTTTTCTCGTCCGGGCGGATGATGAACGGCACGATTTCGTTGACCACCTCCGGGAATACCGTGACCAGGTCGCGGTCGCAGAAGCTGAACACGGTGTCCAGGTGCATGGCCGCACGGGACTTCGGCAGGCCGGCGACGATGACTTCCTTGACCGCGCCCTTGGCGAACAGGTTGCGTGCCAGCTGGCCGATGGCCTGGCGCGAGGTACGCTCGCCCATGCCGATCAGCACGATGCCGTTGCCGATCGGCATCACGTCCCCGCCTTCGAGGGTGGACTGGCCGTGCTCCTTGTCCGGGTCGCCGTACCAGACTTCGAAGTCGGCATTGGTGAACTCCTTGTGGAACTTGTAGATGGCGGTGGTCAGCAGGGTTTCCTGGCGACGCGCCGGCCAGTACATCGGGTTCAGCGTCACGCCACCGTAGATCCAGCAGGTGGTATCGCGGGTGAACTGGGTGTTAGGCAGTGGCGGCAGGATGAAGCTGGAGTGGCCCAGGTAGTCGTTGTACATCTTGACCACATCGGCGCCTTCGCTCTGTGGCAGGTCCTGGCCAGCCACGCCACCGATCAGGAACTCGGCCAGGTGGCGGGGGTCAAGGCCTTCGAGCCAGCTGCGCACTTCGTTGTTCAGGCCCACGCCGACGGTGTCATCGGTGATCTTGCGGTCGAGAATCCACTTCAGGGCTTCGGGTTGCTGGACGATGTCGGTCAGCAGGTTGTGCATTTCCAGCACATCCACGCCGCGTTCGCGCATCTTGGTGACGAAGTCGAAGTGGTCACGCTTGGCCTGGTCGACCCAGATCACATCGTCGAACAGCAATTCGTCGCAGTTGCTCGGCGTCAGGCGCTTGTGCGCCAGGCCCGGGGCACAAACCATCACTTTGCGCAGTTTGCCGGCTTCGGAGTGGACACCGTACTTCTGTTTTTCAGCGGACATGGTTTCATTCCTCCAATTGAACGAAGACGTGGGTCAAAGGGTCAGGAAGCCGTCGTACAGGCCGAAGGCTGCCACCAGGGCGCCGATGACCACGGCTGCGAAGATCAGTTTTTCCACGTTGGTGAAGACAGGTTGGCCTACCTCACGCTTGGCCTTGGCGAACAGGATGGCGCCAGGCGCGTAGAGCAGGGCCGAGAGCAGCAGGTATTTCACGCCGCCGGCGTACAGCAGCCAGATGGCGTACAACAGGGCGATACCACCGATGATCAGGTCTTTCTTGCGCTCGGCCAGGGCCTGTTCGTAGGTTTCGCTGCGCAGTGCCAGCAGGAAGGCGTAGGCCGCCGACCACAGGTAAGGCACCAGGATCATCGAGGTGGCGAGGTAGATCAGCGACAGGTAGGTGCTGTTGGAAAACAGCGTGATCACCAGGAAGATCTGCACCATGGCGTTGGTCAGCCACAGGGCGTTGGCCGGTACCTGGTTGGCGTTTTCGCGGCGCAGGAACTCCGGCATGGTGTGGTCCTTGGCAGCGGCGAACATGATCTCGGCGCACAGCAGCACCCACGACAGCAGGGCCCCCAGCAGCGAGATGATCAGGCCGACGCTGATCAGCACCGCGCCCCAGTGGCCGACCACATGCTCCAGCACCGCGGCCATCGACGGGTTCTGCAGCTTGGCCAGTTCCGGTTGGGTCATGATGCCCAGCGACAGCACGTTGACCAGCACCAGGAACAGCAGCACGGTAACAAAGCCTATGACCGTGGCCTTGCCCACGTCAGAGCGTTTTTCCGCCCGGGACGAGAAGATGCTCGCGCCCTCGATGCCGATGAACACCCATACGGTGACCAGCATCATGTTGCGCACCTGGTTCATCACACTGCCCAGCTCTGGTGTACCTACGGCCCAGATGTCGGCGGTGAAGATGTCGAGCCTGAAGGCGAACAGGCAGATCAGCGCGAACAGCACCAACGGCACCACTTTGGCCACGGTGGTGACCAGGTTGATGAATGCCGCTTCCTTGATGCCGCGCAGCACCAGGAAGTGCACCGCCCACAACAGGATCGACGCGCCAATGATGGCGGCCGGCGTGTTGCCTTCACCGAAGATCGGGAAGAAGTAGCCCAGGGTGCTGAACAGCAGCACGAAGTAGCCGACGTTGCCCAGCCAGGCACTGATCCAGTAGCCCCAGGCCGAAGAAAAGCCCATGTAGTCGCCAAAACCGGCCTTGGCGTAGGCATACACCCCGCCATCCAGGTCAGGCTTGCGGTTGGCCAGGGTCTGGAACACGAAGGCCAGGGTCAACATGCCGACGGCGGTGATACCCCAGCCGATCAGCACGGCACCAACCCCAGCACTGGCGGCCATGTTTTGTGGCAGCGAGAAGATCCCGCCACCAATCATCGAGCCGACGACAAGTGCAACTAACGCGCCGAGCTTTAGTTTTCCGGATGAATCAGACATTTAACAACTCCTGCCAGGAGAAAGTTGACGTAAGAATAAATCTGACGCCTCTGCCATAACCTGACTTGTGTCAGTTTAAGGCGACGTGAAGGTAGGAAATTTCCTTCACGGTGCTCCTGGAGAGTGCCGACAGCTTAAGCTGCAGGCCTTGCGCGCTGGCACCTCCATGTCTTTCTAGAGCAAACGCTCTGTTCAGCCTGCGATGCTTGAAGCTAGCCGCTTTTGCCGCTTTCGCAAATTTTTCACAAGAATTTCCAGTTTTAACGGGAACTTTTCCAGTTGCTGGTCAGCTGCTAGCGTTATAAGGATTGTTGCATAGACAAAGCAGTTATGAGTGCTATAGCTTGAATGGCTTGTTCCATTATAAGTAACAACATTTATATGGCCCGCAGGGCTGTTTCAGCGTAATGACAGCGCGAAAAAACGGGGGTTGCATGAGCGAACCGGGACAGAAGCTGCGCCTGGGCGCGCTGATCGCGCTGGTGGTCGGCTCGATGATTGGTGGTGGGATTTTCTCGCTGCCGCAGAACATGGCGGCGCGTGCCGATGTGGGTGCAGTGCTGATTGGCTGGGGCATTACCGCCGTCGGCATGCTGGCGCTGGCTTTCGTGTTCCAGACTCTGGCCAACCGCAAGCCGGAGCTGGATTCGGGGGTGTATGCCTACGCCAAGGCCGGGTTTGGCGACTACATGGGCTTTTCTTCGGCCTGGGGCTACTGGATCAGTGCCTGGCTGGGCAACGTCGGTTATTTCGTGCTGCTGTTCAGTACCCTGGGTTTCTACTTTCCAGTGTTCGGCGAAGGCAACACGCCGGTCGCCATCGGCTGTGCCTCGCTGCTGTTGTGGTCGGTGCATTTTCTGGTGCTGCGCGGTATCAAGGAAGCCGCGTTCATCAACCAGGTGACCACCGTGGCCAAGGTGGTGCCGTTGCTGATGTTCGTGGTGATTGCGGCGTTCGCCTTTCGGGCCGATATCTTCACCCGTGACATCTGGGGTTTGAGCAACCCCAAGTTCGGCAGCGTACTGGAGCAGGTCCGCAACATGATGCTGGTGACCGTGTTCGTGTTCATCGGCATCGAGGGCGCCAGCGTGTACTCCGGGCGCGCTGAGCGGCGTTCGGACGTGGGCAAGGCCACGGTCATCGGTTTTCTCGGTGTACTGGCGCTGCTGGTGCTGGTCAACGTGCTGTCGCTGGGCATCATGACCCAGCCGGAACTGGCCGGGTTGCAGAACCCGTCGCTGGCCTCGGTGCTGGAGCATATCGTCGGCCCTTGGGGGGCCTTGCTGATCAGCCTTGGCCTGGCGGTATCGCTGTTGGGGGCCTTGCTGTCATGGGCGCTGCTGTGTGCTGAAATCCTTTTCGCCACGGCGCGGGACAAGACCATGCCGCGTTTCCTGGCCAAGGAAAACGCCAACCATGTGCCGGCCAATGCCCTTTGGCTGACCAACTGCATGATCCAGGGCTTTTTGCTGATTACGCTGTTCTCGGCCGGCACCTACACCAGCCTGATCTACCTGGCTTCGTCGATGATCCTGGTGCCGTACCTGTGGTCGGCGGCCTATGCCGTGCTGTTGGCGGCGCGTGCAGAAACCTATGCCGGGCAGCCGGGGTTGCGGCGCAAGGACTTGCTGGTGGCGCTGGTGGCCTTGCTGTATGCCGTGTGGCTGCTGTACGCGGGGGGGCTGAAGTACTTGCTGCTTTCGGCGCTGTTGTACGCACCGGGCGTGATCCTGTTCGCCAGGGCCAGGCGCGAGCAGGGGCAGGTGTTGTTCACCACCTGGGAAAAGCTGATTTTCGCTGCCGTGCTGGCGGGCGCTGCCTTGGCGGCCTACGCCTTGTATTCAGGGCTGTTGAGCTTGTGACGGGGCTGGGCAGGCGTGTTCCGGGCGTGACCAGATCCACAGGTTGCCCAGGGTCATGCCGGCGATGGCCAGGAACACCGGCCAGTGGTGTTCCAGGAAGGTCAGCATCAGGCCTGCGCACAGCAGCATGCTGATGGTCGCGCTTACCTTGGCCCGGCGCTGGATCACCTTGCCGTTGCGCCAGTTGTACAGGATTGGCCCGAACAGCCGGTGGTTCTCCAGCCAGGCAGACAAACGCGGCGAGCTGCGGGTAGCTGCCCAGGCGGCCAGCAGGATGAATTCGGTGGTCGGCAAACCAGGAATGACGATCGCGACCAAACCCACCCCAAGGCTGACGTAAGCCAGGATTCCGTACAACAGGCGGGCGATCTTCGAGCGGGCAGGTCGGGTCATGGTCTCACTGCAAAAAGCGGTTCGGCCACCGGTAGGGTGGCCGGGTACGGCGTATCAGGCCAGCGCGGCATCCGCAGCATAGGCATGCTTGAGCAGTTCGGTGAAACGCTCGAAGGCGGCAACTGCACCGCGCTCGGCGGCGGCGTCCTCTTCGGCCGACAATTCAAGGCCATCGAGGATGCGAGTGAATTGCTTCCAGCCTTCGGCACGGCCACCGGCCGGCTCGCCCAGATGACGGGCACCGAAACTGTCGGACAGTTCCAGGGCCACGGCACGCTTGATCAGAAACGCAGCGCCCAGTTTGGAGCCTTCGGAGACGAAGATCCAGCCCATTGCCTCGCCCAGCCCTGGTTTGCCCAAGGCGCCAGGCACGGCAGCGGGTACTTCGGTGTCGAGGTCGGCAAGGTCCAGGCGGGCCTGGTCGGCACGGCAGCGCTCGGCCAGGTCGGGGACGATGGCGATCAGTTGCGGGTCGTTGTACAGCGCTTGCAGTTCGGACTGGAACAGGTACTGGGCTACGACGAAGCGGGCGAAGCTTTCGCGGCTGTCGAACGGCTTGTGCGATTTGACCAGGGCATCCAGCTCGGCGTGCGGGGCGTGGGTGATCTGGTTCAGGCGCTGGGAGCGCAGGGCTGGGCGGTCGGTCATGGGGCAGTCCTTGGAAAAAGGGGCGTCTAGATACAAGACGAAACAGCGGGGGCGGGACAGTAAAAAAACCGGGTTTTAGTGTTGTTTGTACCGGCCTCTTCGCGGGCACGCCCGCTCCCACAGGGAAACCGCAGGCCTCAAGACCTGCGCAATACCTGTGGGAGCGGGCGTGCCCGCGAAGAGGCCAGTACGATGCAGTGGGATCAGATATCCCACACCACATTGATACCGAAGTTACGCCCCGGCATGCTCAGGCGGTCGATGTTGGCCGGCTGGGTCACAGCCGCTTCACCCTGGCCGTCGTAGCTGCGCACCGAATCCCACTGCCAGTACTTCTTGTCGGTGAGGTTGTACAGGCCGGCGTTGATGGTGACGTCGTCGGTGACCTTGTAGTAGCCGGTCAGGTCCAGCACGCCGTAGCCCGGGGTGCGGAACTTCGAGGTCGAGCCGTCCGGCGAGTAGAAGGTGCTGTCGTCGACACGGGTCTTGCGCTTGACCAGTGTCCAGCTCAGCAGGCCACCGTAGTTCTGTTGTTCGTAACCCAGGCCGAACACGCCCTTCAGCGGGTTGACGGTGTTCAGGGGCTCGCCAGTATCGTCGTTGCGGCCATAGGTGTAGGCAATCGAGCCCTGGGTGTACAGGCCCTGCGGCGCACCGAAGTGGTCGAGGTTCAGGCGGCCTTTGACCTCGGCGCCCTTGATGGTGGCGTGCTTGATGTTGTTGGCCTGGAAGGTCTGTTCCAGGTTGGCGCCCTGCACGGCGTCTTCGTCGATGAAGTCGCGGTACTTGTTGTAATACACCGCCACATCGAAGTTGCCAGCGTCGAAGTTGCCGCGCAGGCCGGTTTCGTAGCTTTTGCTCTTCTCGGGCTCCAGGCCCGGGTTGCCTTCGACGCGGTAGCCTTGGTCGATATTGACGAATTTGCCGTACATGGACTTGGCCGTCGGCGTGCGGAAACCTTCTGCGTACTGGCCATACCAGGTGTAGTTGTCGTTGAAGGCGTAGGCCAGGCCGAACTTGGGCGAGACGCGGTGCCACTTCTTGTCCGAGTCGTCCTGCGAGGTGGGCGCCGTGCCGCTGGACTCCAGGCCACGCAGGAATTCCTCGGTGAACTTGGGCTCCATGTGCGTGTAGTCGTAGCGAGCGCCGGGCATGAAGGTCCAGTTGTTCCAGCGGATTTCATCCTGCACGAACAGGCTGTAGGTGTTCACGGTCGGGTCCGGGAAGTCGCTGACCAGCACCTGGCCATCTGCCGGGCGCTCGGCGCCGGCAGCCGAGCAACCCGAGCCCACGGCCAGGCAGGTACCGGTGCCGCTGCGCGAGCCGGTGATCTTCTCGTGCTTGAGCGTGGTGCCGTAGGTCAGCAGGTGGTCGGTGGCGCCGATGCTGAAGGCCTTGTCCAGCTGGGCGTCGAATACCCACTGGCGGTCCTTGTAGGTGGTGTCGCGGGTACGCAGCACCTGGCGACCCGGTGGTGCGTAGACTTCTTCGGTATGCTGGTCGGTCTTGGCGATCTGGTAGTTGAGGCTCCACTTCACGTGGTCGGCAACCAGCGAATCCAGGCCGAACTCATGGTTGATGCCAAAGCGCTCGCGGGTAATGGTGTCGTTACCGCTGCGTGCCTTGTAGTAACCCATGCCACCAAAGCCAGGTATGAACGGCCCACCTACTGCGCTGAGGATGTTCTGGTCACGGTCGTCCTTGTAGCGCTCGTAGGTGAAGCCCAGGCGCGCGTCGTCGGCGTAGTTCCAGCCCAGCTTGGCCAGCACGTTGGTGGTGCGCACGTCCATCGGGTTGGCTTCGGTGCGCGACAGGCCGTCGCCACTGTGGTTGCCATGGGTTTCGGTCTCGTGGCCGTTGCGCTGGCTGAGGTGCAGCAGGCCATCGAAGTCGCCCTCGCGACCAGCGACGGTAGCGGAGTTCAGCCAGCTTTCGTCAGCCGAGCTATAGCCGGTCTTCAGCCGTGCGCCGACGTCCTTGCCGGGCTTGATGATGTCGTCCGGGTCGAGGGTGAAGTAGCTCACCGCGCCGCCGATGGCGTTGCTGCCGTACAGCACCGAGGCCGGGCCGCGAAGGATTTCGACGCGTTTGACGATTTCCGGGTCGACATAGTTGCGCTGGGTTTGCGCATAGGGGCCGTAGAAGAAACTGTCGGGGATCGACACGCCGTCGACCTGGGTGAGGATCCGCTCGCCATCGATGCCGCGGATGTTGTAGCCGTTCAGGCCGCTGCGCTGGCCGGTGCCGGATACCGACACGCCTGGCTCGTAGCGCACCAGGTCCTGGATGTTGTTGACGTTCTGCCGGTCCAGTTGCTCGCGGGTCTGCACGCTGACGGTGCTCGGCACCTGGCTGACGTCCTGGGCGCTACGGGTGGCGCTGACGGTCACCTGCTGCAGGGCCACCACGTTGCCGCTGGCCTGGCGCTCAAGTACCACGTTGCCGTTGCTGATCTTGCGGAAACCCAGGCCAGTGCCGTGCAGCAGGCGCTTGAGTGCCGCTTCTGGTGCCAGTGAGCCTTGTACACCCGGCGAAGCCACGCCATCGGCCAGCTCGGCGCTGAAGCCGACTTGCCAACCGGTGACCTGGCTGAAGGCATTGATTGCCGACACCAGTGGCTGCTGGCTGATGCTGAAGCGGTAGTCACCCATGCGCGGGCTGCTGGCCTGGGCCGGTTCGGCGGCCAGCGCAGGCAGGCTGCAGGCGCCGCTGGCGAGCAGGGCCAAGGTCAACAGGGACAGACGGGGAAGGGTAGACGAGCGGGTAGGACCAGTGGACATCGGAAGCGCTCCCAGACGCGCGGGTTGTTATAGGTGATGGCTGTTCTCGTTTTCAAACAAGAATCAGTTGCATTGGCTATAACGAGACGGGCGGGGTAGCGCGATCGCGTAAAAATAATTTCCGGGTCAGTTCAGGATGACCAGCGCCGGGTACTCGTGCAACTGGGCCGAGGTGATGTGGGCCAGCGCGCGCAGGGTTTCCAGCGGTTGGTCGAGGCGGTAGTTGCCGGTGACGGCAACGTCTTCCAGTTGCGCATTGCGGTTGATGATCCAGCCGGGGTAGTAGCGCCGCACTTCGGCCAGCACCTGGCTCAACGGGCAGTTCTCGAAGACCAGGCGGCCGTCGACCCAGGCCAGGTCCTTGTGCATGTCGGGGCGCTGGCGCTGGCTGAAGCCCTGCGGGCCGACACTGATGCTGTCACCGGCACTCAGGCGGATGCGCTGGTCGCGCGCGCCCTGCAGGTCGACATCACCGCGTTGCACTCGCAGCTGGGCTTCGCCATCGAGGTAGCGCACGGCAAAGTCGGTGTTACGCACCTGTGCACGTAGCGGCCCGGCTTCCACCTCCAGCGGCAGCAACGCGTCCTCGGGTACCTGGAAGTAGGCCTCGCCTTGCAGCAGGCGGGCGACCTGGCGGCCGTCGCGACGGTCGCTGGCAAATGCCGAGTTGGTGTTGAGCAGCACCTTGGCACCGTCATCCAGCTGCAGACGCTGGCGCTCACCCACCACTGTCAGGTGGTCAGCCTGCAGGCGCATGGGCAGGTTACCGACAGTGAACAGCCCAACCAGCAGCACTGCCGCAGTGGCCAACGGTTTCCAGTGGCTGCGCAGGCGCCCCCGCCACGAGCGGCGTTGCTGCTGGTGCAGCTGCGTGGCTACCTGGTGCAGCGGCGTACCGTTCCACAGCGCTTCTGCCTCGACATAGGCCTCGGCATTTTCCGGCGCGGCGCTGAGCCAGGCTTCAAAGGCCTGGGTGTCTTCGGCACTGGCGCATTGCAGGCGCACCAGCCAGTCCAGCGCCTCGTCCATGGCACGAGCACGGGCGTTGGGCCCGGCGGGTGACGGGCGAGGGGCGGGGCTGTCAGTCACGGTGAGTCCTTGAATGGTTTTTCGCGAATGATCAAGGCTAAGGCGAGGTGTGGCAAGGGCTTTGCGTAACCGCCGGGCAGCGGTCGGCTCACTTGAGGCGGTCGGCGACACCCATGCAGATCGCCATGATCAGTTTCAGCTCCTTCTGTACCGTGCTGGCTGAAACCTTCAGTTGCTCGGCAATTTCCAGATAGGTGGCGCCATGCAGGCGGCTGAGGATGAAGATGCGCTGCTGGCGTTCGCTCAGCTGGTTGAGGCTGACGCTGAGGTGCTTGAGCAACTGCTCGGCATGGGCGGCATCCTCGCTGCTGGTGGCGGGGGCGGCCACGCTGTGCAGCACTTCGTCGGGCACGTCGTCGACCAGCATGCGGGCCTGCACCCGGCGCGCACGCAGGTGGTCCAGTGCCAGGTTGCGCGCGGTCTGGAACACGAATGGCTCGATATGCTCGATGGGCCGCTCGCCCAGGGCGCGGGACACCCGCAGGTAGGTTTCCTGCAGCAGGTCCTCGGCGGTGCTGGGGTTGCCGACCATGCGCTGCAAGGTGCGCAGCAGGGTAAGGCGCTGGACGAGGAAGACAGAGTTGAACCGGGACTGACTCACGGGGGGACCTGGCCGACGAAAGGTTAATGATAATGCTTATCATCTATGCCTGAGGTCAAGTGTGGAAATGTTAAGAAAAGGTAAAGATTGTGAGTCCGCTGGTGCATGGCGGAGGATTTTCTGTGTATTCGAGATCGAGCGCCGCCCGCGCGGCGCTTCGCGGGGCAAGCCCGCTCCCACATTTGTTGCAACGTGCCACACCTGTCAGGCCATGGTTGCCAGCCTT
>NZ_JBIVXJ010000016.1:0-140848 GCF_044769185.1 Pseudomonas sp. NPDC090592
ATGCTTTTTCATGGTCTCGCCCTCGCTGCCGTTGGCTTCTTTGAACGCCACCGTGGCACTGTGATGCCTCGGCGGGGGCGAGTCCATCGATTACACAGGAATTGCGTACTCCTGTAGGAGCGGCCTTGTGTCGCGATGGCCTGCGCAGCAGGCCCGGCAATCTCAAGGGTTACCCGCAGTAAAATCCGGCAACCCGCTGATCGGCTTGTCGAACCGGTAAGGTATCGACTCCAGCGCCAACCCCACATTGCGCTGCACCACAAAATGCAGGTGCGGCCCGGTGCTGTTGCCGGTATTGCCCGACTTCGCCAGCACCTGCCCCTGGCGCACCCGCTGCCCCTCTGCCACCACCACCGAACCACGCATCAGGTGCAGGTACACGCCCATGGTGCCATCGGCGTGCAGAATCCTGACAAAGTTGCCCGAAGGGTTGGGTGCCCGCCCGCTCTGGCTGTTCTCTGTCTTCACCACCACGCCCTCGCGCGCAGCAATGATGGTGGTGCCTTCGGGCATGGCGATATCCATGGCGTAGCGCCCTTTGGGCCCAAAATGGCTGACCCGCCCGTTAGGCCCCTGGGTGACGCGAAACGGCCCGCCAACCCATGGGAACGCATAACGGAAGCCTTGGGGGCGCATACCCGGGTCACCCATGGCCTGCAGCAAGGTCGAACGGTAGTTCAGCAGCAGCCCGGGCCGCCCCCGGAGCACGCTGAGCATTTGCGTGGTACGCGGCGGCAGCAACCGACGCACGATACGCGGGGCATCGCCGCCTTGTGCGTTCACCAGGTTGTCCAATCGCAACTCGACCTCAACGGGTACATGCAGCTCGTTGCGTGCCGAAAAACCCACGCCACCGTCGAAGACCTTGGCGTTCAGCAGCACCTGGCCCTCCAGCGTTTCGACCATAGGGTCGCGCAGCACCAAGGGCTTGGCGCCAGGGCCTGGCCGGTCGGAATAGGAGACCACACCGTAATCGTCAGTGATCTTGTAGAGGGTCACACCCAGGCTCGACGCCGAGACCATGAGCAATGCACAGAACAGCAGCAGGCGCGTGGGCATGATAGTGGCTTTTTGACAGTTTTGATTTGTCGAAGCCTAGCAGCGGGTTCTGTGGTGGGTATTGCAGTTGGTCGGATGGCGACCGCAGGCCTGGCCTCATCGCCGGCAAGCCAGCTCCCACAGGTACAGCGCCAGCCTCAGGCCGTGCGCATCCTGTGGGAGCTGGCTTGCCGGCGATGAGGCCAGTAGCCGATACTCAGGCGCCTGGGGTGAAGTGCTTCTGCGCAGTCCCGCGGGCAATCAGCCGCGACAGGTAATCGAGCTTCTGGGCATCCTGATCGACGAACTTGAACGTCAATTGCAGCCAGTCGCTGTCGGGTTTGGGCTCCAAGGCAGCAACGGCATGCAGGTAGCCGTTCAAACGCGCGACTTCGGCGCTCTCACCTTGTTCCAGGTCCAGCACAGCCCCCTCCAGCACCTGCGGCAACGCCGCGCTGCGGCGCACTACCAGCAGGGCTTCTTTCAGGCTCAGCGCCTTGATTACGCAGGGTTGCGTGCCGCTGGCCAGGCGCAACTGGCCCTGGCCACGGCCGGTCGGAGCAGGCGCTGGCGGTGTGGCTGCGCTGACCAAGGGCTTGGCCGCAGCGGGCACGGGTGCCGGTGCTGCCACCTTGGCTGCGTCCGGCTTGCCACCTGTCAGCGCACTGAGCGAATCGTTGGCGAAGGCCGAGTTCACCCGCGCCGGGCCGATGGCCGTCAGGCTGTCGAGCTTGCCGATCTTGGCCAGTGCCTTTTTCACCTTGGTCAGCAGCTGCTCGTTGGTGAACGGCTTGCCGACAAAGTCGGAAACACCCGCCTGGATCGCCTGGATAACGTTTTCCTTGTCGCCACGGCTGGTCACCATGATGAACTGCAGGTTTTTCAGCGCAGGCTGCTGACGGCACCAGGTGAGCAGTTCCAGCCCAGACATTTCCGGCATTTCCCAGTCGCACAGGACCAGGTCGAATGCTTCCTTGTCCAGCATCGCCATGGCCTTGCGACCGTTGACGGCGTCGTCGATGGCCATGCCCGGGAAGGCATTGCGCAGGCACTTGCGGACCAGGTCACGGATAAACGGGGCGTCATCCACGACCAGCACATTCACTTTACTCATCGATACTCCTTTTGATCCCGACTAGCCTACTGCCAAATAGTGGCCACTTGCTACAACCTGGTCACGCCGGGACTTCTTCGCATCGTTCGCGGGTGCCTGCCGGCTCCTCGACCGCAAACGAAAACGCCCGGCCAAGGCCGGGCGTGGATGCTCGGGAGCAACCTTATTTATCGTCAGATTCGCCCGGAACATTAGCCTTTTCGGCGTCGGCGACAGCGGTACCCTGCACTTCTGCCGTCATGCGCTTGAGGCCCATGTGGCGCACGTCGGTGCCGCGCACCAGGTAGATCACCAGTTCGGAGATGTTGCGTGCGTGGTCACCGATACGCTCCAGCGAGCGCAGCACCCAGATCACGCTCAGTACCCGCGAGATCGAGCGCGGGTCTTCCATCATGTAAGTCACCAGCTCGCGCAGGGCGGTCTTGTACTCGCGGTCGATGGTCTTGTCGTACTGGGCCACCGACAATGCCAGGTCGGCGTCGAAGCGGGCAAAGGCGTCCAGCGCATCGCGAACCATGTTGCGTACCTGGTCGCCAATGTGGCGCACCTCGACGTAGCCGCGCGGCGACTCACCTTCTTCGCACAACTGGATGGCGCGGCGGGCAATCTTGGTAGCCTCGTCGCCGATGCGCTCCAGGTCGATCACCGACTTGGAAATGCTGATGATCAGGCGCAGGTCGGAGGCTGCCGGCTGGCGACGGGCGAGGATGCGCAGGCATTCCTCGTCGATGTTGCGCTCCATCTGGTTGATCTGCTCGTCAACTTCGCGCACTTGCTGGGCCAGGCCCGAGTCGGCTTCGATCAACGCGGTGACCGCGTCATTGACCTGCTTTTCCACCAGCCCGCCCATGGCCAGCAGATGGCTGCGCACCTCTTCCAGCTCGGCGTTGAACTGCTGGGAAATATGGTGGGTAAGGCTTTCTTTGTTGATCATGCTGTCGCTCCGCGAAGTTGCTAGCTATAAGCTGCAAGCTTCAAGTGGTTCGTGTCGTTCCCTGGCTCCGCGCTAACCGCTTTATCTTGCAGCTTGCAGCTCAAAGCTTGCAGCTGCGCCAAAGGCGCTCTTAGCCGTAGCGACCGGTGATGTAGTCTTCGGTCTGCTTCTTCGCCGGGTTGGTGAACAGGGTGTCGGTATCCCCGAATTCGACCAGTTTGCCCATGTACATGAACGCGGTGTAGTCCGAAACACGGGCCGCCTGTTGCATGTTGTGGGTCACGATGACGATGGTGTACTTGGATTTCAATTCGTAGATCAGTTCTTCGACCTTCAAGGTCGAGATCGGGTCCAGTGCCGAGCACGGCTCGTCGAGCAGCAGCACTTCCGGCTCGACGGCGATGGTGCGGGCAATGACCAGACGCTGCTGCTGGCCACCGGACAAGCCCAGCGCCGATTCGTGCAGGCGGTCCTTGACCTCGTCCCACAGTGCCGCACCCTTCAGCGCCCACTCCACCGCTTCGTCCAGCACGCGCTTCTTGTTGATGCCCTGGATACGCAGGCCATAGACCACATTCTCGTAAATGGTCTTGGGGAACGGGTTGGGCTTCTGGAACACCATGCCCACACGGCGGCGCAGCTCGGCCACGTCCTCGCCCTTGCGGTAGATGTTGTTGCCGTAGAGGTTGATGGCGCCTTCCACGCGGCAGCCGTCAACCAGGTCGTTCATGCGGTTGAAGGTGCGCAGCAGGGTCGACTTGCCACAGCCGGAGGGGCCGATGAAGGCAGTCACGCGCTGCTTGGGAATGTTCATGCTGACGTCGAACAGCGCTTGCTTGTCGCCGTAGAACAGGCTCAGGCCCGGCACTTCGATGGCCACGGTTTCTTCGGCCAGTTGCAGGCTCTGCTTGTTGCGACCCAAGGCAGACATGTCGATGCCGTGGGTATGGGATTCGTTCTGCATGGTTGACTCCGTTTGTAGCTGCAAGCTTCGAGCTGCAAGCTGCAAGTTTGGGCAAAGCGGCAATCTGCTTGAAGCTTGCCGCTTGTGGCTTAAAGCTTCAATCAGCTGTCCAGCGCCTTGTACTTCTCGCGCAGGTGGTTACGGATCCACACCGCCGAAAGGTTGAGGGCAGCAATCACCAGCACCAGCAACAGCGCGGTCGCGTACACCAGCGGCCGTGCGGCTTCGACGTTCGGGCTCTGGAAGCCGACGTCATAGATGTGGAAGCCCAGGTGCATGATCTTCTGGTCCAGGTGCAGGTACGGGTAGTTGCCGTCCACCGGCAGCGACGGCGCCAGCTTCACTACACCCACCAGCATCAGCGGCGCCACTTCACCGGCGGCGCGGGCCACGGCGAGGATCATGCCGGTCATCATGGCCGGGCTGGCCATGGGCAGGACAATCTTCCACAGCGTCTCAGCCTTGGTCGCGCCCAGGGCCAGCGAGCCCTCGCGCACGGTACGCGGAATGCGCGCCAGGCCTTCTTCGGTGGCCACGATCACCACCGGTACGGCCAGCAGTGCCAGGGTCAGCGACGCCCACAGCAGGCCCGGGGTGCCCAACGTCGGCGCCGGCAATGCTTCGGGGAAGAACAGCCGGTCGATCGAGCCACCCAGCACGTAGACGAAGAAGCCCAGGCCGAACACGCCGTAGACAATCGCGGGCACGCCGGCCAGGTTGTTCACCGCAATGCGGATCAGGCGTGTGACCGGGCCTTGCCTGGCGTATTCACGCAGGTAGACAGCCGCCAGCACGCCAAACGGGGTGACGATAACAGCCATGATCAGGGTCATCATCACGGTGCCGAAGATGGCCGGGAAAATACCACCTTCGGTGTTGGCTTCACGCGGGTCGTCGCTGAGGAACTCCCAAACCTTGGCAAAGTAGGTGCCCAGCTTGGTGAAGCCGGACATGCCGTTCGGCTGGATGGCGTGCACAATCTTGCTCAGGTTGATTTCAACCTCACGGCCATTGCCATCGCGGGCCACCAGGCTGTCGCGGGCGAAGGCCTGGTGCAGGCCGGCAAGGCGGTCTTCGATGGCTTTGTAGCGGCTGTTCAACTCGGCGCGGTCGGCGTCCATGTCGGCCTGGGCAGCGGCGTCCAGCTGGCCATGCAACTCCAGCTTGCGGGCCTGCAGGCGCAGGCGCTCAAGGCCATGGTTGATGGCACCGATGTCTTTCTTCTCCAGCTGCTGCAACTCACCGTTGAGCTGGTTGGCACGCTTGAGGCGGGCCTGCAGTTCGTGCCAGGCAGCCGGGCCTTCGGCAACCACGCGGCCTTCTTCCTTGACGCTGACCAGGTAGCCGTAGAAATTGCCCCACTCGCGGCGCTCCAGGGCCATCAGCTCGGCCGGGCGTTTTTCGTCAACCAGCCAGTCGCCGACCACCCAGGTGAAGTCGCTGCCGTTGAGGTCGCGGTTACCGACCTTGATCAGCTCGCGGGTCATGAACTCCGGGCCTTGGTCCGGTACCGGCAGGCCGGCGCCCTTCAGGCGGGCCCGGGGTACTTCTTCCTTTTGCACCACTTCGCCAATGACGACGTGGTCAGCCTGGCCCGGCACCTTGTAGGTGGCCTGCACCAGATCAGCCGGCCAGAAGTGGCCCAGGCCGCGCACAGCAATCACGGCCAGCAGGCCGACGGTCATGATCACCGCCATGGCCACCGCGCCGCCGCTCATCCAGACGCCTGGGGCACCGCTCTTGAACCAGCCTTTGAGTGAATCCTTTTTCACGGATCGCTACCTTTCTATCAAAGCGACGAGTATTTCTTGCGCAGACGCTGGCGAATCAGCTCGGCCAAGGTGTTCATCACGAACGTGAACATCAGCAGTACCAGGGCGGCCAGGAACAGCACGCGATAGTGGCTGCCGCCGACTTCCGATTCCGGCATTTCCACGGCCACGTTGGCGGCCAGGGTGCGCATGCCCTCGAACAGGTTCATCTCCATCACCGGGGTGTTGCCGGTAGCCATCAGCACGATCATCGTTTCACCCACCGCACGGCCCATGCCGATCATCAGCGCCGAGAAGATACCCGGGCTGGCGGTGAGGATGACCACGCGGGTCAGGGTCTGCCAGGGCGTCGCACCCAGGGCCAGGGAGCCCAGGGTCAGGCTGCGTGGCACGCTGAACACGGCGTCTTCGGCAATGGAGTAGATGTTCGGGATAACCGCGAAGCCCATGGCGATACCAACGACAAGGGCGTTGCGCTGATCGTAGGTGATGCCAAGGTCATTGGTGATCCACAGGCGCATGTCACCGCCGAAGAACCAGCTTTCCAGGTGCGGGCTCATGGTCAGGGCAAACCAGCCGGTGAACAGGATGACCGGAATCAGGATCGCCGCTTCCCAGCCATCCGGCACCCGCAGGCGGATCGACTCTGGCAGGCGGGTCCAGGTGAAGCCGGCCAGCAGGATGCCGAACGGCATCAGCAGGAACAGGCTGAACACACCCGGCAGGTGGCCTTCCAGGTACGGGGCCAGGAACAGGCCGGCGAAGAAGCCGAGGATCACCGTCGGCATTGCCTCCATCAGCTCGATCACCGGCTTGACCTTGCGGCGCATGCCCGGGGCCATGAAGTAGGCGGTGTAGATGGCAGCGGCAATGGCCAGCGGGGCGGCCAGGATCATCGCGTAGAACGCGGCCTTCAAGGTACCGAAGGTGAGCGGCGACAGGCTCAGCTTGGGCTCGAAGTCAGTGTTCGAGGCGGTCGATTGCCAGACGTATTTCGGCTCGTCGTAGTTCTCGTACCACACCTTGCCCCACAGCGCGCTGAAGGAGATTTCCGGGTGCGGGTTGCGCAGGCTCAGCGGCAGCAGCTTGCCGCCTTGTTCGATGATGATGCGGTTGGCGCGTGGCGACAGGGCCAGGATGCCTGGGCCTTCGGCAGCCGGCTCGACCAGCAGGGTACGGTGCGCGGTGCTGTGGAACACGCCCAACTTGCCTTCGGCGTCCAGCGCGATAAAGCCTTTGCGGCGCTCTTCGGCGTCGATCTGCACGATAGGCGCCTTGCCCATCTGGAAGGTGCGAATTTGCTTGAAGCGCGATTCGCCGTCCGGGTCGCGGGCCATGAACCATTGGGCCAGGCCGCCCTTGGAATCACCGATGATCAGCGAGATGCCACCGACCAACTGGCCAGTGGCGGTTACTTCGGTGTCGGCACTTTCGGACAATTTGTAGCGGCCATTGAGGCTCTTGTCGCGCAGGCTGAACACATCGGCCGTGGCGCGGCCGTTGATCACGTACAGCCACTGCTGACGCGGGTCGATGAAGATGTTCTTCACGACCTCGGTCATCTGCGGCAGGACGATGCGATTCTGCTCGGTGGTGACCTCTTCGGTCATCATGTTTTCGCTGCGGGTCAGCTCCAGCACTTGCAATTGCGCGCCGGTGGAACCGGCCAGTACCAACGTGTCGCCGTTGACGTTGACGCTGACGTGATCCAGCGCACGGCCTTGTTCATCGAGCGCGAACGGCTGCTCGCCATACGGGTAGTCGATGTTGGCGGTGATGGTCTTCTTGTTGTCCGGGTAGGTGATCTTGTAGGTGTGGTGGAACACCAACGCCTGGCCATTGGACAAGCCCAGCACCACCAGCGGGCTGCCCGGCTGGTCAGCACTGATCGAACTAACCTGGGTGCCTGCCGGCACGGGCAGGTCGACACGCTTGAGTTCGTTACCGGTCTTGGTATCGAAGAACAATGCCTGGCCCTTGTCCGAAACCCGCATGCCCACCAGGTTCTGCTCTTCAAGCGCGATCATCAGGGGCTTGCCGGCATCCTGCTGCAGCCAGGTCGGCGCCAGGGCCTGCTTGCTGGTCAGGTGGGCGCCCTGGAACAGTGGCAGTACCACATAGGCCAGGTAGAAGAAGATCAGGGTGATGGCCGCCAATACGGCAAGCCCGCCCACCAGTACATACCAGCGGGTCAGGCGGTCCTTGAGCGCACGCATGCGGCGCTTGCGTTGCAACTCGGGCGTATTGAAATCAATGCGCACGGGCTGGGAGTTTTGGGTCATGTTGGAATTGGCCAGATCATTCATGCGCACACCCTAGCGGTCCCGTGTGACAAAAACATTACAAAGTGGTGACGCGCGAAAGCCCGCCGCACAGGGAGCCTGGCTTCGGACTGGAATTTCGTGAAAGAGGCCGGGCAGTGGCGCCGGCCTCTTCTTCAGTTACTTACTTCTTTGCAACGTTACCGGCGTGCGACAGGCCCAGGTCAGCCAGGGTTTTGTCGACGACTTTGGCCGGCAGCGGGATGTAGCCATCCTTCACCACGACCTGCTGGCCAGCTTGCGACAGCACCAGCTTGACGAACTCGGCTTCCAGCGGGGCCAGAGGCTTGTTCGGGGCCTTGTTGACGTACACGTACAGGAAGCGCGACAGCGGGTAGCTGCCGTTCAGGGCGTTGGCTTCGTTGTCTTCAACGAACTCGCCGCCTTCTTTCTTGGCCAGGGCTACGGTTTTGACGCTGGCGGTCTTGTAACCGATGCCCGAGTAGCCGATGCCGTTCAGCGAGGAGCTGATCGACTGCACGACCGAAGCCGAGCCAGGTTGTTCGTTGACGTTAGGCTTGAAGTCGCCTTTGCACAGGGCTTCTTCCTTGAAGTAGCCGTAGGTGCCCGATACCGAGTTGCGGCCGAACAGCTGGACTGGCTTGTTGGCCAGGTCGCCGGTCACACCCACGTCGCCCCAGGTCTTGATCTCGGCCTTGCCACCGCACAGGCGGGTGGAGGAGAAGATGGCGTCAACCTGGGCCATGGTCAGGCCTTTGATCGGGTTGTCCTTGTGCACGAACACAGCCAGGGCGTCGACAGCGACAGGGATGGCGGTTGGCTTGTAGCCGTACTTCTGCTCGAAAGCCTGCAGTTCGACGTCCTTCATCTTGCGGCTCATCGGGCCGAGGTTGGCGGTGCCTTCGGTCAGCGCGGGTGGCGCGGTGGAGGAGCCGGCAGCCTGGATCTGGATGTTTACGTTCGGGTATTCCTTCTTGTAGGCCTCGGCCCACAGCGTCATCAGGTTCGCCAGGGTGTCGGAGCCAACGCTGGAGAGGTTGCCCGAAACACCGGTGGTCTTGGTGTAGGTCGGGATCGACGGATCGACGGCGGCTACCGCGTTGGCGGTTGCAACGCCAGCGGCGGCGAAGGTAAGGGCCGCCATCAAACGCTTCAGTTTCATGCCTTGCTCCTAGCAGGAATATTGGGGTGTTGGATGGAACGGGCCCAAGTATCGGTAGGCCGCATGAACACGATATGACCTAATTGTGACAAATGGATGAAAGGCCATCACTGAAGGCAGGTCTGGCCCCTTCGCGGGCGCGCCCGCTCCCACAGGTATTGCACAGGTTTCGAAGCCTATGGGGTCCCTGTGGGAGCGGGCATGCCCGCGAAGAGGCCAGCAGCCCGAACGCAGGTCAGCGCTTGTTGGCGAGCAGGTACAGGCCCACAGCCAGACCAACAGCACACAGCCCCGCCACATAATAGGCAGGCGCCATCGGGCTTACTTTCAGCAGTGCAGTCACCACCATCGGCGTCAACCCGCCAAAGATCGCGTAAGCCATGTTGTAGGAGAACGACAACCCGCTGAAGCGCACCACCGGCGGGAAGGCCTTTACCATCACATACGGGACTGCACCAACGATACCGACGCACAATCCGGTGAGAGCATAAAGCGGGAACAGCAGGTCTGGCCGAGTGGGCAGGCTATGGTAGAAGGTCCATGAGCTCGCCAGCAGCAACAGGCTGCCGACGATGAATACGCGCCCCGCACCAAAACGGTCGGCCATCCTGCCGGCGCCGATGCAACCAACGCTGAGCAGGACGATTGCCAGGCTATTGGCCTTGAGCGAGTCGGTGGGGCTGACGTGATAGAACGTCTGCAACAGTGCAGGGGTCATCAGGATGACCACCACGATGCCAGCCGAAAGCAGCCAGGTCAGCAGCATCGAAAGCACGATCGCGCCACGGTGATCACGCAGCACCGCGCGCAGCGGAAGTTCTTCTGCCAAGGCTTTGCGCTGCTGCATCTCGGCGAATACCGGAGTCTCGTGCAGCCAGCGGCGCAGGTAAACCGAGAACAGGCCGAATACACCACCGAGCAGGAACGGTACACGCCAGGCGTAATCGGCCACTTCTTCGGGGGTATAGACAGTGTTGATCAACGTAGCGACCAGTGACCCCAGCAGGATGCCCGAGGTCAGCCCCGCAGTCAGGGTCCCGCAGGCGTAGCCGGTGTTGCGCGCCGGCACGTGTTCGGACACGAACACCCAGGCACCCGGGACCTCGCCGCCAATTGCGGCGCCCTGAATCACGCGCATCAGCAGCAGCAGGATCGGCGCCCACATGCCGATCTGCGCATAAGTGGGCAGCAGGCCCATGATCAGGGTTGGCAAGGCCATCATGAAAATGCTCAGGGTGAACATCTTCTTGCGCCCGAGCAGGTCACCGAAGTGGGCCATGATGATGCCACCCAGCGGCCGCGCCAGGTAGCCGGCGGCGAAGATACCGAAGGTTTGCATCAGGCGCAGCCACTCAGGCATGTCGGCCGGGAAGAACAGCTTGCCGACCACCGTGGCAAAGAACACGAAGATGATGAAGTCGTAGAACTCCAGCGCGCCGCCCAGGGCGGACAGTGAGAGGGTCTTGTAGTCACTGCGGGTCAGCGGCCGCGAGGGCTGCTCGATACTGCTGGGCACGGAAGTCATCGCTGGTTGTTCTCTTTGTAGGGCATGCAGGCCGCTTGGCACGCGGCTTCTGGATTAGGGGACAGGCGAAGATAGCAAATTGCCGAGCTGCGCCGAAAGCGATACAAAATCCATACAGATATTCATGAATGCGCGGTCGTCGCTGGCCGTTATGCTCTATATACTGGCAATTCGTAGGAAAAGGTTGCTGCTCGCGTGGGATGTTGTGCGAAAACGCCGGTCTTTATGTCAGACGGTTTCGCAGAGTTTCCCTACGGCCGCCAAGTGAAACGAAATCGGCGTAGTATGTTTCCAGCTGAATCGTTTACCCGGCCTTTGCGCCACACCAACGAAAAGCGTCACGGGTCAGAGGCCCCATCGCATGATTGAGCTCGAACAAGAAGATCCCATCCCGCAGGGCGACCTGGCCCTGCAAATTACCGCACTCCCGCGCGAGACCAACGGGTTTGGCGACATCTTTGGCGGCTGGCTGGTCGCCCAGATGGACCTGGCCGGCACCGCCATGGCCAGCCGCGTCGCCGGTGGCCGCGTGGCAACCGTGGCCATTGACCGCATGGCCTTCCTGGTACCGGTCGCGGTGGGCGCGCAATTGTCGTTCTACACCCAGACCCTGGAAATTGGCCGCAGCTCGATCCGCATGATGGTCGAAGTATGGAGCGACGATCCGCTTTCCAGCGAATGGCGCAAGGTCACCGAGGCGGTATTCGTCTTCGTCGCCATCGACGGCAGTGGCCGCACCCGCTCTGTGCCTCGTCGCTGAGCAACGCCGGCGGTAAACTCATTGCATGTGCCCGGGTCCAAGGCCCACTGGCAATCAATGGGATGAATGCAATGGCTACCTATCAGGTCGTAACCGAGCAACATGGCGAACTGAACTGCTGGCGTATCAGCAGCGACCGCGCCGAACTCCTGATCGCCCAGCAGGGCGCGCAGATCCTCAGCTACCAGCGGGTGGGCGAGCCACCGCTGCTGTGGCTGAGCGACCAGGCCATCTTCCGCAAGGGCAAGTCGGTACGGGCCGGGGTACCGGTGTGCTGGCCGTGGTTCGGCAACTTGCAGCGCAACCCCCAGGCCGTGCAGGCCATGTACCACGGCGAGCAGGCCCCTGCCCATGGCCTGGCGCGCTCGCGTGACTGGCAGTTGCTGGGTATAGAAGAAGCAGGCGACGGCCTGCGCATTGAATTCGAACTGCCTGAAGCACAGGGTGACCTGCCGGATTGGCCCCATGACGTCGAGCTGAAGCTTGTGGTGCATCTGGGAGAAGAACTGGCACTTGAGCTGACCAGCCGCAACATGGGTAATACCCCGGTGACCATCAGCCAGGCCCTGCACAGCTACTTTGCAGTCAGCGATGTACGCCAGGCGCGGGTCGAAGGGGTCGAGGGGCTGGGCTATATCGAGACGTTGGCGGACTGGGAACAGCGTGAGCAGCAAGGGGCGCTTGAGTTTGCCGGGGAGACGGACCGGATCTACCTAGACACCCCATCGCAACTGAGCATTGTCGACCCGCACTGGAGTCGGCGGATTACCTTGACCAGCAGCGGGTCACGCTCGGCAGTGATCTGGAACCCGTGGACCGAGCGGGCCAGGGAGTTGCCGGACATGGCCGATGATGGCTGGCAGCGGATGCTGTGCATCGAGACGGCGAATGTGTGGGATGACCTGGTGGAGTTGAAGCCTGGGGCCAGCAGTTCGCTGGGGGTCAGGATCGGGTGTGAAATGATCTGAATCTTGCAGTGATTTGGTGGGCCTCTTCGCGGGCACGCCCGCTCCCACAGGTACTGCACCGCATTCGAAATGGGTGCAGTACCTGTGGGAGCGGGCATGCCCGCGAAGAGGCCGGTACAGGCAATCAGAGGTCGGCGTCCTCCACCACCCTCACCTTCCCTGCATCCAGCGCATAGGCCGCATCGGCCAGGTCATTGCTGACTTTTTCCACCTTCAACCTGCCGCTGACCCACAGCGGCGTGTAGATGTCATCGATCTTCAGGCCTTTCGGGTAGCGCACCAGCACCAGCTGGTTCGGCGGCGGTGGCGGTACGTGGATGCACGCGCCCGGGTATGGCACCAGGAAGAACAGCGTGCTGTTGCCCTTGGCATCACTTTCCAGCGGTACCGGGTAGCCGCCCAAACGGATGTCCTTGCCGTTCATGGCTGCCACGGTTTTGGTGGAGTACATCACCGCCGGCAAACCCTTGCTCTGCTTCAAGCCGCCCTTGTCGGTAAAGGTGCCCATGGCTTCCGGCGAGTTGTGGTCGATTTCAGGCATTTGCTCGAGCGCCTTCTGGTCCGACTTGGGCATCAGCTCCAGCCAGTCGGTTTCGGGCAGTTCGGCATGGGCCAGGGCGCTGGCCAACAGCAGGGGGACAAGGAAAAAGGCACGCATGGAAATGCTCGGCAACTCGAATGAATTGCCGGGCATTCTAACCAGTATTCAGCGTTTCTTGATGAATCCGTAGATCACCAGAAGTATCACGGCACCGACCAGCGCGCCAAAGAAGCCCGCCGCCTGCCCAGCCTGGTAGATACCCAGTGCCTGGCCGCCATAAGTGGCAAGCAAGGAGCCGGCAATACCCAGCAAGATGGTCATGATCCAGCCCATGCTGTCGTCACCCGGCTTGATGAAGCGGGCCAGCAAGCCGACGATGAGGCCGATGAAGATGGTTCCAATGATGCCCATGGCAATCCCTCTGCAGTTCGAAGATGGAACAAGCCAAAGCCTAGTCAGCGCTTTGGCTTGTTGCCATTTTCAGAGGGCAAGCCGGTGGCAGAAGTTCGATCAGTTGCTGATCAGGGCTTCTACTTCGGCAATCTTGCGCTCGAGGGTAGCCATGTCATGGCAGCGCAGGGTGGCATGGCCAACCTTGCGGCCTACCTTGAAGGCCTTGCCGTAGTGGTGCAGGTGGCAGTCACCGATGGCGACAACCTTGTCCACAGCCGGCACTTCACCAATGAAGTTGAGCATCGCGCTCTCGCCCACCTTGGCCGTGGAGCCCAGCGGCAGGCCGGCGACAGCGCGCAGGTGGTTCTCGAACTGGCTGCACTCGGCGCCTTCAATGGTCCAGTGCCCGGAGTTGTGCACACGCGGGGCGATTTCGTTGGCCTTCAGGCCACCGTCGACTTCGAAAAACTCGAAGGCCATTACGCCTACATAGTCCAGCTTCTGCAGTACGCGGCCAACATAGTCTTCGGCCAGGGCCTGCAGCGGATGCGCCTGGCTGGCTACCGACAGGCGCAGGATGCCGCTTTCGTGGGTGTTGTGCACCAGCGGGTAGAAGCGGGTTTCGCCATCACGGGCACGCACGGCCACCAGCGACACTTCACCGGTGAACGGCACGAAGCCTTCCAGCAGGCATGGCACGCTGCCCAGCTCGGCGAAGGTATCTACCACGTCTTCTGGCGTGCGCAGCACTTTCTGGCCTTTGCCGTCGTAACCCAGGGTGCGGGTTTTCAGCACGGCCGGCAGGCCGATGCTGGCTACTGCGGCGTCCAGGTCTGCCTGCGAGAGGATGTCGGCGAAGGCCGGGGTCGGGATACCCAGGTCGCGGAACATGCTTTTTTCGAACAGGCGGTCGCGGGCGATGCGCAGCGCTTCGGCGCTTGGGTAGACCGGCACGAATTGCGAGAGGAAGGCCACGGTCTCGGCCGGGACGCTTTCGAACTCGAAGGTGACCAGGTCGACTTCGTCGGCCAGTTGGCGCAGGTGGTCCTGGTCACCGTAGTCGGCACGCAGGTGCTCGCCCAACGGCGCGGCGCAGGCGTCCGGTGCCGGGTCGAGGAAGGCGAAGTTCATGCCCAGCGGGGTGCCCGCCAGAGCCAGCATGCGGCCCAGCTGGCCGCCACCGATTACACCGATCTTCATGGGTTGAGCCTCAAGCCTGGCGCGGGTCTGGGTTGTCCAGCACGGTGTCGGTCTGTTCCGTGCGGAACTGCTTCAACGCCGCGTGGAACTGCGGGTACTTGGCGCCCAGGATACTGGCCGACAGCAGCGCAGCGTTGACGGCACCGGCACGGCCGATGGCCAGGGTGGCAACCGGCACGCCGGCTGGCATCTGCACGATCGACAGCAGCGAATCGACGCCTGACAGCATCGACGACTGCACCGGCACACCCAGCACCGGCAGGTGGGTCTTGGCGGCGCACATGCCTGGCAGGTGGGCTGCGCCACCGGCACCGGCGATGATCACCTCGATGCCACGGCCTTCGGCCTCCTCGGCATACTGGAACAGCAGATCCGGGGTGCGGTGGGCGGAGACCACCTTCACTTCGTAGGGAATGCCGAGTTTTTCCAGCATATCGGCGGTGTGGCTAAGGGTGGACCAATCGGACTTGGAGCCCATGATCACGCCAACCAGTGCACTCATCGTCGAGCCTCTTCGCTTGTGCGCCCTTGGGCGCGTCAAAAAACAACAAGCCACGCGGGACGACCGGCGTGGCTTGTTTGCTGATCAGGACCGGACGCATCCGGTCGAAAGGCCGCGCAGTATAGCGTAAGGAGGTGCGTTTAAGGCACCCCGGCGACCAACTGTCGCCCCTTATTTTTCGGGGCTTTGGCTGACTTTTGGGTCAACCGCCGCCGCACCTTCCAGCTTGCGCCACAACAGCCGTACGTTGGCCTTGCGTACCAGGGCGCAACGGTACAGGCGGATCTCCAGCGGTACGTGCCACTGGCTGCCGCCGCACACGGCCAGCTCGCCCCGCTCCAGCTCGCCACGCATCGACAGGCGCGGTACCCAGGCAATGCCCATGCCCTCCAGCGCCATGCTCTTGAGGCTGTCGGCCATGGCGGTTTCGTAAACGGTGGTATAGCGCAGGTTGCGCTGGCGCAGTAGCAAATTGACCGAACGGCCCAGGAAGGCACCAGCGGTATAGGCCAGCAGCGGCACACTGCCCTCGCCTTCCAGGTCGAACAACGGCTTGCCCTCGGCATCCACAGCGCACACCGGCAACATTTCGGTGGTGCCCATGTGCAGCGACGGGAAGATCTCGGCATCCATCTGTAGGGCCGCGTCCGGGTCATAGAAGGCCAGCATCAGGTCGCAGCCACCTTCACGCAATGCATGCACGGCATCTCCGACGTTAGTCGCAACCAGGCGGGTAGCGATGTTCAAGCCGTCATTGCGCAACTGGGCCACCCACCGGGGGAAAAAGCCCGACGCCAGGGAGTGCGCCGCGGCCACCTGCACCACCTCGCCCTGCCCGCCTTCAAGATGATGCAAATGGCGGAGAATTTCGCTCAACTGGTCGACAACAGTACGCGCGGTAACGAGAAACAGCTGGCCGGCCTCGGTCAGTTCGATGGGCGTGCGGGAACGGTTCACCAGTTGCAGGCCCAATGCCGCTTCAAGGCTGCGAATGCGCCGGCTGAAGGCCGGCTGGGTGACGAAACGCCGCTCTGCCGCCTGGGAAAAACTGCGGGTGGCGGCCAGTGCGCTGAAATCTTCCAGCCATTTGCTTTCAAGGTTCACGAAGCACATCTCCCGGCGTGCACCAAAATGGAACACGCTCGAATGTCAATTGGCGTCACATGAAACACTATGCCGTTTGTGCATAGGTTAGCGTGCAACAGCATTGGCCGCAAAATCCCCTTCAGGCCTAGGATTGGCGCCATTCCGGCATGTGCCGGGTCAAAATCGAGATGATATACATCATGTCCTCCGCTGCATCGTTCCGCGTCGAAAAAGATCTGTTGGGTACCCTTGAAGTTCCTGCTGATGCCTACTACGGCATCCAGACCCTGCGCGCTGCCAACAACTTCCACCTCTCCGGCGTTCCGCTGTCGCACTACCCGAAACTGGTAGTCGGCCTGGCGATGGTCAAGCAGGCAGCTGCTGACGCCAACCGTGAGTTGGGGCACCTGAGCGATGCCAAGCACGCCGCCATCAGCGCCGCTTGCGGCCGACTGATCAAAGGCGACTACCACGAGCAGTTCGTGGTGGACATGATTCAAGGCGGTGCTGGTACCTCTACCAACATGAACGCCAACGAAGTCATCGCCAACATCGCGCTGGAGGCCATGGGCCACCAGAAGGGTGAGTACCAGTACCTGCACCCGAACAACGATGTGAACATGGCGCAGTCGACCAACGACGCCTACCCGACCGCTATCCGCCTGGGCCTGCTGCTGGGTCACGACGCCCTGCTGGCCAGCCTCGACAGCCTGATCCAGGCCTTCGCTGCCAAAGGTAAAGAGTTCGACCACGTACTGAAGATGGGCCGTACCCAGCTGCAGGACGCCGTGCCGATGACCCTGGGCCAGGAATTCCGCGCCTTCGCCACCACCATGACCGAAGACCTCAACCGTCTGCGTTCGCTGGCGCCTGAGCTGCTGACCGAAATCAACCTGGGTGGTACTGCCATCGGTACCGGCATCAACGCCGATCCGGGCTACCAGATGCTCGCTGTACAGCGCCTGGCACTCATCAGCGGCCAGCCGCTGGTACCGGCCGCCGACCTGATCGAAGCCACTTCCGACATGGGTGCCTTCGTGCTGTTCTCCGGCATGCTCAAGCGTACCGCAGTCAAGCTGTCGAAGATCTGCAACGACCTGCGTCTGCTGTCCAGCGGCCCGCGCACCGGCATCAACGAAATCAACCTGCCAGCACGTCAACCAGGCAGCTCGATCATGCCAGGCAAGGTCAACCCGGTTATCCCGGAAGCCGTCAACCAGGTGGCCTTCGCCATCATGGGCAACGACCTGGCCCTGACCGTCGCCGCCGAAGGTGGCCAGCTGCAGCTGAACGTGATGGAACCGCTGATCGCCTACAAGATCTTCGACTCGATCCGCCTGCTGCAACGCGCCATGGACATGCTGCGCGAGCACTGCATCGTCGGCATCACTGCCAACGAACAGCGCTGCCGTGAACTGGTCGAGCACTCGATCGGCCTGGTCACCGCCCTGAACCCGTACATCGGCTACGAAAACGCCACCCGTATCGCCCGCGTTGCCCTGGAAACCGGCCGCGGCGTACTGGAACTGGTGCGTGAAGAGAAGCTGCTGGACGAAGAGATGCTTAACGACATCCTGCGCCCGGAAAACATGATCGCTCCCCGTCTGGTTCCGCTGAAGGCGTAACCCGACCGCTGCAAACAGTCTCACCAGGTTAAGGGACTAGACACCTCTCAACCTTTCAAGGCCCGAGCGAATGCTTCGGGCCTTTTTTTGCCTGATGGATTTTGGGGCTGCTGCGCAGCCCTTTCGCGACACAAGGTCGCTCCTACAAAAGGCCTGCGTACACCGATCAATGTGGGAGCGGCCTTGCGTCGCGATTGGGCCGCAAAGCGGCCCCCGGATAACGGCACACAACTTGCTCCATAATGGGTCCCAGGCCCAACGGGATCACCCAGCATGCTGCACAGCCACCTCACCACCCTCAACGCGGTTTCGCTGATTCTCAACGTCTTCCAGGCAGACGGTTGTGACGCTGCGGACCTGCTGGCCGGCAGCGGCATTGGCCCGGCAGACCTGGGGCATGCTGATGCACGCATCACTACCCAACAAGAACTGCAGGTGTGCGCCAATGCCGTGGCCCGGCGCGAGGATATCGGCCTGGAACTGGGCCGGCGCATGCATGTGTCGTGCTACGGCATGCTCGGTTACGCCCTGCTCTCCAGTGCCACTTTGGGTGACGCCTTGCGCCTGGCGCTGGAGTATCCGGCACTGCTGGGAACAGTGTTCAAGCTGCGTTTGATCGACGACGGCCAGCGCGTCTGGTTCAGCGCCAGTGATTACCACGACAGCCCGGCGCTGAGCGCCTTCAATGCCGAGTTCTGCATGGTGTCGCTGAAAGTCATCTGCGATGACCTGCTCGGTCGCCCGCTGCCGCTGCTTGGCGCGCGCTTCGAACATAACCGGCCCGGCTACCATGCGCTCTATGCCGGTGCATTCCAGTGCCCGGTCGGTTTCGATGCCCATGACAATGCCTTTGCTTTCGAGCGGCGCTGGCTGGACATGCCGCTGCCCCTGGCCGACCCGATTACCCGCAAGGCCATGAGCGAACGCTGCCGGCGCCTGAACCTGGAGTTTACGGGCCGGCAGGCCTGGCTGGGGCGGATTCGCCAGTTGCTGGCGCAGCAACTGGATGCCGCACCTGGGCTGGAAGGCTTGGCGCGGCAGATGAATTGCTCGTCGCGCACCTTGCGCCGGCATTTGCAGGCGCTTGGTAGCAGTTATCAACAATTGCTGGATGAATTGCGCTTTGAGCGGGCCAAGCAATTGCTGGCTGATGAGCAGATGCCGATCTACCGGATTGCCGAAACCTTGGGGTTCAGCGAAACCGCGAGCTTCCGGCATGCCTTCCAGCGTTGGAGTGGCGTGGCGCCCAGCCACTTCCGCGGTTGACCTGTTCTGGCCTCTTCGCGGGCTTGCCCGCTCCCACAGGGACCGCGCAAGGCCCGAATACTGTGGGGTACCTGTGGGAGCGGGCGAGCCCGCGAAGAGGCCAGCACAGGAAAACCCGGCCAAAGAGCTTGGCCATATCGATCCCCTTTTGGCCGTTTGCGTCGTTCTCCGTGACTGACCTGCCCATGACAATGGACCCACGCCAGTACCCACCGGAGAACAACAATGCTGACGATCTATTCCGATGACCACCGCCTGCACCACGGCCGCTGCGAGCTGATCGACGGCAAGCTGATGCCCTGCTTCGAGATGCCTTCACGTGCCGACCACGTTCTGGACCAGGTCAAGAAGCGCAACCTCGGTGACATCCAGGGCCCCACCGACTTCGGCCGTGCCCCGCTGCAACGCATCCACAGCGCCGACTACCTGACCTTCTTCGAGGGCGCGTGGGCCCGCTGGGCCGCGATGGGCCAGGAAGGCGACCTGCTGCCGTTCACCTGGCCGGCACGCACACTGCGCCAGGTAAAGCCGACCGGCCTGCACGGTGAACTGGGCTATTACAGTTTCGATGCCGGTGCACCGATTACCGCGGGTACCTGGCAAGCCGCCTACAGCGCCGCGCAAGTTGCCCTTACCGCCCAGGCCGCAATCCAGCAAGGCGCCCATTCGGCCTTTGCCCTGTGCCGGCCGCCAGGGCACCATGCTGCCGGCGAAGTCATGGGCGGTTATTGCTACCTGAACAACGCCGCCATCGCCGCCCAGGCCTTCCTGGACCAAGGCAAGCACAAAGTCGCCATCCTCGACGTCGATTACCACCACGGCAACGGCACCCAGGACATCTTCTACAGCCGCAACGACGTGTTCTTCGCTTCGATCCACGGTGACCCGCAGGACGAATTCCCGTTCTTCCTCGGCTATGCCGATGAAACCGGCGAGGGTGCTGGCGAGGGCTGCAACATCAACTACCCATTGCCGGCCGGCAGCGACTGGGCAGCCTGGAGCGCCGCCCTGGAAGACGCCTGCCAGCGCATCGCCCACTATGACGCCGATGTACTGGTGGTTTCGCTGGGTGTGGATACCTTCAAGGACGACCCGATTTCCCAGTTCAAGCTGGACAGCCCGGACTACCTGGCAATGGGTGAGCGCATCGGCCAACTCGGCAAGCCGACCCTGTTCGTGATGGAAGGCGGCTACGCTGTGGAAGAAATCGGTATCAACGCGGTCAATGTGCTGGAAGGCTTCCAGCGCGCCCAGCCAGGAGCCCGGTAATGGTCCGACTCAAGCGTCTGCTCGCCCCGTTCATCGCTGCCACCCTGTTCACCGGTGCCCTGCACGCGCAAGCCGAGCAGCGCACCTTGCGTGTATATAACTGGTTCGATTACATCACCCCGCAGACCTTGACCGACTTCCAGAAGGACAGCGGCGTCAAACTGATCTACGACATCTTCGACACCAACGAGGCACTGGAGGCGAAGCTGCTGACCGGCAACTCCGGCTATGACGTAGTGGTGCCGTCCAACGTGTTCCTCGCCAAACAGATCGAAGCCGGGGTGTTCCAGCCGCTGGACCGCAGCAAGCTGCCGAACTGGCAACACCTGGACCCGGCACTGATGAAGCTGATCGAGGCCAATGACCCGGGCAACAAGTTTGCCGTGCCGTACATGTACGGCACCGTGCTGATCGGCTTCAACCCTGCCAAGGTCAAGGCCGCGCTCGGCGACAACGCGCCGGTGGACAGCTGGGACCTGATCTTCAAGGAAGAGAACATCACCAAGCTCAAGCAGTGCGGCGTGGCCCTGCTCGACTCACCTTCGGAGATTCTGCCGCTGGCTTTGAAGTACCTGGGCCTGGACCCCAACAGCGACAATCCGGAGGACTACAAGAAGGCCGAGGCCTTGCTGCTGAAGATTCGCCCGCACATCACTTACTTCCATTCCTCGAAGTACATGGCAGACATCGCCAACGGCGATATCTGCGTGGCAGTGGGTTACAGCGGCAGCTTCTCGCAGGCCGCCAACCGGGCCCGCGAAGCGAAGAACGGCGTGGTGGTGGACATGCGCCTGCCCAAGGAAGGGGCGCCAATCTGGTTCGACATGCTGGCGATACCGAAGAATGCAGCCAACCCGGAAGATGCGCACACGTTCATCAATTACCTGCTGCGGCCTGAGGTGATTGCACCGATCAGCGACTTTGTCGGCTACCCGAACCCGAACAAGGATGCGACTGAAAAGGTAAACCCGGCGATTCGCAACAACCCCAACCTGTACCCGACGGCAGAGGCGATGGCCAACCTTTACACGCTCAAGCCGCTGGCGAGGGATGCAGAGCGGGCACGGACCAGGGCCTGGACGCGGATCAAATCCGGCACCTGAGTTGGATTCTTCGCGGGCTCGCCCGCTCCCACATTGATCGTGTAACCGCCGAACTCTGTGGGAGCGGGCGAGCCCGCGAAGGGCCGCACAGCGGCCCCGTTCACTTTCTCCAGACCTTGCGCAGTTTCATCAGCGCCTCGGCAATCTCCCCCTCCGGCACTGCCGCAAACCCCAGCACCAGCCCCGCGCGCTTATCCACAGGCACGTCGCTGTCCGCCAGCCAGAAATTGCTCAGCGGCGTCACCTCTATCCCCACCGCTTCAGCCTTGGCCACCAGCTCCTGCTCCCGCGCAAAGTTATCCACATCAACCTTCACGTGCAGCCCCGCCGCCACTTCCGGCATGGCGCCCAGCCCTGGAATATCCACAGGCCAGCCGGCCTTGAGCACGTTACGGCGGCTCAACGCCGCCTTGCGCATGCGCCGGATATGCCGCTGAAAGTGCCCACGGGCCATGAACTCGGCCATCACGCACTGGCTGCTGACCTCCGAATGCCGTACCGCCAGCGCCTTGCTCTGGCTGAACGCCTTGGCCAACTGCGAAGGCAACACCAGGTAACCCAGGCGCAGCGCCGGGAAAGCGATCTTGCCAAAGGTGCCGACGTACAGCACCCGGCCGTGCTGATCGAGCGCTGCAAGCGGGGCCAAGGGCGCGCCGCTGTAGCGGTACTCGCCGTCATAGTCGTCCTCGATGATCCAGCCATCGTTACGGTCAGCCCATGCCAGCAGTTCCAGGCGACGCGCCAGGCTCATGGTCACGCCGGTCGGGTACTGGTGAGCAGGCGTCACGTAGGCCAGCCGGCAGTCCTGCAACTGCGCGAGCCGATCGCAGTCCATCCCCTCCTCATCCACTGGTACGCCAAGCACCCGGCCACCCGCCAGCGCGAAGGCATGACCGGCCGCCCGATAGCCCGGGTTTTCCACAGCCACACCGTCGCCAGGCTGCAACAGCAACTGTGCACAAAGGCTGATGGCCTGCTGCGCTCCACTGGTGATCACAATTTGTTCAGCCGTGCAACCAAGCCCACGCGACCGACGCAAGTAGGCAGCGATCAGCTCGCGCAGCATCAGCTCGCCCGCCGGGTCGCCATAGCCTAGTTGCGCCGGGCTCGGGTTACGCCAGAAACCCGCCTGCAGCTTGACCCAGACGTCAAACGGGAACAGATCGAATGCTGGAATGCCAACGCGAAAAGCACGCGGCTGGCCGCTCCTTGGCGGCGGCAAGTGGTTAGTTTTCAGACGCTGCAAAGCGTCGCTGGAACGGCGGCTGCTGGATAAATCCTCAGTATCTTTTCCAAAAAATGTGGATAAACCTGTTGATAACCCATGGGATAACCCTGTGGATACTTGTGTGGATAATTTCGGTAGCCGGCTTACATAGGTGCCATCGCCTACCCGGCTTTCGATGTAGCCCTCGGCGTACAGCTGGTCATAGGCCCGCACCACACTGTTGCGTGACAGCTCCAGCATCGCGGCCAGCTCGCGGGAGGCCGGCAGCCGGGTGCCGCTGCTCAAACGCCCATCCAGCACTCGCGCACGCAGCGCCTGGTACAACTGCTGGCTAAGCCCGCGACGGCGATCCAGGGCGATGCCGGAAGGGTCGAAAGGCAAGACGAGGGGGCGTTCGCTCATGGTATTGGACCTATAAAAACAGGCTGTAATGGCTCTTACGCAGAACCAATAGCCTGCCTAGGATGGCACCATTGCACAAGGATACCGAGCATGTACAACAGCAAACCCCACCAGGAACATGACCTCGACCGCCTGCACCAGCACATGCTCGATACCCGCCTGGCCGTGCTGGTCAGCCATGGCGAACAGGGCCTGCTGGCCACACACCTGCCGGTGCTGGTCGATACTGGCGAAGGCGAGTTCGGTACCGTCTATGCCCACCTGGCACGGGCCAACCGCCAATGGCAGGACCTGGAGCAAGGCGCAGAAGCCCTGCTGGTGTTTCCCGGCGCGGACGCCTATGTCAGCCCCAGCTACTACCCGAGCAAAGCTGATAACCCGAAGGTAGTGCCAACCTGGAACTACCTGGCCGTGCACGCCTATGGCCCGGCCGAGGTGGTCCACGACGCAGCAAAACTGCTGAATATCGTCACCCGCCTGACCGAGCGCCACGAACAGGGGCGCAACGAACCGTGGAAGGTCGACGACGCCCCGGCTGACTACATCGACGGCATGCTCCGCGCCATCGTCGGCATCCGCCTGCCCATCGCCCGCCTGCAAGGTGCGCGCAAGCTCAGCCAGAACCGCTCAGCCGAGGACATCGCCGGCGTGCGCGAAGGGCTGGGCGCCAGCACCGACTACCTGGACAACCAACTGGCGGCGCAGATGCGCCACCTCTGAGGAAACGCCCCATGCCCAACGTCACCCTGCGCCCCGTCACCGCCCAGGACCACGCCGCCTGGCTCGCCCTGTGGCAGGCCTACTTGCGCTTCTACCAGACCGAACTGGCCGAGGACGTAAGCCTCAGCACCTGGCAACGCCTGCTCGACCCGAACGAGCCCACCCACTCGACCCTGGCTTGGGTCGATGGCAAAGCGGTGGGGATGGTCAACTTCATCTACCATCGATCCAACTGGAGCATCGAGAACTCCTGCTACCTGCAGGACCTCTACGTCGACAGTGCCCAACGTGGCCTGGGGGTCGGCCGCCAGCTGATCGAGCACGTGTACGCCACGGCCAAGACCGACGGCTGCATCAAGGTGCACTGGCTGACCCACGAAACCAACGCCACCGCCATCAGCCTGTACGAACAGGTTGCCGAGCGCCCGGGCTTCATCCAATTCCGCAAAGGGTTGTAGGCCACATGACTGACGCACTGCACTGGAAACCCGCCGCATCGCCCAAGGCCGAGCCCATCGACGGGCGCTTCATCCGCCTGGAAAAACTCGACCCGGCGCGCCACGGCGACGACCTCTGGGCCGCCCTGCAAGGGCCGGATTCCGACCCGCTGCTGTGGGACTACCTGCCCTATGGCCCGTTTACCGAACGCGCTGCCTTCGACCGCTGGCTGCAAGGCAACGCCGCCGGTCACGACCCGCTGTATTTCACCGTGATCGACCTCGCCAGCGGCGAGGCTCAGGGCATCCTCACCCTGATGTCGATCGTGCCTGACCATGGCCGCATCGAGATCGGCCACATCGCCTTCGGCGCTCCCATGCAGCGCACACCCAAGAGTACCGAGGCCGTCTACCTGCTGGGCAAGCTGAGCTTCGAACTGGGAAACCGCCGGCTGGAATGGAAATGCAATAACGCCAATGCCCGTTCCAAGCGCGCTGCGCAGCGGTTCGGGTTCGTCTTTGAAGGGGTCTTCCGCAAGCACCTGGTGGTGAAGGACCACAACCGTGATACGGCGTGGTACTCGATTACCGATGATGAGTGGCCGCAGGTGGCTGCCGGGTTCGAGCGGTGGTTAAGCGAGGCGAATCAGCGGCCCGAGGGGCAGGTAGAAACGCTTGAGGAATGCCGCAAAAGCTGACGAATGTGTCTGATCAGCCGGCCTCTTCGCGGGTAAACCCGCTCCCACAGGTACACCACTGACCTCAAGGCTTGTGGAAATACTGTGGGAGCGGGTTTACCCGCGAAGGGGCCGATGAATTCAGCACAAAAAAGGGGAGCATTCGCTCCCCAGAGGTTAACCGCTTAGATGAGGGCTTAAATCAGCCCTCGATCTCGATCAGGATCTCGCCCGGTGTCACGCGATCGCCCTTGGCCACGTGGATGGCCACGACCTTGCCGGCGATGGCGGCCTGCACTTCGGTCTCCATCTTCATGGCTTCGGTGATCAGCACGGCCTGGCCGGCCTTGACCATGTCGCCTTCCTTGACCAGCACATCAACGATGTTGCCTGGCATGTTGGTGCTGACGTGGCCCGGCTCACTGGCCTGCTTGCGCTTGCTGCCGCCACCGCCCACGAACTCGTTCAGTGGCTCGAACACCACTTCTTCCGGCATGCCGTCGATCGACAGGTAGAAGTGGCGCTTGCCTTCGGCCTTCACGCCCACGCCGGTAATGTCGACGCGGTAGGTTTCGCCGTGCACGTCGATGACGAACTCGGTCGGAACGCCTTCACCGCCTGGGGCAGACACGGCGCCGGCTTCTGGAATCGGCAGCAGGGCTTCTGGAGTCAGAGTGCCGGCTTCACGTTCTTCGAGGAACTTGCGGCCAATGTCCGGGAACATGGCGAAGGTCAACACGTCTTCTTCGCAACGGGCCAGCGCGCCGATGTCGGTACGCAGCTTGGCCATCTCTGGCTTCAGCAGGTCAGCCGGGCGCACGTCGATCACTTCTTCGCTGCCGATCGCCTGACGGCGCAGTTGCTCGTTGACCACGCCTGGGGCCTTGCCATAACCGCCTTGCAGGTACAGTTTCACTTCGTTGGTGATGGTCTTGTAACGCTCACCGGCCAACACGTTGAAGAACGCCTGGGTGCCGACAATCTGCGAGGTTGGCGTCACCAGCGGCGGGAAGCCAAGGTCTTCACGCACACGCGGGATCTCGGCCAGCACTTCGTTCATGCGGTTGAGGGCGCCCTGCTCCTTGAGCTGGTTGGCCAGGTTGGAAATCATGCCGCCCGGCACCTGGTTGACCTGCACACGGGTGTCGACGGCGGTGAATTCGCTTTCGAACTGGTGGTACTTCTTGCGCACCGCGTAGAAGTACAGGCCGATTTCCTGCAGCAGCTCCAGGTCCAGGCCGGTGTCGAATTCGCTGCCCTTGAGCGCAGCAACCATCGACTCGGTACCCGGGTGGCTGGTGCCCCAGGCAAAGCTGGAGATGGCGGTGTCGATGTGGTCGGCGCCGTTTTCAACAGCCTTGAGCTGGCACATGGCAGCCAGGCCGGCGGTGTCATGGGAGTGGATGAACACCGGCAGCGACTGCTCGGCCTTCAGCGCCCTGACCAGTTCGCCGGTAGCGAACGGCGTCAGCAGGCCGGCCATGTCCTTGATCGCGATCGAGTCGCAACCCATGGCTTCCATCTGTTTGGCCTGGGCTACAAAAGCGTCGATGGTGTGCACTGGGCTGACGGTGTAGGCGATGGTGCCTTGGGCGTGCTTGCCGGCGGCCTTGACCGCTTCGATGGCCACGCGCAGGTTACGCACGTCGTTCATGGCGTCGAAGATGCGGAACACGTCGATGCCGTTGACTGCAGCCTTGGCCACGAAGGCTTTGACCACATCGTCACTGTAGTGGCGGTAGCCCAGCAGGTTCTGGCCGCGCAGGAGCATCTGCAGGCGGGTATTGGGCAGGGCTGCGCGCAGCTTGCGCAGGCGCTCCCACGGGTCTTCCTTGAGGAAGCGCACGCAGGCGTCGAAGGTGGCGCCGCCCCAGACTTCCAGCGACCAGTAGCCGACCTTGTCGAGCTTGTCGCAGATCGGCAGCATGTCTTCGGTACGCATGCGGGTGGCCAGCAGGGACTGGTGGGCGTCGCGCAGGATCGTGTCGGTTACGTGAATTTTCTTGGACATTGTTATCTCCTCGTAGCGGCAAGCTTCAAGCTACAAGCTGCAAGAAAAAGCTGATCTGCTTCTACTTGTAGCTTGCCGCTTACAGCTTGCAGCTGCATTCATAGGCCTGCGTGGGCGGCGATGGCGGCGGCGATGGCCAGGGCCAGCTCTTCGGGTTTGCGCTTGATCGAGTAGTTGGTCAGTTCAGGGTGGCTTTCGACGAAGCTGGTATTGAACTGGCCGCTACGGAATTCCGGGTTGCGCAGGATTTCCTGGTAATACGCGGCGGTGGTCTTGACCCCTTGCACGCGCATGTCGTCCAGGGCCCGCAGGCCGCGGTCCATGGCTTCTTCCCAGGTCAACGCCCACACCACCAGTTTCAGGCACATGGAGTCGTAAAATGGCGGAATGGTGTAGCCGGTGTAGATCGCCGTGTCGGTACGCACGCCCGGGCCGCCGGGGGCGTAGTAACGGGTGATCTTGCCGAAGCTGGGCAGGAAGTTGTTCTTCGGGTCTTCGGCGTTGATACGGAACTGCAGCGCGTAACCGCGGTGCTGGATGTCTTCCTGCTTGACCGACAGCGGCAGGCCCGAGGCGATGCGAATCTGCTCACGGACAATGTCGATACCGGTGATTTCCTCGGTGATGGTGTGCTCCACCTGCACCCGGGTGTTCATTTCCATGAAGTACACCTCGCCATCGGCGAGCAGGAACTCCACGGTACCGGCGTTCTCGTAGTTCACGGCCTTGGCCGCACGCACCGCCAGGTCGCCGATGTAGGCGCGCTGCTCGGGTGTGAGCTGTGGGCTTGGCGCAATTTCGATGAGCTTCTGGTTACGACGCTGGATCGAGCAGTCGCGCTCGAACAGGTGCACCACGTTGCCGAAGCTGTCACCGAGGATCTGCGCCTCGATGTGCTTGGGGTTGACGATGCACTTTTCCAGGAACACTTCGGCCGAGCCAAAGGCCTTGGTGGCCTCGGAAATCACCCGTGGGAAGTTCTGTTCCAGTTCTTCGCGGCTGTTGCAACGGCGAATACCGCGGCCGCCACCACCGGAAGTGGCCTTGAGCATCACCGGGTAACCGATGCGCTCACCTTCGCTCAGGGCTTCATGGATATCGGCAACGTTGCCTTCGGTACCGGGGGTTACCGGCACACCGGCGGCGATCATGGTGCGGCGCGCTTCGGTCTTGTCGCCCATGCGGCGAATCACGTCGGCGGCCGGGCCGATGAACTTGATCCCGCGCTCGGCGCAGATCTCTGCCAGTTCAGCGTTTTCCGAAAGGAAGCCATAGCCCGGGTGCAGGGCATCGCAGCCGGTTTCCACAGCCAGGTTCACCAGCTTGCGCGGGTTCAGGTAACCGGCCAGCGGCTCGGCACCAATGCTGTGGGCTTCATCGGCGCGCTTGACATGCAAGGCGTGCCGATCGGCGTCGGAATAGATCGCTACCGAGCGTATGCCCATCTCGGCGCAAGCACGCACGATCCGAACTGCGATTTCACCTCGGTTGGCGATCAGGATTTTTTTTATCACTGGAGTCTTCCCAAAGCCGTAGGAACAGTCGAGCCGGTTCTACCGGTCGGCGCGTGACCAGTCGTTGCTGGCCAGTCGCGTATTCACCCTAGCGCTGTAGGTCGATAAACAAAAATCAATATTTGTTAGAGGCAGCATTAGCAAAAGCTTATAGTGCGGTAACAAGGTATTGCCGAAGAGCCGATAAAAATGCGTAAGTCCTTGATGCGTATGACTTTGCGTCAATTGCAGATCTTCAATGAGGTGTGCGATTTGCGCTCGTACAGCCGTGCAGCGGAGGAGATGGCGCTGACGCAACCCGCCGTTAGTCTACAGATCCGCCAGCTTGAAGAGCTGATCGGCCAGCCGCTGTTCGAGTACGTGGGCAAGAAGCTCTACCTGACCGAGGCGGCCGAAGCGCTGCAGCGCGCAAGCCGCGACATTTTCGGCCGGCTGGAGAGCCTGGACATGCAACTGTCGGACATGCAGGGCTCACTGCAAGGGCAGCTGAAGCTGGCGATCGAGTCCAGTGCCAAGTACTTCGTGCCACACCTGTTCGCCGCCTTCAAGCAGCGCCACCCGGAGGTCAACCTGACCCTGACGGTGGTCAACCGCGCCCAGGCCATCCGCCGCCTTTCCGACAACCGTGACGACCTGATCATCATGTCGATGGTGCCGCAGGACATGGGCCTGGAGTTTCTGCCGTTTCTCAACAATCCGATCGTGGCGGTGGCCCCGCCGGAGCACCCGCTGTGCAAGCTTGAGCAGTTGCGCCTGCAGGACCTGGAACCTCATACCCTGCTGGTCCGCGAACAAGGCTCGGGCACACGCAAGGCTTGCGAGGAGTACTTCAAGGACAAACGCGTGCACTTCACCCAAACCCTCGAAGTGGCCTCGGCCGATGCCCAACGCGAGTGCGTGATCGCCGGCCTGGGTATCGCCCTGCTGACCCGCCATGCAGTCAACCTGGAGCTGGCCACCGGGACGCTGAAGGAGCTACCGGTGGAGGAGCTGCCGCTGTACCGCAGCTGGTGCGTGGTGCAGTCCAAGGCCAAGCGGCAATCGCCGGTGGCCTTGGCGTTTCTCGCGTTCATTCGCAGCGAACGTGCGTTGATCAGCGCGCTTGTTGAGCGTTTTTCGGGGAAGCTGACGCTGAAGACTGCCACACTGTGAGTGCTTGCAACTCGGGATAATCCACCAAGTCGCGCAGCAATTGACGTTGGTCGCAATAGATCTCGATCGCGCGGCGGTATTCCATGCGGCGCTGATCCTTTTCCTGCTGTTTGCGAGCCTTGGCGTTGGGTTGGTAATTACCTTCGTGGTCACGTGCCATTGCCTGTCTCCCAGATAGGATGCGGGAGTTTCAGACTGGCCTGTGCGGTTTACGGTTTGGCTGTGGAATGGTGACAGAATCGTGAATTTTCGCTGCCTGTGCCGGCCTCTTCGCGGGCTCGCCCGCTCCCACATTGATAGCACTGCCCTCAAGGGCGGTGATGTACCTGTGGGAGCGGGCGCGCCCGCGAAGAGGCCGGTGCAGGAAGAACTCAGTCGTCTGTAGCCTTGATCGACTTGGGCGACAAACGCAGGCTGCGCAAACTGCGCTTAACGCTTTTAAGGTGGTTGACCAGGCTCGGCCCACGCGCCATGGCCACGCCCATGGCCAACACGTCGATCACCACCAGGTGAGCAATACGTGAGGTCAGCGGTGTGTAGATTTCGGTGTCCTCATGCACATCGATCGCCAGGTTGACCGTCGACAACTCGGCCAGCGGTGTCTGGCTGGGGCACAGGGTAATCAGGTTGGCGCCACTCTCACGCACCAGATTGGCGGTAATCAGCAGGTCCTTGGAGCGGCCCGACTGGGAAATGCACACCGCCACATCACCCGGCTTCAGGGTAACCGCCGACATCGCCTGCATGTGCGGGTCGGAATACGCGGCCGCACTGAGCAACAGGCGGAAGAACTTGTGCTGGGCGTCCGCCGCCACCGCACCCGATGCGCCAAAGCCATAGAACTCGACACGCTGGGCCTGGGCCATGGCGCTCACTGCCTGTTGCAACGCATGCGGGTCGAGGTGCTCGCGCACTTCCATCAGGGTGTGCAGGGTAGTGTCGAAAATCTTCAGGCTGTAGTCGGCAACCGAGTCGTCTTCATGAATGGCGAACTGGCCAAAACTGGCCCCGGCGGCCAGGCTCTGCGCCAGTTTCAGCTTGAGGTCCTGAAAGCCCGAACAACCGATGGCCCGGCAGAAACGCACGATGGTCGGTTCACTGATGCCCACGTTATGCGCCAGGTCGGCCATGGAGCTGTGCATGACGGCAGCCGGGTCGAGCAGCACGTGGTCGGCCACTTTGAGTTCCGATTTGCGCAGCAGGTGGCGCGATTGGGCGATATGTTGCAACAGATTCACGGGCTGGACTCGGTTATGATCGGCTGGCCGGGTTGTAGCTTTCTTGTAGTTATACTACATGGACGCCAACCCGCCCAGTTAAACGAACGTGGAGAGTGGCGGTTTGACTATTCCTTGCGACATTCTGGTGTTCGGCGGCACCGGCGATCTGGCCTTGCACAAACTGCTTCCGGCGCTCTATCACCTGTTTCGCGAGGCTCGTCTGAACAATGCCGTGCGCATCATCGCGCTGGCGCGGCGCAACCTGCCCCGCAACGACTACCTCAAGCTCGCCGAGCGCCACTGCAGGGCTCAGATTGCCCGCAACGACTTCGATGAAGAGGTCTGGCAGCGGTTTTCTGCCCGGGTCGACTACTTCGCCATGGATGCTTCGCAAAGCGGCGATTTTGGCCGCCTGGCACGCTACCTGGGCGAACCCGGCGGGCTGACCCGCATCTTTTACCTGGCCACCGCTCCCAACCTGTTCGTGCCGATTGCCAACCACCTGCGTAACGCCGGCCTGGCCGACCCCGAAGCGCGCATCGTGCTGGAAAAGCCGATCGGCCACTCGCTGGCCTCGGCCACCGCCATCAACGAAGCCATCGGCGCGGTGTTCGACGAGAACCAGGTATTTCGCATCGACCACTACCTGGGCAAGGAAACCGTACAGAACCTGATGGCGCTGCGCTTCGCCAACGCCCTGCTGGAACCGGTGTGGCGCAACAGCCAGGTCGACCATGTGCAGATCAGCGTTTGCGAGACCCTGGGGGTAGAAAACCGCGGCGCGTACTACGACCGCGCCGGGGCAACACGCGACATGCTGCAGAACCACCTGTTGCAGCTGCTGTGCCTGGTGGCCATGGAACCACCCGCCCAGTTCGACGCCGAGGCGGTACGCGACGAAAAAGTGAAGATCCTGCGGGCCCTCAAGCCGATTACTGGCCAGGACGTGCAGGACAAGACCGTGCGTGGCCAGTATGGCGCCGGGCATATCGGCGGCCAGGAAGTACCGGCGTATTACTTTGAAAAGGACGTCGACAACGACAGCGATACTGAAACCTTCGTTGCCATCGAGGCGCACATCGACAACTGGCGCTGGGCAGGTGTGCCCTTCTACCTGCGTACCGGCAAGCGCATGGCGCGACGGTCTTCACAGATCGTCATCCAGTTCAAACCGGTACCCCATGAGCTGTTCAACGGCGGCCAGGTAAACCAGCTGCTTATCCAGCTGCAACCGGATGAACGCATCAGCCTGCGCATGATGACCAAGAGCCCAGGCAAAGGCATGCGCCTGGAACCGGTAGACCTGGACCTGAACCTGGCCCAGGTGTTCAGCCAGACGCGCCGTTGGGAAGCTTACGAACGCCTGCTGCTGGACATCGTTGAGGGTGATTCGACACTGTTCATGCGCCGCGATGAAGTGGAGGCGGCCTGGCACTGGGTCGACCCGGTGATAAAGGGCTGGCAGGAGCACTTTCAGGCGCCACGCCACTATGCCGCCGGGAGCAATGGCCCGGAACAGGCCGTCAGCCTGCTGGCCAGGCATGGCAGGCATTGGCACAGCTGAAGCGCTTCGCTCTGCTTTGCGGGTAGGCGCTGCAAGCAATCTGTCGCCCGGAAGGTGCATTCCGCCCTTCCCAAGACAGGAGTATCGACATGATCATCGAATGCAAAGACTGGAAAGCCCAGCACGACAAGATGCCACCAGGCGCTCGCCTGCGGGTGCACGGCACAATCACCGTAAGTCATCCAGGCATAGTACCGGTACTGGTCAAGCGCCGCATCCAGGACAAATCCTTTGCACTGGCCCTGGAGCTTCAGTTGAAACAAGAAGAAGGCATGTTCAATCAGGTCGTCTGCGACAAGCAAGTGCACATTGAACTGCCGAGCGACCATGGCCCAATCCCGAAAGTGGATATTATCCACGACGGTAAATTGATCGCCACCATCACCGACATCATCGAAACCCACTGATGCCGACTGGCGGTCACGGCAGGCGAACAGCCTGCCGTGACCGCTTTGTAACAAGCGCGAGCTACCGATCGCCCCATCAGAGGGTGAATATTCATACAGTGCCATTTACCCTGCCCCTGCTGCGCCCTAGAATGGCCCGATGCACACAGATGACCTCTCCCTCCTGCTGAACTCCCTCAACGATGCTCAACGCCAGGCCGTCGCGGCCAAGCTCGGGCGTCAACTGGTGCTTGCTGGCGCCGGCTCCGGAAAAACCCGCGTGCTGGTGCACCGCATTGCCTGGCTGATCCAGGTGGAGCAGGCATCGCCACACTCGATCCTGTCGGTGACCTTCACCAACAAGGCGGCGGCAGAAATGCGCCACCGCATCGAGCAACTGCTGGGGATCAACCCGGCAGGCATGTGGGTCGGCACCTTCCACGGCCTGGCCCATCGCCTGCTGCGGGCACACTGGCAGGAAGCGCGGCTGGCGCAGAACTTCCAGATTCTCGACAGCGACGACCAGCAACGCCTGATCAAGCGGGTGATGCGCGAGCTGGGGCTGGACGAGCAGAAGTGGCCTGCACGCCAGGCACAGTGGTTCATCAACGGGCAAAAGGACGAAGGCCTGCGCCCGCAGCATATCCAGGCTGGCGGCGACCTGTTCCTGGCGACCATGCGTGAGGTCTATACCGCCTACGAGCAGGCCTGTGAGCGCGCCGGGGTCATCGACTTCTCCGAGCTGCTGCTGCGTGCCCTGGACCTGTGGCGCGACCACCCAGGCCTGCTGGAGCATTACCAGCGCCGCTTCAGCCACGTGCTGGTGGACGAGTTCCAGGACACCAACGCCGTGCAGTACGCCTGGCTGCGCCTGCTGGCGCGCGGTGGCCACAGCCTGATGGCGGTGGGCGACGACGACCAGTCGATCTACGGCTGGCGCGGGGCCAAGATCGAGAACATTCACCAGTACACCGCCGACTTCCCCGACGCCGAAATGATCCGCCTGGAGCAGAACTACCGCTCCACCGGCGGCATCCTCAAGGCCGCCAACGCGCTGATCGTCAACAACACCGGGCGCCTGGGCAAAGAATTGTGGACCGACATGGGCGAAGGCGAGCCGCTGACCCTGTACGCGGCCTACAACGAGCACGACGAAGCGCGCTACGTGGTGGAAACCATCGAAAGCCTGGTCAAGCAGGGCAATGCGCGTAACGAAATCGCCATCCTGTACCGTTCCAACGCCCAGTCGCGGGTGCTGGAAGAAGCCCTGCTGCGCGAGCGTGTCCCCTACCGTATCTATGGTGGCCAGCGCTTCTTCGAACGCGCCGAAATCAAGAACGCCATGGCCTACCTGCGGCTGATCGAAGGGCGTGGCAACGATGCCGCCCTGGAGCGGGTGATCAATGTGCCGCCACGTGGCATTGGCGAAAAAACCGTCGAAGCCATCCGCGAGCACGCCCGCCACAGCCAGGCATCAATGTGGGAGGCCATGTGCCAGTTGCTCGCTGCCAAGGCCCTCAAAGGCCGCGCCGCCAGCGCCCTGGGTGCGTTCATCGAACTGATCGAGGGGCTGGCTGCCAAGGTTGTGGACATGCCACTGCATACCATGACCCAGACCACCATCGAACAGTCCGGGCTGATCATCTACCATCAGGAAGAAAAGGGTGAAAAGGGCCAGGCACGGGTAGAAAACCTTGAGGAACTGGTCAGCGCGGCGCGCAACTTCGAGCCTTCCGACGAAGACGCCGATCTCTCGCCGCTTTCGGCCTTCCTCGGCCATGCCTCGCTGGAGGCTGGCGACGCCCAGGCAGACGAGCACGAAGACAGCATCCAGCTGATGACCTTGCACAGCGCCAAGGGCCTGGAATTCCCCTACGTGTTCCTGGTGGGCATGGAAGAAGGCCTGTTCCCGCACAAGATGAGCCTGGAAGAACCCGGCCGCCTGGAAGAGGAACGCCGCCTGGCCTATGTCGGGATTACCCGCGCCATGCGTCAGCTGATCATGACCTATGCCGAGACACGTCGCCTCTATGGCAGCGAGACCTACAACAAGGTGTCGCGTTTCGTACGTGAAATCCCCGCAGGCCTGATCCAGGAAGTGCGCCTGTCCAACAGTGTCAGTCGCCCGTTCGGTGGGGCCAAGACAGCCACCAACAGCAACCTGTTCGCCAATGCCAACATTCCGCAGACGGCTTTCAACCTTGGCCAGCGTGTTCAGCATGCGGTGTTTGGCGAGGGTGTGATCCTCAACTTCGAGGGCTCCGGAGCCCAAGCGCGGGTGCAGGTGAACTTTGCCGAAGGCAGCAAGTGGCTGATGCTGGGGTATGCCAAGCTCGAGGCCTTGTAAGCTCCCGCACCGACCTCTTGTGGGAGCGGGCATGCCCGCGAACACCGGCGAAGCCGGTGCCATACACCGAGTTGCCTGCTTCGCGGGCTTGCCCGCTCCCACAGGGATTGCGCCAACATTCAGAGTGCCAGTCCTGCTCACTTGGTAACATCCAGGCAAAAGCTCGAAACATTATGTCGCTGGTCATGTGCACGGGAACCTGTGCACCATGACGCGCGTGCAATCCACAACAGGGGATATCCCAACTATGCAACGTTTTCTTAGCATCGCACTGGCGCTCTGCGTCGGCCTGACGCTGAGCCTGGACGCCAACGCCAAGCGTTTCGGCGGCGGCAAGAGCTCGGGCTCCGCGCCTATCCACCAGACCCGTCAGGCTACGCCAACCGCGCCTGCCGCCGCGCCGACCGCACCTGGTCGTGCAGCCCCGGCCGCCAGCGGTGCTTCGCGGTGGTTGGGCCCACTGGCCGGCCTGGCCGCCGGTGGTCTGCTGGCGTCCATGTTCATGGGCGACGGTTTCGAAGGCTTCCAGATCATGGACTTCCTGATCGTGGCGCTCATCGCCTTCCTGGTGTTCCGCTTCATCGCCGCACGTCGTCGCCAGCAACAGCCACAAATGGCCATGCCAGGCCATGCGCCGATGCAGCGTGAGACTCACGCGCAGCCTGCCCAGCCGTCGATCTTTGGTGGTTCCGCTGCGCCTGCCGCCGCAGCCGCTCCGGTGATCAACGCCCCGGCATGGTTCAACGAGCAAAGCTTCCTGGCTGCCGCCCGTAACCACTTCCAGTCGCTGCAGCAGCACTGGGATGCCAACGAAATGGATAAGATCGCCGAGTTCGTTACACCGCAAATGCTCGAGTTCCTCAAGCGCGAGCGCGCTGAACTGGGTGACGGCTTCCAGTCCACCTACATCGACAACCTCGAAGTACAACTCGACGGTGTCGACGACCGCGCTGACCGCACCGACGCCACCCTGACCTTCCGTGGTGTGTCGAAGAACTCGCGCTTCGACCAGGGCGAAGCGTTCAGCGAAAGCTGGCACATGGTTCGCGCCCCAGGCGAGAACCAGCCTTGGCTGGTGGCCGGTATCCGTCAAAACGGCTAACTGCTGCGTGCTGCACAAAAAACCCCGGGCCTGTCCCGGGGTTTTTGCTTTTGCCAGAGTGGCCTACTAGGGTATAACGCGCAGCGTTTTCATCTAGGTCAGAGGAAGTGAACCGTGGAAGAAGTGATCGAACAACTCCGTGAAGCCAATGAACCGGTACCGGTGCCCCTGGAGCTTCCCGACGAGGACCAGCTGGTCGAGATCGAAGAAGAGCTGTTCATCAACATTCCGTTCGTGTTCAAAGAGTTCCTACTGACCGTCAGTGACGTGGTGTATGGCTCGCTGGAGCCGGTGACTGTCACCGACCCGCAGTCGCATACCTACCTGCCGGACGTCGCCGCCAACGCCTGGGATGCCGGCGTGCCACGTGAGCTGATCCCGCTGTGCCAGGACGGCGACAACTACTACTGCGTCGAGGAAGACGGCACCGTGGTGTTGTGGGAAGCGGAAGAGGAAATTGTTGGCGAAGACAGCTGGGAATCGGTGTGGCACTGGGCGCGAGATGTTTGGCTGGAGAGCTGATCTTCACCCTCTATTGAGCCGTTGCCTGTACTGGCCCTATCGCCGGCAAGCCGGCTCCCACAGGGACCCCACAAAGTTCAGGCAAGTGGTAAACCTGTGGGAGCTGGCTTGCCAGCGATAGGGCCGGTACAGGCGCAGGAAAACTCATGGCCCAATGCCATCAATGAAGCTAGAATCGCCAGGCTTTCTGCGCCTGGCGACATTGCTACCGCTCCATCCCCTCGGACGACGATGAAATCTTGCGCAGGGAGCATTGCCCCCTCAGTGCGTGTTCTCGCGACTGTTCTCCAGTGTCTCCAGCAAGGCAATCTGCATGCGCGTATGCACGCGGATGAACCAGCGCCACAACAACGCCACCACCACCGCAGCCACCACGGCAATCACCAACAGCAACTCACTGGTCGGCAGAATGCTCGCCGACAATGCCGAAAGCAGCAGGAAAATCACCAGCAGCGACAATAGCGGGATGACCTCGGCAATCACACGGCGCACACGCTGGGTATGCCGCCCGGCCATTTCCGGCTTCACGCCCATCTCCGCCAGCAGCATCGACAGTGCCTTGAGCTTGCGATAGGCGGCAATCAGGAAGGGCAGCGACAGCAACAGCGCCGCCCCCCAGATCATCGCCTTCTGCTGGCTGACATCGCCAACCCACTGACTGAGCCAGTTGCCGATACGCCCTGCGAAGTAGCCACCACTGAAGAAGATGGCGACCACCAGCGCCAGGTTCACGCCCACTTGCAACAGGATGCGCCGGATCATCGCCGCCAGCATGGCACCCTCGCCCTGTGGCTGGATGTTGCGCAGCCACTCGCCATACAACGAGAGCACCCGCGCCAGGCGGCTGGGCACTATATTGCCAAGCTTTTGCGACAACGGGTCGGCCGCGCGGATCAGGTACGGCGTCAACAGCGTGGTGATAGCCGATACGGCCACCGCCACGGGGTAAAGGAAGTCGCTGGTCACCTGCAAGGTCATGCCCAGCGCGGCGATGATGAACGAGAACTCGCCAATCTGCGAAAGCCCCATGCCGACCCGCAACGAGGTACGCCCATCATTGCCGGCAATAAACGCCCCCATGCCGCAGGACAGCATCTTGCCCAGCACTACCGCCAAGGTGATGACCACGATCGGCCAGGCGTAATCGACCAGCACCTGAGGGTCGATCATCAGGCCGATGGCAACGAAGAAGATGGCGCTGAACATGTCGCGCACCGGCTCGATCAGGCGCTCGATTTTCAGCAGCTGACGCGACTCGGCCATGATCGCGCCAATCAGGAAGGCGCCCAGCACCATGCTGTATTCAAGCTTCACCACCAGCAGGCAGAAGCCGAAGCACAGGCCCAGCACGGTAATCAGCAACATTTCGTTGCTTTCGAACTTGGCCACATAGGCCAGCAGGCGCGGCACCAGCAGGATGCCAATGACCAAGGCGACGATCATGAACAGTGACAGCTTGCCGACGGTGGAAAACACCTCGCCCGAGCTGACCGTGCCGCTGACGGCGATGCCCGACAACAGCGCGATGATACCGATACCCAGGATGTCCTCGACAATCAGTACGCCGAAGATCAGCTGGGCAAAGCGCTCGTTCTTCATCTTCAGGTCATTCAGCGCCTTGACGATGATGGTGGTCGAGGAAATGGCCAGGATGGCACCGAGGAACAGTGAATCCATGGTGTTCCAGCCGAACCAGCGGCCGATCTCGAAGCCGATCCAGATCATCAGCACGATTTCCAGGAACGCCGCGATAAACGCGGTAGCGCCCACCTTGAACAACTTGCGCAGGCTGAACTCGAGCCCCAGGCAGAACATCAGGAAGATCACCCCCAGCTCGGCGAGGGTCTTGATGGTGTCCTCGTCATGGATCAAGCCGAACGGCGGGGTGTGCGGGCCAATGATGAAGCCGGCGACGATGTAACCCAGCACCACGGGCTGCTTGAGCCGGTGAAAAAGAATGGTGACCACGCCAGCGACCAGCATGATGACTGCCAGGTCCTGGATGAAGCTGATGGCATGCATGGCGTGATACTCCTTTTCTCGTCTTTTTCTGGATGCCTGGGCAGACCGCTCCTCTGCCAAGGCAAACCCGAGCGAGCAGCAAGTACATACTGTATTGAATGCAGGAAACCCCATGTTGCATGGGCGTACTCAGGTTAACATCGCACCCCGCCGCAAAAAGCCGGTGCAATATGCAGAAACAGATCGGCTGGAAACGCGCCGCTGATGGCATGATCAGCGTGACGATGGCGCGTCAGCCAACGTCCCGTATCAGCAAGGCAAATTCAAAAGAGGGGAACAGAAGTGTCAGCAGATAACGCCCTCCATTCGCCCGATTCAGCGCAACCTCACCGTGAGCACACTATGGAACCTGGAAACGCCCAGCTGAGCATGACCGTCCTGATGACCCCGGACATGGCCAACTTTTCTGGCAACGTACATGGCGGCACCCTGCTCAAGTACCTCGACGAAGTGGCCTATGCGTGCGCCAGCCGCTATGCCGGCAGCTATGTGGTGACCTTGTCGGTCGACCAGGTAATCTTCCGCGAGCCCGTGCACGTGGGTGAACTGGTGACCTTCCTGGCGTCGGTCAACTACACCGGCAACACCTCGATGGAGGTCGGCATCAAGGTGGTGACCGAGAACATCCGCGAGCGCTCGGTGCGCCATTCCAACAGCTGCTTCTTTACCATGGTCGCGGTCGACGACAACCGCCGCCCGGTTCCGGTACCGCCGCGCCAGCCGCACAGCAGCGAAGAAAAGCGCCGCTTCCTGCAAGGCCAGCAGCGCCGCCAGATCCGCCAGGAACTGGAGAAGCGCTACCAGGACCTGAAAACCGACGCTATTTAAAACGCCAGCAACTGCGCCTCGAAGCGTACCCGTGGATGGGCGATGCGGTCCTGGGCCCGCACCAGCTGCAGTTCGTAGCTGGCGCAGGCCTGGGTTTCCAGCAAAACCTCATGCACTGCGGCAGCGGTGTACTCGAATGCCTGTACCCAGCTGTCGCCGAGCAGCACGCGCGCCAGGAACAGGCCCGAGGTAAGGTCGCCCACCCCCACCGGCTGCCGTGGGAACGCCAACAGCGGACGGCGCAGGTGCCAGCTTTGCTCGGCGGTCACCAGCAGCATCTCGAACTGGTCTTCGCCCCGCCCGGGGTAAGCCAGGTGCTTGACCAGCACCACCTGCGGCCCACGCTGCAGCAGGCTGCGCGCCATGCCCACGCAATCCTCCAGCGACTGCGCGCGGCGCCCACAGAAGCTGTCCAGCTCCAGCTGGTTGGGGCACAGGATATCGGCCCGGGCCGCCGCCTCGTCGAGCAGGAACTCGCTGACTTCCTGTGGCACGATGCAGCCCTTCTCCGGGTGCCCCATGACCGGGTCACACAAGTACAAAGCCTTCGGGTTCACCGCCCTGATCCGCTCGACCCCGGCCAGGATCGCCCGCCCCTGCTCGGCACTGCCCAGGTAGCCGGAAAGCACCGCATCGCAGTGCCCCAGCTCGCCGATGTTGGAAATACCTTCTACCAACGCAGGAATTTGCGCCGGGGCAAGCACTTCGCCCGCCCACTGGCCATACTGAGTGTGATTGGAGAACTGCACGGTATTGAGCGGCCAGACATTGACCCCGATACGCTGCATGGGGAACACCGCGGCGCTGTTGCCGGCGTGGCCGAACACCACATGAGACTGGATGGCGAGCAGGTGCGGGGTACGTTTCATGCGGGAGGTTTCCAAAGCTGTTTCAAAGGATTGTGCGCAACGCAGTATGAACTCGATTGCCACCTGTACGACAGGCCAGGGACGCAGTTAAGCTGGATCTACCTGTTTGGAGCATATGCAAATGTTGACCCTGGAGAACCTCTTCGTCCTGATGCTGGTAGCCACGGCAGGCGCCTGGTTGTGGCACAACCATGGGTTGCGCGAAAAAGCCCTGGACCGGGTCAAACAGCATTGCGCCAAGCTCGACCTTGAGCTGCTCGACGACGCCGTCGCGCTGAAGCGCATCGGCTTTGTCCGTGATGCCAATGGCCGCAAGCGCCTGGCACGCATCTATGCCTTCGAGTTCACCGTCACCGGCGAGCAACGCCACCCCGGTACCGTGACCCAGTTCGGCGCGCACAGCGTGCAGATTGAGCTGGCGCCCTACCCGTTCGAAATCAAGACCCCGCCACGTACCGACAACGTCATCGAGATGCAGCAGTGGCGACAGGAACACAATCGCTGGCGCAACTGATCAGTTGACGCGGCATTCGCTCAACCCGGCCTGCAATGCGGGTTGCGATTGCGGCTGATCAAAAATCAGCTCGATACGTGTATCCCTGCGCCAGTCGCTAGGCTGCCAGTCAGGCATGGTTCCGTTCAGCCCGTTGAATGATTGCCAGCCTTCCTTGCTGTGGATAACACCCTTTGCGCGGCGCCATGGCCAAGCGCGCAAAAACGCCTGTAGGCGCTGTGGATAAAAACGCTGCGCAGGGTGCCAGCGCCAGCCAATGCTCCAACCTCCCTCCCCCTCCTGGGCAAGACAGATCGGCTGGCCGGGGTCTGTCCACACTATTGATGGGGCTCGCCCAAGATTGTCGACAATCCTGTTTTCATCAAATGGGCTGTCGACAATCTTTGCGCACCCACCTGGAAGGCTTGATAAAGGCACCTGACCTTGTACGGACCAGAGTATGTGCTTGTCATTAAATTTATTAGTTATCAACAACTTAGATATTTCATCCACAGCCTCTGACTTATTGAAAACCACGCTTGGGGACGCGTTGAAAGCCTCTTGCTGGGCCTCCGGAAGCGGCTCATTTCGCGCCATGGATTGCGCATCGACAACCATCAGCAATGGCTGGATTGTCAGCACTCCAGCCCAAGGGGCCTGCTGTAATTGAGCAAGTAACTGCAGCGGGTGACCCAGCCCGGACGGCTCGATAAACAGCCGGTCAGGCCGGGCTTTGCGCAACAACCGGCCCAGGCCCACCTGGAACGGCATACCGTTGACGCAACACAGGCAGCCGCCTGCAACCTCTCCGATGGCGATGCCATCTTCGTCACGCCTGAGCAAAGCCGCATCCAGCCCAACCAGGCCGAATTCGTTGATCAATACCGCCCAGCGTTCGTTGTCCGGGCGCTGGGCCAGCAAGTGGCGGATCAGGGTGGTCTTGCCGGCCCCCAGTGGGCCGGCAATCACATGGGTGGGAATGTTCTGCAGCATGGGATGGCTTCAGGCGGGGTGGTAGCTCACTATGCGCCGTCAGGCTAGCCAGTCAAGGCTGAGCAGCAGGCGCCCCTGCTGGCCCGAGGGTGAGCGGTGTACCAGGCCCGCGCCCTCATTGCCCTGCCACTTCTCGCCTTTAAGCACAGCCACCTCGCCAGCGTGCAGATGCTGAATGTTATCCACAGGCGAAAGTGCTGTGTGTAACTCACCCCGTGGGCTCTCCTGCTCTCGCAGCCACTCGCTACCCGGCCCTATGTAAGTGGTGAGCAGCCGCACAGGCACGTTATCCACATGGAAACGCGGGCACATGGGGCCGGCCAGTACCCGCAAGCGCAAACCGACCCGCCGCGCACCCACCAGGCAGGCGTAGGCAGCCACCAGCCAGGTCACATCGGCTACGAAGGCTTCGTAGCCCTGCAAGTCGGCCGCTTCACGCAGAAGGTCTGGCAAAACCGGCATCCGTTGCTCGTCCACATCGATTACGCGCTGATCTGCAAGCGGTTGGCCAAGGCTGACCACCAATTCGGCAAAATCCTCCAGCTGTGGCGGCAAGCGCCGGCGCCAAACCGCCAGGTTCACGCCATCTCGTAATACTTCGGTAAGCACCTGAGGCGTTTCACCGAACACCTGAAAGATGTCCACAGGCCGTAGCGCCGGGTTCATGCAGCTTGCTCCTGGTGCCAAGGGCCAAATGGATCGTCCAGGCGCAACCAACCCATGTGGCCCAAGCCCATTTCTTCATCCGTCAACAGGCATGCATCAAGCATTGTGGATAACTTTTCGAAGTCGATATTCTGCCCGATGAACACCAGTTCCTGCCGGCAGTCACCGGTCTCTGCGGTCCAGTGTTTCAAGATCTCAGTGGTGTTATCCACATCCTGGGGCCACTGCTCTCGCGGTACAAATCGCCACCAGCGACCCGCCAGGCCATGGCGCATCATGCCACCCGCCTGGGACCAGCTACCGGCTTCCTGATACTTGCTGGCCAGCCAGAAAAAGCCCTTTGAACGCAGCAGCCGACCATTGCTCCAGGGCTTGTGGATAAAGTCGAAAAAGCGTTGTGGATGAAGCGGTCGCCGGGCCTGCCAGGTGGTGGCCGCAATGCCGTACTCCTCAGTCTCCGGTACATGCTCGCCGCGCAATTCTTGCAACCAGCCAGGCGCCTGGGCAGCCTGATCGAAGTCGAACAGGCCAGTGTCCAGGATGCGTGCCAACGGCACCTGGCCCATGACCATGGGCACGATCTGCGCCCGGGCATTGAGGCTGCGCAAAATGGCCATGAGCTCATCGCGCTCGTGCTGGCTGATCAGGTCGATCTTGCTCAGCAGCAGCACGTCGGCGAACTCGACTTGTTCGATCAGCAGGTCGCTGATCGAGCGCTCGTCTTCCTCACCTAACGTTTCGCCACGGCTGGCCAGGCTGTCTGCTGCCTGGTAATCGCGCATGAAATTCAGGCCATCGACCACAGTGACCATGGTGTCCAGGCGTGCCATGTCGGACAGGCTGCGGCCCTGCTCGTCGCGAAACGTGAACGTCTCGGCAACCGGCAACGGCTCCGAGATCCCGGTGGACTCGATGAGCAAATAATCGAAACGGCCTTCTTCTGCCAGCCGTGCCACCTCTTCGAGCAGGTCTTCACGCAGTGTGCAGCAGATGCAGCCGTTGCTCATCTCGACCAGTTTCTCTTCAGCGCGGTTAAGGCTGACGTTGCGCTGCACCTCGCTGGCGTCGATGTTGATTTCACTCATGTCGTTGACGATCACCGCAACCCGCAGGTTGTCGCGATTACGCAGCACATGGTTGAGCAAAGTGCTCTTGCCGGCGCCAAGAAAGCCGGACAGCACGGTGACGGGGAGACGATTGGACATGGCGAAACCTCTTCAGGCGAGCGCATTCGAAACGATGCATTGCACAATGTTATAAAGTAACAATACAATTTCGCCAAGCCGTTCTCGACGGACGCGTATTCACCGGGGGTGAAAAATGAACCTGCCACGCGCCATGGTGTTGCTGATGCTCACCATGCCCACTTCGCTGTTCGCCATGCCAAAGAGCAGCCCGTTGGCGATGTGTACCCGCAGTGCGACATTGCTTGCCTGCCAGGATGGCAAGGGCAGTTACTACAGCGTACGCAGCGATGGCAGCACGTTCTACCTGCGCGGCTATGACTTCGGCAGCCGGCGCCTGTGGGCACAAACCAACAGCCGCTATGGCACGTTGACCTTTTTTACCGGCCTGGCCAGCGATGGCGAAGCCTGGGTGGGTTACAGCCGTCGCGTTGGCTGGACAACCCTGAACCGCGTATCCAGCTCCAGCGGGCAGCGCTTCAAGCTGCATTGCAGCTTGGTAGGCGGTTGCCAGTGATGACTCTTTTTGTTTGGAATTCCAGATGACTCAGCTCAAGCTCCCCGACATCGCTGCACAAACCCTGGAGTACACCTTGCCATTGGACTGGGTGGGCATGTGCGGGATCGCCTTGCCTGTGCACTTCGAAGGGCGCACCGCAGCCGCCAAAATCGATGCGGGGGTAAGCCTGGTAGACGGCAGCTCACGCGGCATCCATATGTCGCGGCTTTACCTTGCCCTGGAGTCATTGGAGCACCAGCCCCTCACCCCGCTAACAATCAGGCAGCTACTGGCTGATTTCCTGAGCAGCCATGAAGGACTTTCTTCGGCAGCCTACCTGCGCCTGCGCTTTGAGCATCTGCTGAAAAGGCCGGCCTTGATCAGCCCACTGGCAGGCTGGAAAAGCTACGCCGTAACGGTCGATGCACGGATAGAAAATGAAATGTTCCACGTGGAACTATCTGTTTCCGTACCCTATTCCTCTACCTGTCCATGCTCGGCTGCGCTTGCACGGCAGTTGATTCAGCAGCAATTCATGGACGACTTCAGCGAGGAGCAGGTTGAAAAGTCCGCAATATTGCGGTGGCTTGGTAGCGCCGAAGGTATTGTGGCGACGCCCCACAGTCAAAGGAGTACCGCGCAAATCCAGATGCGGCTACGCAGCAACCAACACGTTTTACCTATCACTGAACTGATCAATTGCGTTGAAGCAAGCTTGGGGACCGCTGTGCAGACTGCGGTGAAACGAGCGGACGAACAAGCCTTCGCCTTGGCCAACGGGCAGAACCTGATGTTCTGTGAAGACGCCGCACGAAGGCTACACAAAGCACTACGGCAAATGGAATGGAGCACGGCCTTCAAGCTGCGCGTTGAGCATGCAGAAAGCCTGCATGCTCACGACGCCGTCGCCACCAGCCAATGGCAATGGGATGTCAGCTGCGCGGTTTGACCGTGCCACAATCATTGCCCAGCCACACCGCACGGGTGTTCATGCTGCCTTGCTGCTGCACACCCGAAGCGTTGAAGGTACCACTGACCTGAGTGGTGAATTCCCGATCGCTCAGGAAGGTAGCCTGGCCAGTACCCTGCGCCTTGGGGCAGCTGAACTGAAACTTCCAAACATTACCTGTACGGTCGGTGATCTTCTGGGTACAACCTGACTTCGGGTCCTGCAAAGGGATATCGTTGGTCGCCACCTGCTCGGGCGTCAGGCAGGAACGCACGCCGTTGCCACCCACAGCCACCCCTTGTTTGGCCAACACCCCCTCCATCATCGCGCGCTGCTCTGGCGGCAGGTTTTTCAACTGACTGAGCATGAACTGCATGTCGGGTAACGGCTTGCCATCGACCTGCATGTTGCTGGTAGTCAGCTCCCACAAACCTGGTTGCAGCATCTGGGCATGCACCAGCGGGCTGCTCACAGCTAGGGCCAACGCCAACACTGGCAGACGAATCTTCATGGACGATCGCTCCTGGAAAAAGCCGGCCAAGCGGGCCGGGCTGAACCTTGGACGCCAAATCCACCTTCAGGTTGCAAGGCGGACCGGGAACGTGTTCTGTTAGCTCAAGTGTACTCGGCAAGCAGGATGCATATGGATTACCACAGCCCCTACTTTTTTGGTTACCTACTCGGCCTGATTCACCTACTGGGTATCGTCGCCGCACTGCACGCGATCTTTACCGTGCGTACCGCCCAAGGCGCCATCGCCTGGGCCATGCCCTTGTTCTTCATCCCCTACCTTACGTTGATCCCCTATCTGGTTTTTGGCGCCCGTTCGTTCTATGCCTACATCAAGGCCAGGCGCCAGGCCAACCAGGAAATGCACGTGGCCATGGCCAACCTCAACTGGCGGCCTTGGGTGGAAGAGGCCCTCACCGCCCGTGAATCAGAAAGCTACGCAGCCTTGCGCGCCATGCCCAAACTGGGGCGCATGCCTTGCCTGGCCAACAACGAAGTGAAATTGCTGATTGATGGAAAAGCCACTTTCGATGCCATCTTCGCCGCCATCGACAAAGCCCGCGATGTGGTGCTGGTGCAGTTCTTCATCATCCATGACGACAACCTCGGCAAGGCATTACAGCAACTGCTGTTGCGCAAGGCTGCCGAAGGGGTGCTAGTCTTCGTGCTTTACGACCGAGTCGGCAGCCATGCATTGCCAGCCAACTACAGCCAGCAACTGCGTGACGGTGGTGTACAAATCCATGCCTTCGCCACTCGCCGCGGCTGGTTCAACCGCTTCCAGGTGAACTTCCGTAACCATCGCAAGATTGTGGTGGTGGACGGCCTGCTCGGTTTCATCGGTGGCCATAACGTGGGCGACGAATACCTCGGCGAGCACCCACAGCTTTCCCCCTGGCGTGATACCCATGTGCAGATCAGCGGGCCAGTGCTGGCCTGCCTGCAGGAGTCATTCGCCGAAGACTGGTACTGGGCCACGCGCCAGTTACCGCCGCTGATCCTGCCGGATACCTACCCAGATAACGGCGTGCTTTGCCAGGCCTTGGCCAGCGGCCCGGCCGATCCACAGGAAACCTGCTCACTGTTCTTCCTCGAAGCGATCCATTCGGCTACCCGACGGGTGTGGATCACCAGCCCCTATTTCATCCCAGACGAGGCAGTGTTCGCCGCCCTGCGGCTGGCGGTACTGCGTGGGGTTGATGTGCGGGTACTGATCCCTTCGCGGCCAGACCATCGTGTTGTCTATGCCGCCTCCAGCCTGTTCGCCTTCGAAGCGGTACGCGCGGGGGTGCGTATGTTCCGCTATCAGCCGGGCTTTCTGCACCAGAAGGTGGTGCTGGTGGATGATGACGTCAGCGCCATCGGCAGTGCCAACCTGGACAACCGCTCGTTCCGTCTGAATTTCGAGATCACCCTGCTGACCGTCGACCGCAGCTTTGCAGACCAGGTTGAGCACATGTTGATAAATGACTTTGAGCAGTCGCGGGAAATTACGGCGGAGGATAGCCGCGACACTCATCGGCTGCAGCAATTGGGGATGCGGATTGCACGGCTGATTTCGCCGATTCTTTAAGCATCGATAAGCCCAGGTTTTAAGCAGATACCTGTGGGAGCGGGCTTGCCCGCGAAGAATCCAGCGCGGTGCATGGCACCGGCTGCGCCGGTGTTCGCGGGCTTGCCCGCTCCCACAGGGTCCCTGCTAAATCAGTAAGTGATGTGCAGTCCTATGAGTGCGGGATGCGTTATCCGCGATACAGGTCCTCGCGGGTCCAGGGCAGGTCATGATGCCCATCGGCATACGGCTTGACCGCCAGAATCTGATGCAGATTGATCCATCCCTTCTGGAACGCATAAGCACACCCGGCCAGGTACAGCCGCCAGATTCGCAAGGTCTTCTCCGGCACCAGCGCCGCCGCCTTGTGCAGCTGGTTCTCCAGGTTCTCGCTCCAGTGGTGCAGGGTTTTGGCGTAATGCAAACGCAGGCTTTCCACGTCCACCACCTCCAGCCCTGCTTCACAGATGCTGGCGGTGATCATCGACAAGTGGGGTAGCTCGCCATGGGGGAATACATAGCGGTCGATAAACTCACCCGCACCGCGCCCAACCGGCCTGCCATCAACGTGCTTGGCAGTGATGCCATGGTTCATTACCAGCCCCCCTTCCCTCACTGCCCCGAACAGCTTTTGGCAATACAACGGTAAGTTGGCATGCCCGACGTGTTCGAACATGCCAACACTCACAACCTTGTCGAAGCGTCCATCCTGTGGCAGGTCGCGGTAGTCCAGAATCTGCAGCTCGACCTTGTCGGCCAGGCCTTCGGCTTTGACTCGCTGGCGGCCGAGCTTTAATTGCTCCTTGCTCAAGGTAATGCCGAATACCTTGGCGCCATATTCGCGTGCAGCGAACCGTGCCAGCCCACCCCAACCGCAACCGACATCGAGCAGGTAGTCACCCGCGTCCAACCGCAGCTTGCGGCAAAGGTGGTCGAATTTATCCTGCTGCGCTTGATCCAGCGTGTTGTCAGGTTCACGGAAGTAGGCGCACGAATAGGCCATGTCCTGATCCAGCCATAGCTGGTAGAACGCGTTGGAAACATCGTAGTGATAGGAAATGGCTTCGGCGTCAGTGTGCTTGTCATGAGACAGGCGTTGCGGCAGCTGTTCATCTTCCTCGGTGAACAGCGCTTCACTCAGCTCGTCGCATACACGGATGGCTTCACCAATATCGCCTTCCAGCTCCAGCTTGCCTTCGACGAATGCAGTGCCCAGCTGTTCCATGCTTGGGTGGGTCAGCTGGCCGATCAGCTGTGGCTCCTTGACCAGGATAGTGACCTGGGGGCTTGGTCCCAGATCGAACTGGTTACCGTCCCACAGTTTCAGCCGCAGCGGCAGGTGCAAGCTCTGAAGTGCCGGTGGAAGTTGCGCAAGCATGAACGACCCTCCTGTCCGAAATTGGCCACGACGCCTGATATTTCGAACGTCGCCGGATCAGAGTAGTTCATTCGTGGGAGCTTTCCTCTAAACAAGACCATGGTCTAGAACCAACTGATCTTATCCACACAGTGGATTGTATACAATTCTTGCGTCTCGGCTTAACCTTGTGCCCCTCTCGCTTTCTCATCCTGGAGTTGAACCCATGAAATCCTATGACGTGGTGATCATCGGCGGTGGCCCTGGCGGCTACAACGCAGCCATCCGAGCGGGCCAGTTGGGCCTGAGCGTCGCTTGTGTTGAAGGCCGCTCGACCTTGGGCGGCACCTGCCTGAACGTGGGCTGCATGCCCTCCAAGGCACTGCTGCATGCCTCCGAACTGTACGAGGCCGCCAGCGGTGAAGAGTTCGCCCACCTCGGCATTGAAGTAAAGCCCACCCTCAACCTCGCCCAGATGATGAAACAGAAGGACGAGAGCGTGACCGGCCTGACCAAGGGCATCGAATACCTGTTCCGCAAGAACAAGGTCGACTGGGTCAAAGGCTGGGGCCGCCTGGATGGCGTCGGCAAGGTTGTGGTGAAAGCTGAAGATGGCAGCGAAACGGTGCTGCAAGCCAAGGACGTGGTCATTGCCACCGGCTCCGAGCCTACCCCTCTGCCGGGCGTGACCATCGATAACCAGCGCATCATCGATTCGACCGGCGCGCTGTCGCTGCCGCAAGTGCCCAAGCACCTGGTAGTGATAGGTGCCGGCGTGATCGGCCTGGAGCTGGGTTCGGTGTGGCGTCGCCTGGGTAGCCAGGTAACCGTTATCGAATACCTCGACCGCATCTGCCCAGGTACCGACACGGAAACCGCCAAGACCCTGCAAAAGGCACTCGCCAAGCAAGGCATGGAGTTCAAGCTGGGTAGCAAAGTCACCCAAGCCACTGCTACTGCCGATGGGGTTAGCCTGACGCTGGAGCCTGCCGCCGGCGGCAGCGCAGAATCGCTGCAGGCCGACTACGTGCTGGTAGCTATCGGCCGCCGCCCTTATACCAAAGGGCTGAACCTTGAAAGCGTGGGCCTGGAAACCGACAAGCGCGGCATGCTCGGCAACCAGCACCACCGCACCTCAGTGCCAGGTGTATGGGTGATTGGTGACGTCACTTCCGGCCCGATGCTGGCGCACAAGGCCGAAGACGAGGCGGTAGCCTGCATCGAGCGGATTGCCGGCAAGCCGCACGAGGTCAACTACAACCTCATCCCTGGGGTGATCTATACCCGCCCGGAGCTGGCCACCGTGGGCAAGACCGAAGAGCAGCTCAAAGCCGAAGGGCGTGCCTATAAAGTAGGCAAGTTCCCCTTCACCGCCAACAGCCGTGCCAAGATCAACCATGAGACCGAAGGCTTCGCCAAGGTCATCGCCGATGCCGAAACCGATGAAGTCCTCGGCGTGCATCTGGTGGGCCCAAGCGTCAGCGAGATGATCGGCGAGTTCTGCGTGGCCATGGAGTTCTCGGCCTCGGCAGAAGACATCGCCCTCACCTGCCACCCGCACCCCACCCGCTCCGAGGCCCTGCGCCAGGCGGCGATGAATGTGGATGGCATGGCGATGCAGATCTGATGCTGCTAGCTCCGCCGGTTTTTTCGAAATACCATTGATGCACGCTTTCGATCAAACCAGCGGAGCCTTGGGTGAGCATCAATTTCGACCTGAACGACTTGCAGGCCTTCCGCGCCGTGGTCGAACAAGGCAGCTTCCGCCGCGCTGCGGATACCATCCGCATCACCCAGTCGGCCTTGAGCCGGCGCATCGAAAAGCTGGAATCAGCGCTTGGCGTGAAGCTGCTTGAACGCACCACGCGCAAGGTGTCGCTGACCAACCTTGGGCGCGCCTTCCTGCCCCAGGTCGAACGCCTGCTCGACGACCTGGACCTGGCCTTGCTCAGCGTCGGCGACGGGGGTGCGCTGCGCACCGGTTCCCTGACTATCGCCTGCGTGCCTTCAGCTGCTTATTATTTCATGCCCCACGCGATCCGCGCCTTTCACTCGCAGTACCCGAAGGTGCGCATCAACCTGCACGACGCCTCCGCCAATGATGTCAGCGCCGCCGTGGCCTCAGGCGAAGCCGACTTCGGCCTGAGCTTCACCGGCAACCTCGCCCCAGAAATCGAGTTCAGTGTCTTGCTCGAAGAGCGCTACGTCATCGCCTGCCGGCAGGATCACCCGCTGGCCGGGCAAACGCAGGTGACCTGGGCGCAAGCCTATGCGCATGACTACATCACATTGGGTAAATCATCAGGGAACCGCCTGGTGCTGGACCGGGCGCTGGCCGGGATGCCCGTCAGCAAGAACAGCGTGTGCGAGGCCAGGCACGTGACGACCCTGCTGGGTCTTATCGAAGCCGGCCTGGGTATCGCCGCGGTTCCGTCGATTGCCTTGCCGATGACGCCGCACCCGATACTCGCCAGCGTTGCACTGGTCGAGCCGGAGGTAACCCGCAAGATGGGCCTGCTCAAGCGCCGCGGCCGCACATTGACGCCCGCGGCACTTGAAATGATAAGGCTGATTCGCGAACTCCCCGGGGTTCTACCGGGCCACTGAATCCAGCCCGGTAGCACGCACGGTGGGTTGCACGTCGGGGGAAGCCAGGTAGTTCAGCAACTGCCTGGCCTCGGCAGGGTGCCGTGCGTTCTTCGGAATGCCAGCAGCGAAGCGTGTTACCGACTGCAAGCTTTCTGGAATCTTGCCAACGTATGTAACGCCCGGCACCGGCAGCAATTCGGCAACCTGCTGGAAGCCCAGTTGGTAGTCGCCCTTGGCGACCTGCGCCGCCACGGGTACGCGCTCGACCATGGTGCTCTTGCCCGCCAACTGGTCGTGGATACCCAACTTTTTGTAAAGCTGGTTCTCGATGTACACACCGCTGGCGCTGTCCGAGTAGGCCACGGATGTGGCTGCAAGCAACGTCTGCTTCAACTCGGCGGCGGTGCCGATCGCAGGTTTCGCCTGCCCTTCCCGAACCACCAGGCCAATACGCGAGTCGGCCAGTTCCACACGCGATACCGGATCGACCTTACCCTGGCGAATCAGCTCATCCAGCGCGTAGCCGACCATGATGACCACATCAGCGTGCTCACCCCGTGCCAGTCGATTGGGAATGGCCTCGGCGGCCTTGCCCATGGACGGGCCCAGAACCGTGACCAACGTATCACCGCTGCGGGCTGCGTACTGCGGCCCAAGCTGCTTGTAGGCAGCCGTGAAGCCACCCGAAGTCATCACCGTAAGCTCGGCCGCCTGGGCAAGGCCACAGCCGGCCAGCAAGGCAACACACAGCAAAGCACCGATCGATCGTTTCATGCGGCCACCGCTGCACGAGTGGCCAACCGATGGTACAGCAGCCAGGTAGCGACGAACGCACAGAAAGCGGCAAACATGAGCCAGTAAGCAGGGGCAGCCTTGTCACCGGTTGCGTGAATCATCCAGGTCGAGATGGCAGGGGTGAAGCCGCCGAAGATGGCAGTTGCCAAGCTGTACGCCAGCGAGAAGCCGGCCACCCGTACTTCCACGGGCATGATTTCGGTCAGCGCCGGAATCATCGCACCGTTGTACAGGCCATAAAGGAACGAGAACCACAACAGCACTTCGAGCATATGCCCAAAGCTTGGTGCCTGCGCCAGAAACGACAGCGCAGGATACGCCGTGAGCACGGTCAGTAGCGACATCGCAGCGAGCAGCGGCTTGCGCCCGAAGCGGTCGCTGAGCATGCCACCAATGGGCAACCAGACGAAATTCGACACCCCCACCAGCAAGGTCACGATCAGCGCATCGCTGGTGCTCAGTTGCAGCACGGTCTTGCCGAAGGTCGGGGCATACACGGTGATCATGTAGAAGGCAGTGGTGGTCATCGCCACCATCAGCATGCCGAGCAACACCACGCTAGCGTTGGCGAACAGGGTGGCCAGCACTTGCTTCATGCTCGGTCGATGCTTGCGGGCGGTGAATTCTTCGGTCTCCTGAAGATTACGGCGCAACAGGAAGATCATCGGGATGATCAGGCAGCCCAGGGCGAACGGTACGCGCCAGCCCCACTGGGCGATCTCGGCGGCACTCAGCCACTGGTTGAGGGCAAACCCGAGCGCTGCGGCGACGACAATCGCCACCTGCTGACTGGCGGACTGCCAACTGGCATAGAAACCTTTATGCCCAGGCGTTGCCATTTCGGCCAGGTAAACTGAAACCCCGCCAAGTTCGGCACCGGCGGAAAAGCCCTGCAGCAAACGCCCTAGCAGTACCAGTGCCGGCGCCCATAGGCCAATGCTGGCGTAGCCGGGCACCAGCACGATCAGCAGTGTGCCGCTGGCCATGATCGCCAAGGTCACGATCAGCCCTTTGCGGCGGCCGACATCATCGATGTAGGCACCCAGGATCACCGCCCCCAGCGGACGCATGAGGAAGCCTGCGCCAAAGGCTGCGAAGGTCATCATCAGCGAGGCGAACTCGTTGGATGCCGGGAAGAATGCGGCAGCGATATGGGTGGCATAGAAGCCGAACAGGAAGAAATCGAACTGTTCGAGGAAGTTTCCGGATGTGACTCGAAAGACCATCCCGGCCCTGGACTTACCCGCAGGCAGCGGATGTGACGGCAGACTCATAGGTGCATCTCCAGCGTTTCTTGAAATTTGTAAGTGCTTGTTGCTGGAATGATCGGGCAAAGTCGCGCTGGGGATAATCGTTGAATTCTCATCAATTGATGCGCATGTGCGATCAATAATGCGCTGAAACAAAAAAGCGGCTGCTGGCATCACTGCCGGCAGCCGCTGTTGCTGATTAATAAACTTTGTCACAAATACCCTTGATTTTCGCGGCTTAGCAGGGATGTTCCTCCGGGTAAAGCGATAATAAAGGTTGTCACAAAGCATCGTGCTTCAGAAATTCTCGGGGTTTTTCGTTTAATAAATGTTGTCACAGCGAAGGATCGGCCTCTAAAAAATCACAGGAATGTATCGTGTAAAACCCAAGAAAAATTATGATGGTATCTTTTACCGATGGTGTGAACCGGACACATGGTGGACTAATTTGAGAGAATTAAAGCTGTCGCAGGAGCCGGTGAGATTTCCCATACCGGCTCTTGCTAAGCCTTCCGATATGCGGAGCATTTTATTGAGGAAGATTACTCTCAAGGTGTTGCCATCTGGTCTTGGCCGCACCTTGAGAATCTGATACGCGATCCATATTTTGCAGATATCGTCCGCGAGAAAAGGACACCGCGTCATTATCGGTGCTGTAATCCGGCCGACTCCCATCTCAGCGATGCAGCTGCTGCACGCGGGGGTAAACAAAGAGGATTTCGACGCTTATCTGGTCGAGGCTATGAAGCCTTTACTGTTAGCGAGTGAGTCACTGAATGGGTATTGCTCCTTGCAGGTCTAGCTTGAACGATTGCCCCCCTAAAACGGTGGACCATCGTTCAGCAGATCACCCAGTGTTTTCTTCACATGCCCCTTATACGATTCAAGCCCGGCGAGAACACTGTCAGGTGCGGCAGGTGCAGAAACGCCGAAAACGTTGGTCAGTGCCTTGTCGACCGTTGGATTTGATCGAACGGCGTGCTGGGTGTGTCCAGGGTCTATCTGGGTGAACCCTTGCAAGAGTGCCTCCAGCATGATGATCTTGCCCGCTAAAGCTTGAGAACAGTAGGCGTCTTGTAGCCCGCCAAGCCCGGCAAGTGCTCGTTTATCGCCGGTAAGCACTCTTGCGTTGTCCGCGCTGGCAGCTGTCGCGAAGAGAAGAGCCTCCCCGGTATCAATGCCGGGCGAGCCGTTCAGTCTCTCAAGGAGTTCAACGTCAACAGGCTCTGTCGAGGCGGGCACCGCGGCATCCAGAAATGCCTCGACTCGGCCAGCGACTTCTTCTGTTTTGCACAGCTCCAGGCGATTCCGTTTAGGGAGCAGCTTGTATCTTGCAGAGTCCAGCGCGATCAAATCAGCCGGGCCTGGAAAGAGAGATATCAGGTGTTCCAGAATTCCGTATTGAGCCAGCTTCAAGATCACATCGTTGTCGACGAAGAGTTTGAGCGCCATTACGAAATCCTTTTCAACCTGGCATAACGCGGTGAAGTAACGCTGCTGTGTCGCTGGGAAGCACGTTTTCCCTGAGGCAACGCCATGCAAGGTGGTTGACGATTGTGCCTGCTGGCTCCAGTCCGGCTTGCATCATGTTGAGCGCTGCAATCGCCATCGGCCATGCGTCGTTGTGCTTGGCGTAATTGAGCACGATGTGCCCTGGGTCCACCTGGTTCGCGGTCCCGTAGGCCATGGCGGCTTCGACGAGGCCGCCAGCGCTTGCGCGTCTACCCTCTGCACCGTAGGTAGCGTTTTCGCGACCATTTAGCATTGTGATCGCAAATCGATCAGCTGCTTGCTCATCTTCATCGGGGTCGTCCAGCGCGTAGGACTCGGTGCCTAATGTCTCGTCGACCAGGATTTCGTCCGGTTCAATATGCCCAAGAGCACAGTGACCGATTTCATGAGAGATGATGAACGATTGCCAGGCCCAAGAAGTGCTTTTCTTCGAGAGAATGATGACGGGACGGCCCTCGACGTGAGTGACCATCCCATCCATCTTGGGAAGCCCGTCACCAACATTATCGAGATAGATGACTGGAACACCGTGCCGCCAGCAAGCTTGAAGCAAATTCCGCAGCCCCAGCCACTTACCGGGCTCATGCTTGAGTATCTCCGCCCGTAGTTCCAGAGGATCTTTAGGAAACGGCGTGTAGGGGACGGGCGTGGCGTAAGCGGCAGACTCGGCCGCAAACATCGCCAAAGAAGTCGCAGCACTCAGATTGCGGGAGCGATTTGGAATCGACCGCTTGTACTTGACGTCGCGCCGGCGCAAATCTTCGAGTCCAGGAGACTCCGAGACCAGAGGGCTGACGCGAAGCCCCAAGCGTTTGGCCAGAATGGATGCAACCTCAAGAGTCGCACCGGAGTCCTGTAATACGTCAGGAGTCACCCATTCAGGGAGGAGGGAATGCTGAAATTCCCGTGGGTAGCCCGCAGATTCCAGCACCCCGAAAATTCGGTCGATTTGTGTGGCCGGCATGTCGACCTCCCTTTGCGTTGCTCTTAGCCCTCAGGCGTCGAGTGATTATGTACATCAAGTGCCTTGAGGCTCCGGAGTACCTTAATCAGCGCCCGGGCATGCTCATCTGAGCCATCCCATAGTGCCATTATCGCACCCTTGAGCTCTGTCTCCAATGACTCCGAAGGACCCGGCTTGGGCAATTCATTTAGGCCGTAAAATCGGCACAGCTTATTGAATTGATCGCTTGCTCGCCGACGAACTGTAGGCTTGTTGCGAAGCCTCCAGATCGTTGGTTGAGAAACACCGCTATCCCGAGCAATTTGACCATCACTCCGCGTGTCCTTCCTGAGAACAGTGAGCAGCTCATCGTAAGCAATTTTCATGGGTGAGTTATTCATGTTATTCACTATATGCGTATTCAAATTGAAAGTGAATAGATGATTTGGTACACTCATGGTGTAACCACCCTAGGAATCACCCGCATGCTCCCTTCAACTTTCTGCTGGACCAAAATGGGCGTTGAGTCAGGCGAGGGCCTCGATCTCATTATTCGCCGCAAGGATTGGGAGCGTCAGTTGGGGGATGGGCTGTTCTTCTGGGGAATTGGGCAGTCTCTCGGTGAGAATGCTCGGGATGCTGCCGCGTCGGTTAATGGCGACATGAAGGTCGTGTTTTCGCCGATGGCCAGTAAGGCCAAGGACATTGATGTCACGCCAGGCGATGTCTTCGTATGGAACAGCTGGGTCGACGGCGCCGGCAAGCACCATCCCCTACCAGCGCATGTGTTGGTCACGAGCCGCGCTGACCTGCCATCTGGTCGGCGCAAGACCAGCCATTATGCTCTGGTGTGCAAGTCAGCCACTCCTTTGGCGGGGACGACTGAGCTTGAAGTGACTGCGGCATTTCTGCGTAACTTCTCAAGCGACAAGTCGTTGGGTGCTTCTCAAGTAACTGCTGTCGTTCGCAACGCGGAATATGCCCTCACTGGAAATGTGGCCAAGAAGTATGCGGTAAGTTTCGTTGCGGATATGGAAGCGCCGTACTCAGTCCAGCTCTCGAATCCAGAGCTTCTGTCTCGCTCGGATGTCCAGGACATTGGCGAGGTTTCAGCTTCGGGAAACCTCAGTGATTGGGGACGTCTGGTCTCTCGCTTGCGCAGCAAGCGCAAGCCAGAAAGCCGCGCGCCTTTCACGCTCGATTTGTTCGGTATGGATCAGGGGTTGCCTGCGACAGCGTGATATCTGGAATTTTGGCGACCTTCATGAAGTTAGTCATCACATCGTGCCCAGGCAGCGCAGCGTCCAGGAAGTAAAGCGAAGCACCAGATTCAAACGCATAGGTCCATGCCACTTGGCATTGCAGGTCGACATGGCGATTTAGGTCGAAGCGCGATGGCAGCGGTCGTCCGGCGGCATCCGCTTTGATACGAGCTTCAAGAGTGGCAGCGTCTGCGTACAAGCAGGTGATAACGTCTGGGGATAACCGAGACAGCATCTCTTTAGTGAACGGCGTAACCCTAAAGCCGAACTCCTCGATAGTCACTGGGTGCGAGTCAACGACGAGGAATCCATCGCGCTGTCTGAACGACGTAGCCTTTTCGATCAGTTGCTCGTCGACAAGCGCGACATCCTCTCTAGTGATGATCTTGGCGGACTGCTCTCGCATGTCGTTCTGGGTCAATTGCCCTACTCGCGCTGAGGTCACACGAGCAAGCTCCAGACTGTAGGTGAACACCTCTACGTCCTTTGCATAAGCGGCCACACGGGCAGTTAGTGTTGATTTTCCAGTCGCCGGAGCGCCTGTCAGGTAGATGATCTTCCCCATCTCGGTGCTCCCTGCATTACCGAAGGAATACGGCAAACGGATCCTTTACCCGAGCTATCAGCCCGATTTGCTTGATGATGCGCTGTTCCGGCGGTGGTGGAATATCCAGCTCGTTGTAAATCAGGCAGCCCTTGTCGTTCTGACCTTTGATGTATTCCGAAGCCAGCTTACCTCGGGATTGCCCCAAGCCAACCTCGAATTCCTTTAGATTGACCTCGAACTCATCCACCTCCAGATCATCCAGCACCAAGGCGAACCGTGAGCCGCGCACTTCGATACCTTTAGGGACGGCCTGCCAGTCAACTCCATCCTCCGAGTATTGAGACGCGGCGACTGGCGGAGCGGAGTGTTTGGAGTTCATTTCGTTCATGATGATGAGCAGGTGTCTGCCGGCTTGGGCCATGGACCTACCGAAGGGCTGAACCATCGTCCGTGGATGGCATGAGCTACCGCCATAGCCCCAAAAAATCGATCCGGCTTCTTCGTACTCTCTTTTTTTCCGGCGCACGATGTCTTCCAATGTCTCGGAGGCGTGAAGGCCAACCTTCATGAAGATCACGCCTTGGCCATTCTCAAGTGGATTAGGCATCTGGTACCTCCTTGTACTGTTCGAGGGTGTATCTCTGGTCCGCTTCTTTCGCCACGTTGAGAGTCGGCGTCTCGCGCACGTATTGATAGGTGAGAGGGTTGTTCTTGCCGTAGAAGTTCCGAAGGCGCGCTGAGGAGAGCTTCTCGGACGACTTCTCCATTAGCCCCGGTTCAACCCGTCGAAAAAGGCAGGAACATGAACGCAGGTCGGGCGCGTCATCCAGGTGGTATAGGTGTAACTGCGGGAGCATTTCCGCTACGACGTAGCCCAGCTCGATGGCTCTTTTCTGGGTGTCTCGAAGCACCTCCTGCGTCCAAGCAAGCTCCGGATCGTCTGCAATGACTACGATCCCCAGACCTTTCGCATTGGTGGCCTGGCTGCCGCGCTCCAAGAAGGCGGTGACGCTCTGACCATCATTACTTGCACCCCATGGCGGGTTGATATGGAACCCGTCATATGCTCCAAAGTGCTCGCTCGGTAGTGGGTCGGCGACGTTATACAGTTCCGCAGTGATATGGACTTTGTCGGCCAGCTTCTCCCCGAAACGCCGAACAGAATTGACAATGCGCTCATCGAAGTCGAGCAAAGTGATCGATGACGGGCCGTAGTCTACGACCTCTTGAGCCTTCAAATGAGCTGCCGAGAGAGCGATGCCATCTCCGTCTCCGACGAAGACTACCTTCTTACCATTGAATACCCTGGCCACGTACTCAGCCTGAATGACCATGTCGGCCACTTTCATGTAGATCTGATCAAATTCCCGCAGCGGTGCGGGGCGATTCATTACTACGTCTGAGATGCTGTTGATGGCACGCCGCAAATCGAATTTCACCTTCGTCTCCTTGAGTCACTGCTATGCCTCCTTGGCAACCGGCGAGCACCAAGTGCTGGCCAAGGGCTAGCCCAAGAATAGTATTGGGTCCATTGTCATGGAAGGCCGGCGCTGCGGTTATTTTCCGGCTTGGCCAGCCACTGGTCGGCAAAGGGGCTGTTCCTAACGAAGGGGCGCATCCTTGTACCGGTGAATGCATTTGAGCTGGATGAGTCATTCACTCGACAGAGCGTGGTGTTCCACGGCATGAATCGGCTATCTGTGGATACACGTATTTGTGCAGTTCGAGTCTTGATGAATGCAGGTCTTAGCCCAAATCTGATTGACCAGTGGGCTGCTGACTGCGCCTAACCGGCATTGCCGGCAGCGCGTTTTTTGAGCCAATCGCTTGTGGAGATGCTGGCAATGAAAATCACTGGGCCAGTACAAGTGGAAAGCGTGGTCGATGTCATGTGCGACGTATGTGGCACCTCGACGCGCGTCGAGGAAAGCGGCTACCAATTCGGGACGCTAAAAGCGCACTGGGGATATGGCACCCTGCATGACGGGGAGCGATATGAGGTCCATCTCTGTGAACCGTGCTTCTTCCGAACGTTGGCAAATCTCAAGGAGCAACGTCGAGCGGAACACCTGTTTAGCGATCATCCACCGGAACACTCCAGCGATCTTGGCTTCGTTGCCAATAACGACTTTTTCAAGGAGTCCGGTCGCTGAGGTGCAAATGAAGGGGCGTCGGAAGGTCAAAACTGACAAGTGGCTGATTCGGGATCAACTGATCCGGGAAGCGCGAGCCATCCTCTTTTCCCGATCTGAGACCGCCGGGCGCTTTCTACGTCTCGCGGTACAGACAACTCCTGAAGAACCTGTTGGGATACTTGCAGGTAGCCGGAAGGCGATTGAAGGGTGCTTGAAACGCCGCCCTGACAAGCTCTGACCGTTGATAGCCGCTTATCATCAATACGTCCCGTGAGAGCTGTCTCTGATCGGCAAACTATTGCGTGCTTGTATTCGCTGTTGCCACCACGCTGTCAGCAGCCCCTTTGTAGAGTCGCGCTTCTTTTTGCTCACACTCTCAGAGGACACCATGCTCGAAGCCTTCACCCGTATTTACCCTTTGGCCGTCGTTGTCGCCGGCATCGCTCACACCGTGTTGGGCGGTATCTGGTTCGGCCTGCTTTTTGGCAAGCCCTATGCCGCCTCGCTGAAACTGGCGGCGGACGCGATGAAGAAACCCTCGGCTCTGTTCATCGTCGGGCCGTTCTTTTACAGCCTGGTTACCATTCTGACCAGCGCATGGTTGCTGAATGCGCTGGGCATCAGCCGCATGCAGGATGCTGTGTTGCTGGGCCTATTAGGGCATGGCCCGGTAAGACTGATCGTGCAAAAAGATGATGGCCGAGGCGGTCATGTTCAGTGTGTACTTCGCCACGTGCTCTGGGACAACCTTTTGTACCTCGCCGGCACCATGCGAGGTGCTGAGCTTGTTGCGGAGCGTACCGACTGTCATCAGCGGCTGTTCCCAAAAGCTGTCCAATTCGGTTTTTTGCATGATGGTTCGAATGAGCTTGGCGGTGGTATCCCCCTGGGAATATCCGAAGCCTTTCTGACCACAGATCACCTTCATCACGCTTTCGTAGCTGCTGTTGCACTTAGTGACGCAGTCGCCGAATTTTCCATGCCGATAGTCCTCAAGGGCTGCCATGAATTCCGAGTTGGCATTGAGGAATGCGGGCTGACGTAACAGCTTCAAAGCAGGCTCTATTGCCGTATCGTGGATAGCTTGGCTTTCTTTGGGGATGACCTTCGCATGCTCACGAATGCCGGTGAATTGGGTGAGTTGTCCCCGATACGTCTCTTCAGTGGTTTGCCATACCGGCTTCGTGACGTAGTACGGGAGATCGTCGATGCTCAAAACTCGTTGAGGCGATCAATCACCGGTTCGTGGTAACCGCCGATGTAACGCCAACCCTCTTGATGGACAAGGTACTCAATGGCGTCCAGGAAATGAGGGTCGCTGCACGTGTGCAAAAACTCAAAAGCGTCATCCGCGTAGGACAAGTGCTGCTTCGCGGACAGGACGTGGCGGCCAGTCAGATAGGAGAGCTTGTCGTGCAAAAACTCCAGAGTTTCCACCATGCCGGGGCCCATGTCCCGAATCAGCATGAACGTCCTCTGTCGGAATTGCTCCGTCAGCGGATTTCGCTGCGGCCCCTGATTTTCTTTGCGCCGCGAAAAAACGTTGAAAATATTCCCTATCACCACGCCACCCTGGCTACGTCCAAAAGGCTATCATAGGCTTGCCGAGTGTCTCATTGCTATCACGGCACAGCGCAGCGACTTCGCTAATCAGACGGCTTTGATTGAGGTTCAGACGCAGCGGCAAATCGCGTTGGCCAGTCTGTTCGTTCGTTAGGCGGGGGTTGGCGAGGGGCGGAGACCGCTACCTTCGACGGCAGCGGCCTTGCTGTGTCAGGGCAGACAACACAGTTAAGCCAGCCAGGTGCCCAAGCGTGATGAAATCAGGCTAAGCGGCTTATGCGTCGCTCATGCTCACGGATTAGAAGCAAACGCGTTTCAGCCCTACCCTCCAAATTGCCGGGTGGTCTACCGGGCATAAGAGAACAGCGAGTCGGTCAGCGAACTGGTCTGAATGCTGCACCATTATGCCTCTACTGTGTTAGATCCTTCCGACGCCAGGGCTGGGGCCTGGGTTTCCGCTATGGGTTGAAAGTGACCGGTCACCACTGACCGCTTCCGACCCAATGGAGATGATGAGCGCCGGGGAAGCTGACGTTGATAACTTGGCCGTTACCCATCCGAACCAAACAGCGTTACTCCTTGAGCTTTGCCGAGAGCCATTTAGGCTGCCCCTTTGCACCTTTGCCGATCTCCAACAAAAAAATCTGACCATCGAGTCCACGCGATGAGAAGTCTATAGAGCCATCTGTCGGGGTGTAGATTCTTGCTGTCGAGCGGTACGGACGGAATGCGGAAAGCAAGTATTGTCGGCCATCGACCAGTGATGTGAAATAACACCCAAGACTTCCAGCAGATGTCTTATTTGACCAGACTTTGAAGTCCAACCGAGCAAGCCATGTGCCTGTGGGAACATCTTCCCAAGAATAGGATTTAAGCTCAAAACCCGCTTCTAGCGCACCTTTGTAACTCCAGCCTCGCAGTGAACTTCCGTCGGGTATTTCATACGTTTCGTCCATTGTCTGCCTCCGTGATTGGTCTGCTTATATAAGCTGTGCACCGACATTCCCATGGGGGGTGACTGCCGTCAAACGAATTGGATGAACTTCACAATGCTCGACCGATACAGGAAGACGAGGCAGGACCGGATGCCAGAGACTCACAGTTAACGCCTACCATAGAACCCTGCGATCTCAACAATCTGGGAAAAAACACCACGAAACCCTGAAAAATCAATGTTTGAGTACGGCGGGGCACCACTCACGATGTAATCGGCAAACTTATTTTTTGGAAGAGCAACGTTTCGTCGCTCGACCATGTCAATCACGTTATCATCATATATAAGCGACTGCTTATTAATTCGGCAAAAGAGATGTGCCTCTCCTTTGAAGCAGCCGAGCGAGTCGAACTCATCCTTCGAATATAAACGCCGACCTTGAGCGTCGGGAATATATAGCTGTGAGTCATTATAGAGGTGCTCGATGCAAATAATATCAGAGTCCCTGAAATCTGGCACCGGGATGATTAGGCTAAAAACGTTGTTGGTGTGATCGCGATAATTTCCAGGAGACCCACCCATTTCGGTTATGATTGGGCGCTCGTCGCGGTCGAATATACAGATTGTCAGATGCTTTTGAGGAGCCTCACTTAAATGCTCGCAGAGCGCTTTAAGCACAGAGCTCCCAGGCTTACGAGTATTCCTAAAAGTAAGATTAAGATTAGTGAACTCGCCACGTGCCTTAAAAAATTTTAGCGCTGTTTCAAGATGCTTACAGTCCGTTATACCTTCCGTGTATACGTGAATTTCATCAGTGAGCGACCGGAGAATCTTTCTTTCATCAAGACGATAAGTGGGGTCCAGAGACTGAAGCTTCTTCGCCAAGGTTAAGAATACCGGATCGTTGTAACCCTTGACGTGGCCAATGTGATTGATTTTTCCTCTAATTACCCAGCTTAGCCTCGGCAAGGAATCACCCCACCTGTTGCGATCATCTATGTGTTCACGCCAATATTCTTCAGCTTGCTTTAAATCGTATTTATCCCACGCATAAAGGGCTGCTCGGACTGACTTAATATACTCCTTGGGTACATTGAGCTTACGATTTACAATCACGCCAGTAGCCAATTGCCTTTCAGCTCGGTTGCGTAAAATCGTCTTACCGTGGTTTAGCTGAAACCCAGCGCCCCCAATTATCTCAAGGACCTCATCGCTGAGTTTCACCACTCCATTGGAACCGCGCTCAGCGATGGCTAATGGAAATAAGCTACCATTATTTGAGATGAAAACATCGTCGGCATAACGTGTGTAATAGCATTTATTCTGCGACGCAAGCTCTTTAAGTTTATAATCAAGGCCGCGACACAAAATATTACTGATTATCGGACTAGTCGGGGCGCCTTGGGTTAACCTGCCGGCATTGGTACAAAGCCGAGCGATTGTCTCCGCTACAGGTTTGGAAAAATTGAAAGGAGGATGACGAAAAAGGCCGGCTACCCGTACTGCGGAGATAGTATGAAAAAAATCTTTGAGATCAAATCGCAATAACCATCGCTGGTTGGTGTGAACTGCGGCGTGCTCAACGATACCCCTGCCTTTTACATAGGCAAAAACGCAACTGCGCGCCTTATAATTAGGCTCGATAAGCTTTACAATACTTTTTTGGATATCTTTGAGGCCCTTCACAGGAGCCTCAATCACCCTTACTCCGCCATTCCGCTTAGAGATATTGAAGGTTTTATATTTGCTTTCTTCAGCAAGATAATAAGCATAATAAGTGAGTTTATTCACCGAAATGCCCAATACGGCCGCTAATTCTTTATTCGAAGAAATACTGATCTTAGGAATCTGACCGAAAGGTAGCGATGCGTCCATTGCAAAAACCTGAATAGGGGGTGGGTTACTCAGGACTCCAACATCCGCCAAAGTGCACGGCGGCGCGACGCGAAGCGTCAATGGTAAAAGCGCTACAAGCTGAGACGTATACATCTCAGAAATGCGAGTCCTGAGCCCCGGCTAAATACTATCGAGAGAGGATTGATAGGGCAAGCTGCTCGTTCCGAGGCATAACCTGCGACAGAGCGGCAGGCTTCGATATTGCTTTAACCTTGATCGAGCGCGAGGCTAGCGGCCTCGCGTTTGAAACCAGCGGAAAAGGAACGACGCTGCTTGGTAAGCAGACACCTCAATCTAGCGACCATTCTCGCCTAAGCGGGTGTCCGGAATCATTAGACCACGACAGATCGATGCTACCGGCGTCAGATACGAAAAAACCCGCTTTTGGGGCGGGCTTTCACGCGTCTCCAAGGGGAGGCAAACTGCCAACTAAGTCTCGGAGCCAACCACCATAGGCTACACGCCACGGCCACGTTTGTCAGCAAGGCTTCACCGCATACCAGTTCCCCCTCGGGCAAACTATTGGTAGACACCCACGCGAAGACGCTCAAGATAGTCCGCTACCACGCTAAACCCGAGCGACGTGTCGAGCATCCCGAAGGGTTCAAACCCCATCAGAGCGCCGCACGGCCGACAAAGCCACTGCTCCGCGAGCAACTGAGAGCCAAACACCTTCGACGCAAGCTCCAGTCCTTTCGCATATTGGAACGCCACCGCGCTCTGCTTGGCACTCAGTCGATGGGCCTGGTTGGGATGGCTCAGACGGTGAATGCTTCGGGTCGATCTTCCTGTGATTCGCCCGACTAGGTTACGAGCCTTGAACAAGCTCGATGACTCGACCATGCACTTCACGTCGCTGAAAAAAAATCCTGCTTGGACTAGACGCAGGAGCTCCAGCTGACCTAATTCGTCAGGGTGGGCATGAATCAAGTGGAACGTCGGTGGAAACGCTCGCGATTGAATAGGTAGGCGCATGCTTGTCGGGCTCACTGCATCGACCTCCTCCAGTGCCGTGAGCTGCCAGATTAGATCCATTTTGCCTCCAAGGCACGTTCGTCTTCCCAAGGAGCAGCACCATAAAGGCCACGATTTGGCTACCGATGAAGCCTCCAATGGAAAATAATCCGCCAGAAAAAGGAGCCCAAATAAGAGTTGCCATAGCTATTTTAAGAGGCGAGGCTCTGGCCAACGGCCCCATCAGGGGGCGGTTGGCCAGAGCCTGACAGAAGATTTCACCCCATGAAATTCGTCGGATCTGCCACACTTGAGATGAGGAAGGCTCAGCCGACCCGGTACGTTTGGAACGCTAAAGGAGAGGAGATTTTGAGCAAAATCCAACGGGCGCGTGAGGTATTTGAAGCTGCATGCGGTAGGTAAATTATTTCGCGAACAGGACACTAGTGTACTCCTGAATGATAGACCATTTGTCAGCCTTGACTTTCCAGCGCCCTTTTTTCTTTTCACACCTACTCAATAAAATTGTACCTTTTGGCGAAGACCGCTCTCTTCTAATCAAACTAAATACCACGCGCCTAGCGATGCGTGAAATAACATGAAACTATGAAGATTTTCGCACCATTGCCCGGGGAGTATATAGCATCTGCGCTTAAACGCGGCAACGAGCTCCTGGGCATTAAATCCCTGAAAACTAAAGATTTTCATATAAAGGCGAAGCCTCGTATTGGCTTCGGAATTAACAGGACGCTCAGCACTTTGAAAGCAGAGTGGCGACCGCATCAAGAATTCTATTACCCAAAGCTGCTAGACGAACACAAAATTTCGGACCTAGCCCTAAGCAATCACACTTTGTATCCTATGATAGCTGCTCTCGGGCGTCATCGAGCGACCGCAATCGTCACACCGAAAACTTGGGAAAAAGTTTGTCCAGATTGTGTTCGCGAAGACTTGGATAATTGCGGAAGCCCCTTTATTCATCGCAGGCACGTGTTGGGTTCCGTACAGGTGTGCAGTACTCATGCCTGCGCTCTAATCGAGACGTGTCCGACTTGCTCTATACCAATGAAAAAGCACGCGATTAATCACCTAGCCAAGTGCAGCAAGCTTAACAAATGGTCAAGACGTCAAAGGCGAGAATTTGGATCAAACCGTCATATGTACGCCAAATTTGTCGCGGACCTTTTGGACTATCGCGGCCCGATGATCAAGGATGGAATGGCGGACTTTGTCGCATACGCAAGCCTCATGATAAATCGAACTGGCGCGTTCGAAAAAAATGAGCTGAATATTTCCAAACTGATCTACGAAGAAATGGGGATAACTTCGAGACTTACCCATGCCAGTATCTCTACCAGCGACAAATATCCTATCTATGTGTTTCTCGGATGCCACACAGCTGAAAATTATTTCAACTTGTTAAATAATAAGGGTGAGCAAGATGTGCTGCGAGATAAGAAAAGAGTAATACACACAAAACTTTTGCACGAAGCCATGAAAACTAATCCATATTGCCACGTATCTGCGTGAAGACTTCATCTTCGGGAACGCGCGATATTCTTATTCCTGCATAACGGTAGAGAACACTTATCGCACAATTTTCAGTCAGCGAGTATTCTCGGATCGCCCACCGGATTTTACGTAGCTGGTGGTCATGAGTAGACTCAAGTAGATCTGCCATCAACCTGGTGCTCATCGGAAAGTGATCCGGCATCTTGAGGAAAGCATGAGCGTTTGAGACACGCCTACATAAAGCAGCGCGGGTGACCTGCTGAGGCTTTCCGTCTACAGAAAGAATGATCGTCTTCGCTTTAGCCAGCTCCAACGCAAGGGCCGAGTCCCGAGATTGCCAATCGATCAAAATTCTTCGGTCTCTGTGGTAGGGGTTCGCAGCAACATAACGGGTCAGCCATTCCCTGTCGTAGCGGTACAACCACTGATAACCCGGCTTATCATGACATTTGAGAATAGTACTTTTTGCAAAGGCTATTCGCCGGGCGTGAAGGTCATCGTCAGGGATGAGGTTATTCGGTTTATCAGGCAGGACCATAACACCAGTGCGATTATCGGCCTCTAGACGGTAGGTCTTCAGGTGCTCCAGCTCTAGATCAAGAAGCCAGCAGAGGAAATAGAACTTGAAGGGCTGCACGGTTCGACCTTGTCGCCGCAATATCTGAAAGACCCAGTCAGCGGATCGAACCATTTCGTCAAATTCGGCGGCGCTAGGACTGCACCGAAGTCGCCTGGTTAAAAAATCTCTCAGCAACTGCTCTCTAATTCGTCCAGACCTGATAAAACCCATCTCGTCCAAACGGTTCCTGAGCAAATTTCCAGCTTGAATCGTTTTCATCTCATCGGGATGGTCGAGCCCCCATAGCTGCATGCGGGCAATGGCAATGGCCCCGCTGTGGTCACCAGAGTCCATAACCGGCGTTCCAGCAGATTCCCCCGGAAGCAACATACAACGCCAATCTGACCCTCCGGGAAATGTCATCGCCTGTAGTACTTCGCTGTGGCGTGGACAAATGCAAGTGCCCGAAGCTTGGTGAATACGATGCCAATAGGCTAAGCCGCACTCCAGAGTGTCATCTCTGACGCAGCTCTCGCAATACCTAAACGAGGCGTGTTGGAGGAAACGCGATGCTGTAATGCCCAATGCCATCTTGAGGCCTGTACCTCGATTACCTCCCATTAGAACGGCAGCATCGCGACCCTTCTCTTCATCCAAAAAAGGCAGAAAAAGCGGTAAAAGCGTGAAGCGCTCGATCAGCTCTCCAACGGAGAAGGCGCCTCTGAGACCTTCGGACAGAGCCCCTAAGCAGCACGGCAGGATGGAACCGCAGGTACGCGAGTAGCTGCCGAAGAGCTCTTGGCTAGTCACTCGGTATCCCTGATTCGCCGCTAGCTTGTGGTAGCGCACGGCCAGGCTATAGAGCGACTCATCCGGAAACGGCCGGGGAAAGAACAGAAGGTTAGCCACTGCCCTGAGCTCCCCTGCGTCAAATCACCAAGAAGAATCCCTATCGACCCAGCCGCGCTGTTCGAGCTGAGCCTGAAGGTCTTCGTCCTTCGAAAAATGCACGTTAGTTAACGCGCCGTCAGCAACCGGTACGACCGTACGACTCGGAGCCTTCGGCACCGATTTATCCTTCGCTAGAGGTGGAGGGGTTATCGCGGCCTGTGTAAGTAGCGCAAGATGAGCCCTGTCCGCCCGGCGAGCCAAGTCGTAGCTCATCATCTGGGCGATTTGGTCTTTTGTAGGCATCATGTCCTCGAAATCAGCAATTTGAAGAGGATCACCGCTTCGAAGGGCCTCGATGGGCTTGTGCAAAAGCCTCATTTGATTGTCATATACCTGCTGAAGCACCGCTGGCGTAATGGCGTCGATTCCTTCCCAGATAACATGACGCTGCGCAAGCATAAGCAGTTTCGCTAGGAAATCTGTATTGCCCTGGGTGAGATCATAGATCTTGGACAGGAGGTCACTCGTCAGGGGCGCGCAAGATTCCGTCCAGTCATAGGCCCAGAGTTGGGACACCAAGTGTTCCCAAAACGGATCGTCTTCGCTGAAACGGTCAAAGGCGATTGGCCCCAATCCCGCCGCTCTTCGGGCATTACGCAACACCCCAGAAAACAGCGGAAGCATTGCGTTGGTCCCTACATAGACGAGCGGAACACCCGCATCATTGGATAAAGTTACAAAGAAATTCAGCAACTTTTCCCGATCCTGCCCCCCTCGCGATGAGCAAAGATGCTGCATTTCATCAATTATCAAAGCACCGATAAAAAAGGTTTTGCACAGCTGACTGATGTGCTGGAGCATTACGCTGATGCTGTTGGCGGCACCGCCCCTGCGAGAGTATTTTTCGACGCCTAACGCAGTGTCCAGTGCTGAGAAGAATGCTGCGCAAAATCCGCGCAACGAGCCGTCGTGAGGGCACTCAATCTTTAGCCACACAACCTGGGTTTCGATGAGAATCGCGTCTTGATATCTGCTGTGACTGATCACCTGCGGATAAAGCCTTGCTATGGAATTAAGCGCAGTGGTCTTGCCCATACCACTCAGGCCGATGAGGGTCATCGTCTCAGCGGTCGACATGAATCCATGGCGCTTGGCCGCTGCTGAGGAAGGCAACCGATGCCTAACAGATGAGGCCAACAGCGGATTGCGGCCCGAATATCCGTAGCGGATCAGCTGACTGAATAGGTCTTCGAGGCGCAGATGGATTTCGAATGGAACCACAACATCTTTGAGCCGGTTGATCCCATGGCCGCGAAGCTTCGGGGGCAACGCTCGTTCGGCCTCGTCGGGCTTCGGCGGAAGATTCCCCACGCGCCTGACCACATCAACATCCGAAAGAATTCTAGGCAAGCATTCAATCAGCGGGTTGCCATCATATTGAGGCATGCCTGTAGGAATGTATTCTGCGGGGGAGAAGGTCAAATCGTTCATATCTTTGTCTCGCTACCCTCGCTGACTACCAGTTTTAGAAACGCCGCGCTTCTTGTGGAACTGGGCCTGCCGGTGACTGGCCTAGAATTTTCTCCCGCAAGAGGCGTGTGATCCACAATGCGTAGCTGATTCAGATCAGCGGTATGGGAATCGCGCTCGGTCTGAGCTTCGGTAGCACGCTTGGCACGTTTGTCCCGCCTGAAATCTGCATTCGATTTCGGGTCACCCTGTGCGGCACGTTTGGATTTGGCCCGGTCAAGGATTTCCTCCTGCCGCCCCCTTACCAACGCCGCAGTATTATCGCTGTCATAGCGGGCATCCGGCGAAACTTGGTTCAGGACATGGACCATGTCCAGAACCTCCTCCATACGGAGTCCACCATATTTCTGCCGTTGCTGCGGTACAATAGTTAAAGCCTCAAAACCTGCTTCGGACTTGATCCAACAATTCTCAACAGAGTTAGGATCGTAGAATACTCGAACATACTTCGTCCGCAGGTTGTGCGAGCGCTCCAACCACTCCTCACGCAAGGCTGTTTGACATGTATACTGCACACCTTGGAAAACTATACCGCCTCGACTAATACGACACTCCTGTGAGGGCAACAAAGCAATTTTCAACTCAGCTGGCGATACCACTTTTGAGTTGATAGGACTATTAGCCTTCGACCAATTCCAAACCGCTAGAGGCGTTGCTTCCACATTGCTAGCAATCATCTCGCGACTTAAAAGGTGTGGTATCCGTAGGCTTTTATTGTGCGCCAAGACTCCTACAATAACCATTTCGGTGAATTCGTCGATATCCAGAATCGCATCGAGTTGGTAGTCCCTATCACCACGCTCCATTTTACGAGCATCTACTCCGCCTGGAACAAATTTCAAGTCCAGGTGTTCATTGATCAAACGGAAGCGGCTTTCGATAATCCCTTTCCAATCAGGCCGGAAGGGAGGCAAAATTTGCACCGCTAGTCCCAAGCTTTGCGACAGCGTTGCCCCAGCCTCACTTAGAAGCTCAGCCCGGTCAGCCACAATTTCGACTGGCAAGTGCGAGCATGGCCAGTCAGCCTCATCTATTTCAACATTGTATCGCTTGCAAAAATCGACCTTTGGGGTGCAAGCATTGTATATCGCGTGTCGAGCCCCATTCCAACTGGGACCCTCAAGGCCCACGTGAATACCTACAATCATTCTAGTAAAGGTATCGACGACCACATAAAGTATGGGGCGCCCAATGAGCCATAGCCTGTTAACCCGATGCACTAAATAGACATCAGCAATAGTAGAGTCTATCTCATATCGCTGGGTAGCCCCCATCAGGCCATGGGATGCTGACCCAACGATTGCACGATGATCTTTGTTGTATCGAATCGAACCGCCACGCACCTTGAGTTTATAAAGATCATCGAAAAACAATTTACCATGATATCTAAGCTGCGTAGTAGTCGGGTAACTTCCGCGTACAATATTCCCTTTCGAGCCGTCTGGCAGAGTCTCTCTATAAAACTTGTTCAACATCCACTTATGTGCATCTTTAAGGGTGCCGCATTTACCGCTAGCAACCCGCCCGTAAGCCAAACGGATATGGGAAAGATGGCGCTGTTCGAGCGTGATGGCACCTCCATCATTGACAACGACGCCACGATACTTACGCGGCCTACCGGGGATAATGCCTGAGGATCGGTCCTTTTTCTTTCCCCGTCCACCGCAAGCGCTAGTGTTCCAAAGGAACGCGTTAGGTGTCTGCCCCATGCTCCAGTAGCGGTATAGAAGCCGGTATATCTGTTTCCGCTCTACTCCTGCCTCTAGGGCATGCCTAGCAACCAGCTTCCCAAAACCCGGTCCAAGAATTTCCACGGCGGAGCGATTTTCTACTAAGCCTCTAATAAGGCCCCAGTTTCGATTTCGGCTCGATTTTTCATTTTCACTAATTTCATCGTCGCGTCTGAGCAGATGTAAGGGCACCATTTCTCGACTTAAGATTGCGCGCCCTGCGTCAATATCCTCAATCAAAACGGACCGCTCGATCTGCCACGGCTTGCTGGGATTCGTACTCAGCTCAATCACAATGACAGAATCATTATCTATGCCCAAGATCCGAACCGATTTTTTGAGTAGGCTAGGTTCTTCGCCTGGAGTGACAATGCTGTTGACTTTAAGATCAAGCATGATGTGAAACCTCGTTTGGCAGAGACAAAGCAGCTGACCTTTTGTTCGGCCATACGTGCAACGGCTGCGACATGCTTATTACTTTCGAGGTAAGATCTGACTCTAAACGACCGTTCCATAGCAGGTGATGGAAGAGGCGCTTCACGCCCATATATTCAATGTAAAGGTCACGAGACGCTTTATCCAAAAGAATTTTTAACGGTATTTGTTCCGTCTTTGCCTCCTCAATGTATCCAAGCAAATTGCCGATGTTCTTCTCCGTCGGTAACGAGGGATGAATACTGGCGTATGTCCTGAGAATCTTGAGGTTCGCTAATTTTATCTTCGAGAGGTTTTCATGCAGGACCAGCTTCCAGTCCACCCCCCTCATTGCCCAGTATTTTTCTTCGATGGCTAGCTTTTCTGCTATTCGATTACGCGCATGAAGATCAGCCTGCTCAAACTCTTTTCGATATTTCACTGATCGAGCAGCTATCCTAGTCTCCCCCGAGGAATTCAAGAAGGTAACGAGAAAGTCCGTCGTCATAACGACAGGTATTTGCGTACCAGGATATACAGGGTGGCGACAGTTAATACTTGAGGCTATTGCTTGGGTCTCAGCCTGTGTCAGCAGAGGATACTGCTCTCGGATATCGATGATCGAGGCATCGTGCTCAAGTACAGTTAGGTAATCTCGCTCTGCATTGGATAGCAGGTGGTGTGTGCGGTGAATTTTAACCCCCGCCATCATATGAGAGACACCCTTTGATTTGATCTCCCAAACTTTGATCCATGGCTTATAGGAGTCTCTGACTCCACACCCACAACCCGATTGAATTTTCTTATCTATTTTTGCCTGGGTCATCAGCTTGCGATGCGCAGCCTTGACCGGAGCTATGGGCATGGATGCCATTGTTCGAGTCGCTCATGATTGGGCGACCCGCTCGACCAGGACGAGGACAGGTGTCGTTCACACAGGACACCCCAGAGAGCGGGCTAGGCCAGGACAACAGTCACAGCGGTGGGTAATGGATTGTCACCCGAATCTCCAAGGCCTGGCTCCGGTCCGATGTGCGGTCAGAGCCTGCCTTGTGACAACCTTTATTACGTTGTGACAACCTTTATTGTTTTGTGACAACCTTTATTATTCAAAAACAGCCGCTCGTGATGGGTGCGAATCGCTTACTCGACTGTCACCGACTTCGCCAGGTTACGCGGCTGGTCCACATCGGTGCCCTTGAGCACGGCCACGTAGTACGACAGCAGCTGCAGCGGAATGGTGTAGAGGATCGGCGCCAGGGCATCGGCGATGTGCGGTACCTTGATCACGTGGGTGCCCTCGCCGTTGCTCATGCCGGCCTGCTCGTCGGCGAACACCACCAACTCGCCACCACGGGCACGCACTTCCTGCAGGTTGGACTTCAATTTCTCCAGCAGTTCGTTGTTAGGCGCAACGGTAACCACCGGCATGTCGTTGTCCACCAGTGCCAGTGGGCCGTGCTTCAGCTCGCCTGCCGGGTAAGCTTCGGCGTGGATGTAGGAAATCTCCTTGAGCTTCAAAGCACCTTCCATCGCCACCGGGTACTGCGCACCACGGCCGAGGAACAGGGTGTGGTGCTTGTCAGCGAACAGCTCGGCGATCTTCTCGACAGTCGCGTCCATGGCCAAGGCTTCGCCCAAGCGGGTCGGCAGACGACGCAGCTCTTCCACCAGCTCGGCCTCGACACCGGCTTCCAGGGTACCGCGCACTTGGCCAAGGGCCAGGGTCAGCAGCATCAGCGACACCAGCTGGGTGGTGAAGGCTTTGGTCGAGGCCACGCCGATTTCCGGGCCGGCCAGGGTCAGCAGGGTCAGGTCCGATTCACGCACCAGCGAGCTGATGCCCACGTTGCAAATTGCCAGGCTGCCGAGGAAGCCCAGTTCCTTGGCGTTACGCAGCGCAGCCAGTGTGTCGGCAGTTTCGCCGGACTGCGAAATGGAGACGAACAGGGTATCCGGCTGCACCACTACTTTGCGGTAACGGAACTCACTGGCCACTTCCACCTGGCACGGAATGCCAGCCAGGCTTTCCAGCCAGTAACGGGCGACCATACCGGCGTGGTAGCTGGTGCCACAGGCAACGATCTGCACGTTGCGCACCTTGGCGAACAATTCGGCAGCGTTCGGGCCAAAGGCCTGGACCATCACGTTGTCTTTGCCCAGGCGGCCTTCCAGCGTGCGCTGCACGACGCTTGGTTGCTCATGGATTTCCTTGAGCATGAAGTGGCGGTAGTTGCCCTTGTCGGCAGCTTCGGCGCCTTCGTGGTACTGCACGGTTTCGCGCTGGACCTTGTTGCCCTGCTGGTCCCAGATGGTGATCTGGTCACGGCGGATTTCAGCGATATCGCCTTCTTCCAGGTACATGAAGCGGTCGGTGACCTGGCGCAGCGCCAACTGGTCGGAGGCCAGGAAGTTTTCGCCCAGGCCCAGGCCGATTACCAGCGGGCTGCCGCTGCGAGCAGCCACCAGGCGGTCAGGCTGTTTGGCGCTGATCAGTGCCAGGCCATAGGCGCCATGCAGGCGCTTCACCGCGGCTTTCAGCGCATCGGCCAGATCCGGGATGCTCTTCAGGGTGTGGTGGATCAGGTGGACGATGACTTCGGTATCGGTCTGCGAAGTGAACACGTAGCCCAGGCCTTTCAGCTCTTCGCGCAGTTCTTCGTGGTTCTCGATGATGCCGTTGTGCACCACAGCCACTTCATTGCCAGAGAAGTGCGGGTGAGCGTTGCCTTCGGTCGGTGCACCGTGGGTAGCCCAACGGGTGTGGGCGATGCCCAGCTGGCCAGCCAGTGGGTCGGCGGCAACAGCGGCTTCTAGCTCACTGACCTTGCCAATACGGCGGCGACGCTGCAGTTCACCACTTTGGGTGAGAACGGCCAGACCGGCGCTGTCGTAGCCGCGGTACTCAAGACGCTTGAGGCCCTCGATCAGGATGGCTGTGATATTACGCTCGGCGACAGCACCAACGATTCCACACATGTTTTATTGCTCCTGGCTGATCGCGGCGCAGATCAGGTTGATGCCGCGAGCTTCAATTTGTTCGCGTGCCGCAACGGGCAGGCGTTCGTCTGTAATAAGGGTGTGCACGCTGCTCCAGGGCAGCTCAAGGTTGGGGATCTTGCGCCCTACCTTGTCCGACTCGACCATCACGATCACTTCGCGGGCAACTTCGGCCATGACCCGGCTAAGCCCGAGCAACTCGTTGAAGGTAGTGGTGCCCCGGCCAAGGTCGATGCCATCGGCACCGATAAACAGCTGGTCGAAATCGTAGGAGCGTAGTACCTGCTCTGCGACCTGGCCCTGGAACGACTCGGAATGCGGGTCCCAGGTACCACCGGTCATCAGCAGCACCGGTTCGTGTTCGAGATCGCTGATGGCACGGGCCACATTCAGCGAATTGGTCATCACCACCAGGCCGGGCTGGCGCCCCAGTTCGGGGATCATCGCCGCCGTGGTGCTGCCACTGTCGATGATGATGCGCGCATGTTCGCGGATCCGGCCAACGGCGGCGCGGGCGATGGCCTTCTTGTAGGAAGACACCGGCTGGGCGGGCTCACCGAGCAGCTCTTGCGGCACCGGCACCGCACCACCATAACGGCGCAGCAACAGGCCGTTGGTTTCCAGGGCGGCGAGGTCTTTGCGAATGGTCACTTCCGAGGTTTCGAAACGCTTGGCCAAGGCGTCCACACTCACCTCGCCCTGCTCGCTGAGCATGGCCAGGATGTTGTGGCGGCGTTGTGGGGTGTTTCGTTTCGACATGGGACCTTAAGTTTCGATTCGAAAGATAATGACGCCAATCAAAACCTAAGATGGAAGATTCGTCAAGCTGTGGATAAACCTTTGCGACAACCTGGCCCCCTGTGGGAGCGGGCGAGCCCGCGAAGAATCCAGCTCGATGAATGGCACCGGCTGCGCCGGTGTTCGCGGGCACGCCCGCTCCCACAGGGGATCGCGGCAGTGTCTGGAAATTGAGCAAGGCAGTTAATCCCAGGGTATGTGTCCAGCCCATAAAAAAGCCGACTTATTCACATAAGTCGGCTTTCGATCGAAACAGCTGTGAATAACTCAGCTCTTCTTGATCTTCTCCGGCCGCTTCCAGCCCGCGATGTTGCGCTGGCGCGCACGCGCCACGGCCAGGTCACCAGCCTCCACGGTCTGGGTAATGGTCGAACCGGCAGCCGTGGTCGCACCGGCCTGGATTTCCACAGGCGCTACCAGCGAATTGTTCGAGCCGATGAACACGTCTTCGCCCATCACCGTCTTGAACTTGTTGGCGCCATCGTAGTTGCAGGTGATGGTGCCCGCACCGATGTTGGTGCGCGCACCGATCTCGGCATCGCCCAGGTAGGTCAGGTGGCCGGCTTTGGCACCTTCACCCAGGTGGGCGTTTTTCAGCTCCACGAAGTTACCCACATGGGCCTTGGCCTCCAGCACGCTGCCCGGACGCAGGCGAGCAAACGGCCCAGCATCGCTGCCCTCGCCCATCACGGCACCTTCGAGGTGGCTGTTGGCCTTGACCACCGCGCCTTTACGCAGGGTGGTGTTCTTGATTACGCAATTCGGGCCAATCTGTACATCATCCTCGATGACCACCTTGCCTTCGAGAATCACGTTGATGTCGATCAGCACATCACGGCCTACGGTCACTTCACCCCGTACATCGAAGCGCGCCGGGTCGCGCAGGGTCACACCCTGGGCCATCAGGCGGCGGCCTTCACGCAGCTGGTAGTGACGCTCCAGCTCGGACAGCTGGCGGCGGTCGTTGGCGCCCTGCACTTCCATCGGATCGTGCGGCTGTTCAGTGGCCACGACCAGGCCATCAGCCACCGCCATGGCGATGACGTCGGTCAGGTAATACTCGCCTTGGGCGTTGTTGTTCGACAGGCGGCCCATCCAGTCGGCCAGACGCGCGGCTGGCAGGGCCAGAATACCGGTGTTGCCTTCCTTGATCGCTTTCTGCGCGTCGTTGGCGTCCTTGTGCTCAACGATGGCAGTTACCTTGCCCTGCTCGTCACGAACGATACGACCATAGCCGGTCGGGTCATCCAGGGTGACAGTCAGCAGGCCCAACTGCTGGTCATTGGCCTTGGCCAACAGACGCTGCAGGGTCTCCACTTCAATCAACGGTACATCGCCGTACAGCACCAGCACGGTGTCGGCGCTCACGGCCGGCAGTGCCTGGGCTACCGCATGGCCGGTACCCAACTGTTTTTCCTGCATGACGAAGTTCAGGTCGTCAGCGGCCAGGCGCTCGCGAACCAGCTCGGCACCGTGGCCAATGACCACGTGAATACCTTGCGGCTGCAGCTGGCGCGCACTGTGGATAACATGGCCGAGCATGGAGTTGCCGGCAACCGGGTGCAGCACCTTGGGCAGCGCCGAGCGCATGCGGGTGCCTTGGCCGGCGGCGAGAATAACGATATCGAGTGACATTACTGGCTACCAATCCTGGGCGGTCAGTGAAATGACCGGGGGGATAAATCAGAAAAAGAAAAAGGGTAGCCGAGGCTACCCTTTTACTCAATCGCAACAGAAGTTATCAGCCAAGGGCCAATTACTTGCCTTTGCGCATTTGCTGGACGGTACGCAGCTGAGCTGCGGCCTCGGCCAGACGTGCGGCGGCGGCACCGTAGTCGAAATCCGCGCCTTTCAGATTCAGGGCGTTCTCAGCAGCCTTGAGGGCCTCCTGAGCCTGAGCTTCATCCAGGTCTGCAGCACGTTGCACGGTATCGGCAAGCACCTTGACCATGTTCGGCTGAACCTCGAGGAAGCCACCAGAGATGTAGAACACCTCTTGGGCGCCACCCTGCTTGGTCAGCGTGATCGGACCTGGCTTCAGATTGGTGATCAGCGGCGCGTGACCCGGAGCGATACCAAGATCACCCAGGTTACCGTGCGCAACCACCATCTCGACCAGACCGGAGAAAATTTCTCCTTCCGCGCTGACGATATCGCAATGGACTGTCATAGCCATCTGCTTGCCTCAACCTGATAGCGCCCCTTGCGGGGCGCAGGAATTACAGTTTCTTGGCTTTCTCGATCGCTTCGTCGATGCTGCCGACCATGTAGAACGCTTGTTCTGGCAGGTGGTCGTAGTCACCTTTGAGAATGCCGCTGAAGCCAGCGATGGTGTCCTTCAGGGAAACGTACTTGCCTGGCGAACCGGTGAAGACTTCGGCCACGAAGAACGGCTGCGACAGGAAGCGCTGGATCTTACGAGCGCGGGCTACCAGTTGCTTGTCGGTCTCGGACAGTTCGTCCATACCCAGGATCGCAATGATGTCCTTCAGCTCTTTGTAGCGCTGCAGAACATACTGAACGCCACGCGCGGTGTCGTAGTGCTCGTTGCCGATCACGTTCGGGTCCAGCTGGCGCGAAGTCGAGTCCAGTGGGTCGACCGCTGGGTAGATACCCAGGGAGGCGATGTCACGGGACAGAACGACGGTGGCGTCCAAGTGGGCGAAGGTGGTCGCTGGCGACGGGTCGGTCAAGTCGTCCGCAGGTACGTATACGGCCTGAACGGAGGTGATCGAACCTTCCTTGGTGGAGGTGATGCGCTCTTGCAGAACGCCCATCTCTTCAGCCAGGGTCGGCTGGTAACCTACTGCCGAAGGCATACGGCCCAGCAGTGCGGATACTTCGGTACCGGCCAGGGTGTAACGATAGATGTTATCGACGAACAGCAGAACGTCGTTACCTTCGTCACGGAACTTCTCAGCCATGGTCAGGCCGGTCAGCGCTACGCGCAGACGGTTTCCTGGTGGCTCGTTCATCTGACCGTAGACCAGCGCTACTTTGTCGAGAACGTTGGAGTCCTTCATCTCGTGGTAGAAGTCGTTACCCTCACGAGTACGCTCACCCACACCAGCGAACACGGAATAACCGCTGTGTTCCATGGCGATGTTACGGATCAGTTCCATCATGTTTACGGTCTTGCCGACACCGGCACCACCGAACAGACCAACTTTACCACCCTTGGCGAACGGGCAAACCAGGTCAATAACCTTGATGCCGGTTTCCAGCAGGTCGTTGCCGCCTGCCTGGTCAGCGAACGAAGGCGCTGGCTGGTGGATACCGCGACGCTCTTCTTCGCCGATCGGGCCGGCTTCGTCGATCGGGTTGCCCAGTACGTCCATGATACGGCCCAGGGTGGCCTTACCAACAGGAACGGAAATGGCAGCACCGGTGTCAACGACATCCAGACCACGCTTCAGGCCTTCGGTCGAGCCCATCGCAATGGTACGAACCACGCCGTCGCCCAGCTGCTGCTGAACTTCCAGGGTGGTTTCCGCGCCTTGTACTTTCAGCGCGTTGTAAACACTCGGCACGACGTCACGTGGGAATTCCACGTCGATGACGGCGCCGATGATTTGAACGATACGTCCGCTACTCATAGCTGGATCCTCTGAATATTTGAACCGTTAAACCGCGGCAGCGCCGCCGACGATTTCCGAGATCTCCTGGGTGATCGCAGCCTGACGCGCCTTGTTGTAGATCAATTGAAGCTCTTTGATCAAATCACCGGCGTTGTCTGTGGCGTTCTTCATGGCGATCATCCGGGCCGCTTGTTCAGCAGCGTTGTTCTCGACCACCGCCTGGTATACCTGCGACTCCACGTAACGCACCATCAAGCCGTCCAGCAGCTCTTTTGCGTCGGGTTCGTACAGGTAATCCCAGTGATGCTTGAGATCCTGATCCGGGGTTGCCACCAACGGTACCAATTGCTCGACCGTTGGCTTCTGGGTCATGGTGTTGATGAACTTGTTCGAAACCACGGAGAGGCGATCGATACGGCCGTCCAGGTAGGCGTCCAGCATCACTTTGACGGAGCCGATCAAGTCGTTGATCGATGGCTCTTCGCCCAAGTGGCTGATCGCGGCTACAACGTTGCCGCCAAAGATGCGGAAGAAAGTCGCACCCTTGCTGCCGATCACGCACAGGTCGATTTCCACGCCCTGTTCGCGGTTTGCGCTCATGTCCTTGACCAGGGCCTTGAACAGGTTGGTGTTCAAGCCACCGCACAGACCACGGTCACTGCTCACCACGATATAACCGGCGCGCTTTACAGGGCGCTCGATCATGAACGGGTGGCGGTATTCCGGGTTGGCGTTGGCCAGATGACCGATCACCTGGCGGATACGCTCCGCGTAAGGACGGCTAGCAGCCATGCGCATTTGTGCCTTGCGCATCTTGCTGACCGCCACTTTCTCCATGGCGCTGGTAATTTTTTGCGTGCTTTTGATGCTCGCAATCTTACTGCGAATCTCTTTTGCGCCTGCCATGTATCACCTATCAGGTTAGCAAGCGGGGGCCTGGGCCCCCGCTGCGGCTTACCAGGTCTGGGTGGCCTTGAACTTCTCGATACCGGCTTTCAGGCCAGCGTCGATTTCGTCGTTGAAGTCACCCTTCACGTTGATCTTCGCCATCAGTTCAGCGTGATCACGGTTGAAGAAGGCGATCAGAGCTTGCTCGAAGCTACCGATCTTGGAGACTTCTACGTCAGTCAGGAAGCCACGCTCAGCGGCGTACAGCGACAGGGCCATGTCCGCGATGGACATTGGCGCGTACTGCTTCTGCTTCATCAGCTCGGTTACGCGCTGACCATGCTCCAGCTGTTTGCGGGTCGCTTCGTCCAGATCGGACGCGAACTGGGCGAATGCAGCCAGTTCACGGTACTGAGCCAGAGCGGTACGGATACCGCCGGACAGCTTCTTGATGATCTTGGTCTGAGCGGCACCACCTACGCGGGATACCGAAACACCGGCGTTCACTGCAGGGCGGATGCCCGAGTTGAACATGGCCGATTCCAGGAAGATCTGACCGTCGGTGATGGAAATCACGTTGGTCGGAACGAACGCGGAAACGTCGCCAGCCTGGGTTTCGATGATCGGCAGGGCGGTCAGGGAACCGGTTTTGCCAGTCACAGCGCCGTTGGTGAACTTCTCGACGTACTCTTCCGAAACGCGCGATGCACGCTCCAGCAGACGGGAGTGGAGGTAGAACACGTCGCCTGGGTACGCTTCACGTCCTGGTGGACGGCGCAGCAGCAGGGAGATCTGACGGTAGGCAACGGCCTGCTTGGACAGGTCATCGTAAACGATCAGGGCATCTTCACCGCGGTCACGGAAGAACTCGCCCATGGTGCAGCCGGCGTATGGCGCCAGGAACTGCAGTGCGGCGGACTCCGAAGCACTGGCAACGACCACGATGGTGTTGGCCAGGGCGCCGGCTTCTTCCAGCTTGCGAACGATGTTGGCAACGGTGGAGCGCTTCTGGCCGACAGCAACATAAACACAGAAAATACCGGAGTCTTTCTGGTTGATGATGGCGTCGATGGCCATGGCGGTCTTGCCGATCTGACGGTCACCGATGATCAGCTCGCGCTGGCCACGGCCGACAGGAATCATGGCGTCGACGGACTTGTAGCCAGTCTGTACAGGCTGGTCTACCGACTTACGCCAGATCACGCCTGGAGCTACTTTCTCGACTGCGTCGGTCTGGGTATTGCCCAGAGGACCTTTGCCGTCGATCGGGTTGCCCAGTGCGTCAACGACGCGACCCAGCAGTTCCTTACCAACCGGAACTTCCAGGATGCGGCCGGTGCACTTGGCGCTCATGCCTTCGGCGAGGGTGTCGTATGCACCCAGGATCACTGCACCTACGGAGTCTTGCTCCAGGTTCAGGGCCATGCCGAATACGCTGCCAGGGAACTCGATCATTTCGCCGTACATGACGTCGGCCAGACCGTGGATCCGCACGATACCGTCGGATACCGAAACAACGGTACCTTCGTTACGGGCTTGGGAGCTCACATCGAGGTTGTCGATGCGGCCCTTGATGATTTCACTAATTTCGGAAGGATTGAGTTGCTGCATTGCTCTGCTGCCCCTTCAAACTCAAGATTTCAATGCTTCGGCCAGTTTCGCGATTTTGCCGCGAACAGAGCCATCGATTACCAGGTCACCAGCGCGGATGACGACGCCGCCAATCAGGCTGGCATCCTCCGACGCGTGCAGGCGAACTTCCTGGCCTAGCCGTGCACTGAGAACCTTGGCGAGTTTGTCTTGCTGTTCTTGGTTCAACGCGAAGGCACTGGTGACTTCCACGTCCACGGATTTCTCTTGCTCGGCCTTGTACAGGTCGAACAGAGCGGCAATCTCCGGCAGAAGCAGGAGACGGTCGTTTTCCGCGGCAACATGAATGAAATTCTGTGCCTGTGCATTGAACTTGTCACCGCACACGTCAATGAACGTGGCGGCCTTTTCTGCGCTCGTCAGTCGCGGGGCCTTGAGCAGGCGCTGCATGGTGTCGTCTTGCGACACCGCAGCAGCCAGGCCGAGCATGGCTGACCAATTGGCCAGTTGCTGATGGGCCTGGGCATGCTCAAAGGCAGCCTTAGCGTAAGGTCGGGCCAACGTGGTCAGTTCTGCCATGATCGCCCTCGCTTAAATTTCAGCGGCCAGTTTGTTAACCAGCTCCGCATGCGCGTTTTGATCGATTGTGGCGCCAAGGATCTTTTCAGCACCGCCAACGGCCAGGGCACCCACTTGGGCACGCAGGGCGTCTTTAACGCTGTTCAGTTCCTGTTCGATCTCGGCCAGAGCCTGAGCCTTCACACGGTCAGCTTCGACGCGGGCCTGGTCACGGGCTTCCTCGACAAGCTGAGCAGCGCGTTTCTTGCTTTGCTCAATGATTTCGGCTGCCTGTGCTTTAGCTTCACGCAGTTGCTGACCCGCTTTCTCTTGGGCCAGCTCCAGGTCGCGAGCTGCGCGGTTGGCAGCGTCCAAGCCGTCGGCAATCTTCTTTTGGCGCTCTTGCAGGGCAGTGATGACCGGAGGCCATACGTACTTCATGCAGAAGAGTACAAAAATCAGGAAGGCAACGGATTGGCCAATCAGGGTTGCATTAATGTTCACGCCAACACCTCGCTCGGTCTTTGGTTCATCACAGCTATCAACTCGTGGTTAACGAGTGATTAGCCGGCGATTTGACCAACGAACGGATTCGCGAAGGTGAAGAACAGAGCGATACCAACACCGATCATGGTTACGGCGTCGAGCAGACCGGCAACGATGAACATTTTAACCTGCAGCATTGGAACCATTTCTGGCTGGCGAGCAGCGCCTTCCAGGAATTTGCCGCCCAGCAGGCCGAAACCAATGGCGGTACCCAGAGCACCCAGGCCGATCAGCAGAGCAACAGCGATAGCGGTCAGACCAACTACAGTTTCCATCTTTCCTCCCGACTTTTACGTCGTATTGGTTAGGTTTTTAAGTTGAAGCGGTAAAACAAATCGTTTGGTACAGCATGCCCTTGCGGACTTTTTAAGCCCTCCCCCCAAACAGGCGGGGAAGGCTATCAGACACGCCAGGCGGTCTTAATGGTTATCTTCGTGGGCCATCGACAGGTAGACGATGGTCAGCATCATGAAGATGAAAGCTTGCAGAGTGATGATCAGGATGTGGAACACAGCCCACGCCCATTGCAGCACCACACCCAGGCCGCTGAGCCACAGCAGGCCGGAGCCGAACATGACCGCGATCAGGATGAACACCAGTTCGCCGGCGTACATGTTGCCGAACAGACGCAGTGCCAGCGAGATCGGCTTGGCGATCAGGGTGACGAATTCCAGCAGGAAGTTGACCGGAATCAGCAGGATCTGAACGAAGATGTTCTTGCTGCCGAACGGGTGCAGGGTCAGCTCGCCGATGAAGCCGCCCAGGCCCTTGACCTTGATGCTGTAGAAGATGATCAGGGCAAACACGCAGAAGGCCATGGCCAGTGTCGCGTTCGGGTCGGTGGTCGACACGGCGCGGAACGGAATGTGCGGGTCACCGGAAATCAGGATGGCCAGCTGAGGAATCCAGTCGACCGGTACCAGGTCGACGGCGTTCATCAGGAACACCCAGACGAAAATGGTCAGCGCCAGCGGGGCGATTACCGGGCTACGGCCGTGGAAGGAGTCCTTCACGCTACCGTTGACGAAGTCCACCATCACTTCAACGAAGTTCTGCAGACCGCCAGGTTGGCCGGAAGTCGCCTTCTTGGCCGCCATGCGGAAGATGAACAGGAAGATCAGACCCAGCGCGACGGACCAACCCAGGGTGTCCACGTGGAACGCCCAGAAGCCCATTGCCTTGGCTTCTGCAGCCGAATGGGCGAAGCCCCAGCTGCCGTCTGGTAATTGACCATAGGTCAGGTTCTGCAAGTGGTGCTGGATATAACCCGAAGCGGTTTCTTCTGCCATGGTTGCCTCAAACGCCCTAAGGTCTCGAAAGTCTTTTATTCATCAGCAGGGGCGCGAACCAGCTGACCAAAAGGGTCAGCACGAAGACGCCGAATACTGCTAACGGCGCCAGTGGCTTCACTCCTGCGAAGGTCAGTGCAAAAAGCACTGCCGTCAAAATCATCTTGCCTGCCTCGCCCGCGTAAAACGACTTGACGATGGCTTGTGCCGCCCGAGCTCCGCTGAAGCGAAAAGCCTTCCAGGCGAAATACACATTGGGCAGCCAAGCAATCAAACCTCCGCAAAGGCCTGAGTATCCACTGACTACCCCTTTCCACTGCCACAACACCAAGGTTGCCAGCAGCAGTACGACAAATTGAGCCAGCAGTACCGGAAAAACCGCCCAGCGATGGAAAGGCAGGCGGTTTGGCGTGCGGATTTCCATCACAACTGCTCCTCGGAAGTCGACCAACAAGTCAGTAATGACTTGGCATAATTTGTGCCGACAAAATGCGCGCAGAGTATAGGGGTGGTTTAACCCCTATTCAACTCTTCGGTAGTGATTTCCGACTGCGCGCTACAACAGGAATTGTTTCAGCGGATGTGAGCAAGCACGCCTTGCAACTCGTCAAGCGAGTTGTAACGAATAACCAACTGGCCTTTGCCCTTGTTGCCATGACGGATCTGAACAGCCGAGCCCAGGCGCTCTGCGAGCCGCTGTTCAAGGCGTGCGATATCCGGATCAGGTTTGCTCGGTTCGACCGGATCAGGCTTGTCGCTGAGCCACTGGCGCACCAGCGCCTCGGTTTGGCGCACGGTGAGGCCACGTGCGACAACATGACGCGCCCCTTCTTCCTGGCGGTTTTCTTCCAGACCGAGCAATGCACGGGCGTGGCCCATCTCCAGGTCGCCGTGGGCGAGCATGGTCTTGATCGCCTCGGGCAGGGTGATCAGGCGCAGCAGGTTGGCCACGGTTACCCGCGACTTGCCTACGGCGTCAGCCACCTGTTGCTGGGTGAGTTCGAATTCCTGCTGCAGACGCTGCAGCGCCAGGGCTTCCTCCAGCGGGTTGAGGTCTTCACGCTGGATGTTCTCGATCAACGCCATGGCAATGGCGGCTTCGTCGGCCACTTCACGGACCATGGCCGGGATCGTATCCAGGCCGGCCTGCTGGGTTGCCCGCCAGCGGCGCTCACCGGCGATGATCTCGTAACGGTTGTCGCCAATCGGGCGCACCACGATCGGTTGCATGACGCCATGGGTGCGGATGGAGTGCGCGAGTTCTTCCAGCGCCTGCGGGTCCATGTCCCGGCGCGGCTGGTATTTGCCGCGCTGGATCAGTTCGACCGGCAGGTGTTGCAGTTCTTTGTGGTCGATCTTTACAGCCTGCTCTTCGAGCGCGCTGACGGAAGGACCACTGAGCAGTGCATCCAACCCACGTCCGAGACCTCGTTTCTTGACGGCCATACGGATTCCTTAAGTTGTTTGTGCAGTGCGTGATTGACGGCGTTGACGGCGAACCAGTTCCCCAGCCAGGGCCAGGTAAGCCAGCGCGCCGCGCGATTGCTTGTCGTAGGCCAGGGCCGGCATGCCGAAACTCGGGGCCTCGGCCAGGCGAATGTTGCGCGGAATGACCGTGTCGTACAGCTGCGGACCAAAGTGCTCCTTCAGCTGCGCCGAAACATCGTTGTTCAGGCTCAGGCGCGGATCGTACATGGTCCGCAGCAAGCCCTCGATCTTCAGCTCCGGGTTCAACCGGGCAGCGATGCGCTTGATGTTATCCACAAGATCGCTGAGACCTTCCAGTGCGTAGTACTCGCACTGCATGGGGATGATCACGCCATCGGAAGCGACCAGCGCGTTGAGCGTAAGCATCGACAACGACGGCGGGCAGTCGATGAGGATGTAGTCGTAGTTCTCGCGGATGGGTGCCAGGGCGTTGCGCAGACGGCTTTCCTTGACCTGCATTTCCAGCAGCACCACTTCGGCGGCGGTCAGGTCCCGGTTGGCCGGCAGCAACTGGAAGCCACCGTGCTCGGAGTAATGCATGGCCTGGGCCAGGTCGCATTCCCCGATCAACAGGTCGTAGACCGAGTGCTCGAGCTCGTGCTTGTCCACACCACTGCCCATGGTGGCGTTGCCCTGCGGATCGAGGTCGATCAGCAGCACACGACGCTTGGTCGCAGCCAGCGAGGCGGCGAGATTGATACAGGTGGTGGTCTTGCCTACACCACCTTTCTGGTTCGCGATTGCGAATACCTTAGCCATTGATGCGCGTGTTCCCAGTCATGCCTTGCGGCGCAGTATCAGCAGATGGCGCTGGCCCTGGCAACCCGGAACGGTCAGGGCCTGTTCGCTTTCCACTGTGAAGTCTGCGGGCAATGCTACCAGTTCATCGGCAGGATGCAGCCCCTTCATTGCAAGCCATTGCGTCCCGGTGTCGCCCAGATGGCGGGTCCAGTTGGTGAAGTTCTCCATGCTGCTGAAGGCGCGGGAGATGATTCCGTCGAACGGTTGTGCCGGCTGGAAGGCTTCGACCCGGCTGTGGATAACCGTGAGGTTGTCCAGTTTCAGCTCCATTTTCACCTGGGTCAGGAAGCGGGTCTTCTTGCCATTGGCGTCCAGCACCGTCACCCGCTTGTGCGGGTGCAGGATAGCCAACGGGATGCCGGGCATGCCACCGCCGCTACCGACATCCAGCCAGCTGTCACGCTCGCTGTGGATAAACGACATGACACTGAGGCTGTCGAGCAGGTGACGCGAGACCATCTCGTCCGGGTCGCGCACGGCAGTCAGGTTGTAGGCTTTGTTCCATTTGATCAACAGGCCCAGGTAGCCAAGCAGCTTTTCGTGCTGCTGCGCAGTCAGCTCGATACCAAGCTGGCGCGCACCTGTGGACAACTCTTCAGCGTGTTGCGGGGTGACCAGGGAACTCAAGCGCTTTGCTCCAATTCGCGGCCAGCGCCGCGTTTTTTCAAGTGAATCAGCAACAGGGAAATCGCCGCCGGGGTCACGCCCGGGATGCGCGAAGCCTGGCCCAGCGTCTCGGGACGGGTCTGGCCGAGTTTGCCCTGGATCTCCTTGGACAGGCCGGAAATCGTCGTGTAGTCGATATCCACAGGCAGGCGGGTGTCTTCGCTGGCGCGCAGGCGGGCGATTTCATCCTGCTGGCGGTCGATGTAACCGGCGTACTTGGTGCGGATCTCGACCTGCTCGGCTACCTGTGGATCAATCGCCTCACCGCCGGTCGCCTCGATCAGCCCAGCGTAGTCGATTTCCGGGCGCGCCAGCAGGTTGAGCAGGCTGTACTCATGGCTCAGCGGGGTGCCGAACTTATCCACAATCGCCTGGCCTTGCTCGGTGTTCGGCCGTACCCAGGTCGACTTCAGGCGCTGTTCCTCACGCTCGATGCCATCGCGCTTGGCGCAGAAGGCGGCCCAGCGCTGGTCATCGATCAGGCCCAGTTCACGGCCCTTTTCGGTCAGTCGCAGGTCGGCGTTGTCTTCGCGCAGGATCAGCCGGTACTCGGCACGCGAGGTAAACATACGGTACGGCTCCTGGGTACCCAGGGTAATCAGGTCGTCGACCAGTACGCCGATGTATGCCTCGTCGCGGCGCGGGCACCAGCTGTCACGGCCCTGCGCCCGCAGGGCAGCGTTGGTCCCGGCCAGCAAACCCTGGGCGCCGGCTTCTTCGTAACCGGTAGTGCCGTTGATCTGGCCGGCAAAGAACAGGCCACCGATCACTTTGGTCTCGAGGCTGTACTTGAGGTCGCGCGGGTCGAAGTAGTCGTACTCGATGGCGTAGCCCGGGCGAACGATGTGGGCGTTTTCCATGCCGCGGATCGAACGCACCAGCTCCAACTGCACGTCGAACGGCAGCGAAGTGGAAATACCGTTGGGGTACAGCTCGTGGGTGGTCAGGCCTTCCGGCTCGATGAACACCTGGTGGCTGTCCTTGTCGGCGAAGCGGTGGATCTTGTCTTCGATGGACGGGCAGTAGCGCGGGCCGACGCCTTCGATCACACCCGAGTACATCGGCGAGCGGTCGAGGTTCGAGGCGATGATCTCGTGGGTGCGTGAATTGGTGTGGGTAATCCAGCAGCTCACCTGACGCGGGTGCATTTCGGCATTGCCCATGAACGACATCACCGGGATCGGCGTGTCGCCTGGCTGCTCGGTCATCACCGAGAAGTCCACCGAGCGGCCATCGATGCGTGGCGGGGTGCCGGTTTTCAGGCGGCCGACGCGCAGCGGCAGTTCACGCATGCGGTGGGCCAGGGCAATCGAAGGCGGATCACCGGCGCGACCGCCGGAATGGTTTTGCAGACCAATGTGGATAAGGCCGCCGAGGAAGGTACCGGTGGTCAGTACCACCGATTCGGCGAAGAAACGCAGGCCCATCTGGGTCACCACGCCTTTGACCTGGTCCTGTTCGACGATCAGGTCGTCGCAGGACTGCTGGAATATCCACAGGTTCGGCTGGTTTTCCAGGATCTCACGCACCACTGCCTTGTAGATGGCGCGGTCAGCCTGTGCACGGGTGGCGCGTACGGCCGGGCCCTTGCGGTTGTTCAAAACGCGGAACTGGATGCCGCTCTTGTCGGTGGCCAGCGCCATGGCGCCGCCGAGGGCATCGATCTCTTTGACCAGATGGCTTTTGCCAATACCGCCGATGGCGGGGTTGCAGCTCATGTGACCGAGGGTTTCCACGTTATGGGTCAACAGCAGGGTTTTCACACCCATGCGTGCAGACGCAAGCGCAGCCTCGGTACCGGCATGGCCGCCGCCGATGACGATCACTTCAAAACGGGAAGGGAAATCCACCACGCACCTCGTGCCTGTTTTTGCGAATAGAGAAGGTAAGCGGACAAGTATAGGGACTTCACCCCCTTTAAAGAAACCGTCTGAGCAAATTTTGACCAGTCTGTGGATGAGTGGCAGACAACAGAAATCAACAAGAAGAAATTTATAAAAGCTTTGTTTTTATGTTTATTCTTATGCACACCGTTGTCTGTGGATAAACCTCTGTAGCTCAGGATTCACGCTATGTAGAGAGAAATTAAACCCTGTGGCTGGAGTAGCATGAGGGCTATGGATAACGCGATTTAGCCTGTGGATTAAATACCCGTTTACCCACAGGCGGGTTTGTCCTCAGAAAAAAAGCCTGCTTATCAACGGAGCTGAAGGAGGGTTTTCCACAGGGCTCCTGAAAGCAGATTTCACTGCTGGGTGAAAAAAATCTTCGTAGCAGCAGGCTGGCGCAGACAAGGTGGGAGCGGGCATGCCCGCGAAAGCGTCGGTCCAGCCATAGGGTTTTGCAGGTTGTAAGGGCCTCTTCGCGGGCGCGCCCGCTCCCACAAGTGCTCAGTTCGCCTTGCTGAGTAAGAATTTCAGGCAAAAAAAAACCGCTCCCGAAGGAGCGGCTATTGGTTTTGCCTGGTTGTGGATTACTTGCCGATGCAGAAGCTGGAGAAAATCCGCCCCAGCAGGTCATCCGAGCTGAATGCACCGGTGATTTCCCCAAGCGCATGTTGTGCCTGGCGCAAATCCTCTGCCAGCAACTCTCCTGCGCCCGCCAGGGTCAATTGGGCACGGCCGTGCTCCAGGTGCTCGCTGGCCTGGCGCAAGGCATCCAGATGGCGCCTGCGGGCACTGAAACCACTCTCGGCAGTCTGTTCGTAACCCATGCAGGCTTTCAGATGGTCGCGCAGCAGTTGCAGCCCGGTATCGTCGCCTTTGGCGCTGAGGGTAATGGTCACATGCCCGTCATCGCACTGTTCCAGCCCCACCTGCTCGCCACTCAGGTCGGCCTTGTTGCGAATCAGCGTAACCTTGGCCGGGTCAGGCCGCTGGTCGAGAAACTCAGGCCACAGCGCGAACGGGTCGCTGGCTTCAGGTGCAGTGGAGTCGACTACCAGCAACACACGGTCAGCCTCGCCAATGGCCTTCAGGGCGCGTTCCACGCCGATCTTTTCCACATGATCGTCGGTATCACGCAAACCAGCAGTATCGACCACGTGCAGCGGCATCCCGTCTATGTGGATATGTTCGCGCAGGATGTCCCGGGTGGTGCCGGCGATATCGGTGACGATTGCCGCTTCCCGGCCGGCCAACTGGTTCAGCAGGCTCGACTTGCCGGCATTCGGCCGGCCGGCGATGACCACGGTCATGCCGTCACGCAGCAAGGCACCCTGCCCGGCCTCACGCTGCACGGTGGATAACTCGCCGCGCACCGCATCGAGCATCGACAGCACGTGGCCATCGGCGAGGAAGTCGATCTCTTCCTCAGGAAAGTCGATAGCCGCCTCGACGTAGATGCGCAGGGCAATCAGCGCCTCGGTCAGGCTGTGCACACGTTTGGAGAACTCACCTTGCAGCGAGCGCAGGGCGTTGCGCGCGGCCTGGCTGGAGCTGGCCTCGATCAGGTCAGCGATCGCTTCTGCCTGGGCCAGGTCGAGCTTGTCGTTGAGGAACGCGCGTTCGCTGAACTCACCCGGGCGGGCCAGGCGGCAACCCACTTGTACACAGCGCTGCAGCAGCATGTCCAGGACTACCGGGCCACCGTGGCCTTGGAGTTCAAGCACATCTTCACCGGTGAACGAGTTCGGCCCGGGGAAGAACAACGCAATGCCCTCGTCCAATACCAGCCCTTCATCATCGCGAAACGGGCCGTAGTGGGCATGGCGAGGGGTCAAGGTACGGCCGGTGATCAACTGCCCGGCCTTGCCAGCCAAGGGCCCGGACAACCTGACAATACCCACACCGCCACGGCCTTGGGCGGTAGCGATGGCGGCGATGGTTTCACGCACAGTGTTCATGCTCGAAAGCCTCTACGACAAAAACGACAGATAGCAAAAACGCCCCACTAGGGGGCGTTTTTTATTCACAGGCTAGCGTACTAGCCCGTCAAGCAGCAGCTTTTTTGGTGGCTGCTTCGATACGACGGGTGATGTACCACTGCTGCGAAATCGACAGGCAGTTGTTCACAACCCAGTACAGCACCAGACCAGCCGGGAACCACAGGAAGAAGAAGGTGAAGATGATCGGCATCATTTTCATCACCTTGGCCTGCATCGGATCCGGCGGCGTCGGGTTCAGGCGCTGCTGGATGAACATGGTGGCGCCCATGATGATCGGCAGGATGAAGAACGGATCCTTGATCGACAGGTCGGTAATCCACAGCATCCACGGGGCCTGGCGCATTTCCACGCTTTCCAGCAGTACCCAGTACAGGGCCAGGAACACTGGCATCTGCACCAGGATCGGCAGGCAGCCGCCCAGCGGGTTGATCTTCTCTTTCTTGTACAGCTCCATCATCGCCTGGGACATCTTCTGGCGATCGTCACCGAAGCGTTCCTTCAGCGCAGCGAGCTTCGGCGCTACGGCACGCATGCGCGCCATGGAGCGGTAGCTGGCAGCCGACAGCGGGAAGAACAGGCCTTTGATCAGCATGGTCAGCACGATGATCGACCAGCCCCAGTTACCCAGCAGGCTGTGGATATGTTGCAGCAGCCAGAAGATCGGCTGGGCGATGAACCACAGGAAGCCGTAGTCGACGGTCAGTTCCAGGCCTGGGGACAACTCTTTCAGCTTGGACTGGATCTTCGGACCGGCATACAGCATGGCGGTGGTTTCGGCCTTGCCACCTGCAGGCACGCTGAGGGCCGGGCCGGTGTAGCCGATGATGTAGTTGCCCTGGCTGTCCTTGCGGGTCTGGACAACGTTGTTGTCCGATTTTGCCGGAATCCAGGCGGTCACGAAGTAGTGCTGCAGCCAGGCAACCCAGCCGCCAGACACATTTTCTTTCAAACTACCTTTGTCGATGTCCTTCATCGAGACCTTTTTGTAAGGCTCGGAAGCTGTCCACAGGGCTGCACCCAGGTAGGTTGCAGTGCCGGTGGCAGTGCTGGAGGACGGATCGCCACTGGCGTCACGCTTGAGCTGGGCAAACATGTTGCCGCTCCAGGCCTGGCCGCTCTGGTTGTCGATCAGGTAGCTGACATTCAGGTCGTACTCACCGCGCTTGAAGCTGAAGCGCTTGATGTAGTTGACACCGTTGTCGCTGAACTTCAGGTCGACCACCAGTTGTTCCTGGCCATCGGCCAGCTGGTAGCTCTTCTGTTCGGCAGCATACAGCGGACGGCCGCTGGCGCGGGCATCCGGGCCGTTGGCACCGGTCAGGCCGCTTTGTGCCAGGTAAACACGCTCGCCACCGTTGTCGAACAACTGGAACGGGATGTTCGGGTGGTCCTGACGGCGTGGGTATTTCGGCAGGTTCAGCTGGACGATGTCACCACCAACTGGATCGATAGCCAGTTCCAGGACGTCGGTCTTGACCCGGATCAGGTCCTTGCTGAGTGCGACCGGTGCCAGTTCGGCAGGGCTCGATTCGGCGTTGGCGCTCGGTACATCGGCACTGGCGCCGTTGTTACCGGCCGGCACGCCATCGGGCAAGCCCGGAGCAACAGTGCTGGCAGCAGTATTCTGAGTCGGCAGGGCAGCCTGGCCGTAGTCATCGTTCCACTTCAGGACCATGACGTAGGACACGACTGCCAGCGCGGCGATCAGGATCGTGCGTTTAATATCCATGATTACTCGGCTATCGAAGAAGTTCGGGAGGAAGGAGCGGGTGGAACGGGGTCGAAACCGCCGTCATTCCACGGATGACAACGCCCCAGGCGACGAACGGCCAGCCACCCACCACGCCAGAGGCCATGGTTTTCGATGGCTTCATAAGCGTAACAGGAGCAACTGGGGAAAAAACGACAGTGACTGGCCATCAGAGGACTAATGGCGTAACGGTAAAACTGGATCGGAACGAGTGCCAGTTTACGCATCTTGGCTGTCTACCCCTGCGGAATTGGCGGTGACTGCTGGGGTTGGCCGGCTGCGAGCCAGGCGTTTCCAGAGCTTGCCAAAGTGTTGGTGCAATTCCGGGTTTTCTACTTCACCCAATCCCTTGCGCGCGACGATCACAATGTCCAGGCCGGCAAGCAATTGCTGGTTCAGACGAAAGGAATCGCGCATCAAGCGCTTGAGGCGGTTGCGTTGAACAGCGAGCTTGACGCTCTTCTTGCCGATCACCAGGCCAAGCCGTGGGTGATCGAGACCGTTCTCGCGAGCAAGGATCAGCAGGTTTTTCCCTGGAACCTTGCCGGTTGGGGAGTCGAAGACCGCTTTGAAATGTCGGGGTGTAAGCAGTCGCTTTTCCCGACTGAAGTCCTGACTCACCACCTGTGCCGAAAAATCAAATGGCCAGACGCTTACGGCCTTTGGCACGACGACGCGACAGAACAGCGCGGCCGTTCTTGGTAGCCATACGGGCACGGAAACCGTGGGTGCGGGCGCGCTTGATGGTGCTTGGTTGGAAAGTACGTTTCATGGCGTGTTACCTGGTTTGTCGACGACGGGCCGGGATGGCCCCCTTTTTAAGAGACCGGCGATTCTAGAGAAAGCAAGCCCATAGGTCAATTTCCAACCAACCTTTCCATATAGAGCACGGGATGGACGGTGCACGTTCGGTCATCGGCAAAGGGTGCTTGATCGGACACACGAGGAAGGGACAACATGAAAAAAAAGAAGAGACATATAAAAAGCTTTTCTGAAGAACTTATAAATCTTAAGTGGATAACCTTCTGTGGATAACCGTATACAGGCCATGAATCACGTGCTGTACAGCGTTTCATAACCTTGTTCTCAAACGGTGCTGCGCTTGTTTTGATCGTGGTCGAAACCTGTGGATTAAAAGGATACTTACCCACAGGTGAGTTATCAACAGGCTGGGTCTCAGGGTTGTGCATAGCCCTCATGCCGGGTTATCCACAGAGCTTATTCACAGTCCGGCGAGGTCGTTTTGGTCGATAAATGGCTGTTTTGTCATGGATCCTAACGTGTCCACATGTGGATAACTGATCGATCGAGCGGTACAATGGCGGTTTGCTTTTGCCTCATCCGGCTTTCAAACTCAGGGGATATCCGTGTCAGTGGAACTTTGGCAGCAGTGCGTAGAGCTTCTGCGCGATGAACTGCCTGCCCAGCAATTCAACACCTGGATCCGTCCGCTACAGGTCGAAGCCGAAGGCGACGAGTTGCGCGTCTATGCGCCTAACCGTTTCGTTCTCGATTGGGTCAATGAAAAGTACCTGGGCCGTTTGCTCGAGCTGTTGGGCGAAAACGGTAGCGGTATCGCGCCTGCCCTTTCCTTGTTAATAGGCAGCCGCCGCAGTTCGGCCCCACGCGCTGCGCCCAACGCGCCGGTCAGTGCCGCTGTGGCGGCATCGCTGGCGCAAAGCCAGGCGCCAAAGGCTGTGCCGGCGGTGGCGGCGGTCGAGCCGGTTACTGTTGCGGCCGTTGAGCCTGTGCTGGTCAATGAGCTGGCCGAGCAGTCCTCGCGTGACAGCTTCGATGCCATGGCCGAGCCGGCAACGGCACCCGCCAGCAGTGCCCGGACCGAACAGCGCACCGTGCAGGTTGAAGGTGCGCTCAAGCACACCAGCTACCTGAACCGCACCTTCACCTTCGACACCTTCGTCGAAGGTAAGTCGAACCAGCTGGCGCGTGCAGCTGCCTGGCAGGTGGCCGATAACCCCAAGCATGGTTACAACCCACTGTTCCTTTACGGCGGCGTGGGCTTGGGTAAGACCCACCTCATGCATGCTGTGGGTAACCACTTGTTGAAGAAGAACCCGAACGCCAAGGTCGTGTACCTGCATTCGGAGCGTTTCGTCGCAGACATGGTCAAGGCCCTGCAGCTCAACGCCATCAACGAATTCAAGCGCTTCTACCGCTCGGTGGATGCGTTGCTGATCGACGATATCCAGTTCTTTGCCCGCAAAGAGCGCTCTCAGGAAGAGTTTTTCCACACCTTCAACGCCCTGCTCGAGGGCGGCCAGCAGGTAATCCTTACCTCTGATCGTTATCCCAAGGAGATCGAAGGCCTGGAAGAGCGCTTGAAGTCGCGCTTTGGTTGGGGGCTGACGGTGGCTGTCGAGCCACCCGAGCTGGAAACCCGCGTGGCCATCCTGATGAAGAAGGCTGACCAGGCCAAGGTCGAGCTACCTCATGATGCGGCCTTCTTCATTGCTCAACGTATCCGTTCCAACGTACGTGAGCTGGAAGGTGCCCTGAAACGGGTCATTGCCCACTCGCACTTCATGGGCCGCGATATCACTATCGAGCTGATCCGCGAGTCGCTTAAAGACCTGTTGGCGCTGCAAGACAAACTGGTCAGTGTGGATAACATTCAGCGTACCGTCGCCGAGTACTACAAGATCAAGATCTCTGATCTGTTGTCCAAGCGTCGTTCGCGCTCTGTCGCACGCCCACGCCAGGTGGCCATGGCCCTTTCCAAGGAGCTGACCAACCACAGTCTGCCGGAAATCGGCGACATGTTTGGTGGCCGTGACCACACGACCGTGCTGCATGCCTGCCGCAAGATCAACGAATTGAAGGAATCCGACGCGGACATCCGCGAGGACTACAAGAACCTGCTGCGGACGCTGACGACCTGATGGCCGTCTGCGCAGCTAATTGAAGGCAAGGGACTAGACCATGCATTTCACCATTCAACGCGAAGCCCTGTTGAAACCCCTGCAACTGGTCGCCGGTGTCGTCGAGCGCCGTCAGACCTTGCCGGTCCTGTCCAACGTACTGCTGGTCGTGCAAGGCCAGCAACTGTCGTTGACCGGTACCGACCTGGAAGTCGAACTGGTAGGCCGCGTACAACTGGAAGAGCCGGCGGAGCCTGGCGAAATCACTGTGCCGGCGCGCAAGCTGATGGACATTTGCAAAAGCCTGCCGAACGACGCCCTGATCGATATAAAGGTCGACGAGCAGAAACTGTTGGTAAAGGCCGGCCGCAGCCGCTTTACCCTGTCGACCCTGCCAGCCAATGACTTCCCGACTGTGGAAGAAGGCCCGGGGTCGCTGACCTGCAATCTGGAACAGAGCAAGCTGCGCCGTCTGATCGAGCGCACCAGCTTCGCCATGGCTCAGCAGGATGTGCGTTACTACCTCAACGGCATGCTGCTGGAGGTTTCCCGTAACACCCTGCGCGCAGTGTCCACTGATGGCCACCGTCTGGCGCTGTGCTCCATGACCGCGCCGATCGAGCAGGAAGATCGCCACCAGGTCATCGTGCCGCGCAAAGGCATCCTGGAGCTGGCGCGCCTGCTGACCGATCCGGAAGGCATGGTCAGCATTGTTCTGGGCCAACACCACATTCGTGCCACTACCGGTGAATTCACCTTCACCTCCAAGCTGGTGGACGGCAAGTTCCCGGACTACGAGCGCGTATTGCCCAAGGGCGGCGATAAATTGGTGGTCGGTGACCGTCAGGCCCTGCGTGAAGCCTTCAGCCGCACTGCGATTCTCTCCAACGAGAAATACCGTGGTATCCGCCTGCAACTGGCTGCTGGCCAGTTGAAGATCCAGGCCAACAACCCCGAGCAGGAAGAAGCGGAAGAAGAAATCAGCGTGGACTACGAAGGTAGCTCCCTGGAAATCGGCTTCAACGTCAGCTACCTGCTGGACGTGCTGGGCGTTATGACTACTGAGCAAGTTCGTCTGATTCTGTCTGATTCCAACAGCAGTGCCCTGCTGCAGGAAGCTGGCAATGACGATTCTTCCTACGTTGTCATGCCGATGCGCCTGTAACCTGTAGCAGGCGAAATGTCCCTTCGACGTATCATGGTCACCGCGGTGCGCAACTTGCACCCGGTGACACTCTCACCCTCCCCCCGCATCAACATCCTTTACGGCGCCAACGGCAGTGGCAAGACCAGCGTGCTTGAGGCCGTGCACCTGCTTGGTCTGGCTCGGTCTTTCCGTAGCACCCGTTTGAACCCGGTCATTCAGTACGAACAGCCTGCCTGTACCGTGTTCGGCGAGGTGGAGTTGACCGAGGGTGGCACCAGCAAACTGGGTGTATCTCGGGAGCGTCAGGGGGAGTTCTCGATTCGCATTGATGGGCAAAATGCGCGCAGCGCTGCGCAACTGGCGGAGTTGCTACCGCTTCAGCTCATCAACCCGGACAGCTTCCGGCTGTTGGAAGGCGCCCCGAAAATCCGCCGCCAGTTCCTGGATTGGGGGGTGTTCCACGTGGAACCTCGTTTTCTGCCGGCCTGGCAACGGCTGCAGAAGGCGCTGCGGCAGCGGAACTCATGGTTGCGTCATGGTACACTTGACCCAGCTTCGCAAGCCGCCTGGGACCGGGAGTTGTGCCTGGCCAGCGCGGAAATAGATGAATACCGTCGCAATTACATCAAGGCCTTGAAGCCCGTCTTCGAGCGAACCCTGAGCGAACTGGTCGAGCTGGACGGGTTGACCCTGAGCTACTATCGAGGCTGGGACAAGGACCGGGAACTGCAAGAAGTACTCGCCTCCTCTCTCCTTCGCGATCAGCAGATGGGCCATACCCAGGCCGGTCCGCAGCGTGCTGATCTGCGTCTTCGTCTGGCTGCCAATAACGCAGCCGACATCCTGTCGCGTGGTCAGCAAAAGCTGGTGGTATGCGCATTGCGTATTGCCCAAGGCCACCTCGTTAGCCAGGCTCGCCGCGGTCACTGTATTTATCTCGTGGATGACTTGCCGTCCGAACTGGACGATAAGCATCGCCGCGCGCTGTGCCGCTTGCTTGAAGAATTACGCTGCCAGGTGTTCATCACCTGTGTAGACCACGAATTACTGAGGGAAGGCTGGCAGACGGAAACGCCAGTTGCTTTGTTCCACGTGGAACAAGGCCGTATCACCCAGACCCACGACCATCGGGAGTGAAGGCATGAGCGAAAATCAAACGTACGACTCCTCCAGCATCAAGGTGCTGAAAGGTTTGGATGCCGTACGCAAGCGTCCCGGCATGTACATTGGCGACACCGATGATGGTAGCGGCCTGCACCACATGGTCTTCGAGGTGGTCGACAACTCGATCGACGAAGCCCTCGCCGGTCACTGCGATGACATCACCGTCATCATCCACCCTGACGAATCCATCAGTGTGCGCGACAACGGTCGCGGCATTCCAGTTGACGTGCATAAAGAAGAAGGCGTTTCCGCAGCCGAGGTCATCATGACCGTACTGCACGCCGGCGGTAAGTTCGACGATAACTCCTATAAGGTATCCGGCGGCCTGCACGGCGTGGGTGTTTCAGTTGTGAACGCCCTGTCCGAGAAGTTGGTGCTGACCGTTCGCCGCAGCGGCAAGATCTGGGAACAGACCTACGTTCACGGCGTACCACAAGCGCCGATGGCAGTTGTGGGTGAGAGCGAAACCACCGGTACTCACATCCACTTCAAACCGTCGGCTGAGACCTTCAAGAATATCCACTTCAGCTGGGACATCCTGGCCAAGCGTATTCGCGAGTTGTCGTTCCTGAACTCGGGCGTTGGCATTCTGTTGAAGGATGAGCGCAGCGGTAAGGAAGAGTTCTTCAAGTACGAAGGCGGCCTGCGTGCGTTCGTCGAGTACCTGAACACCAACAAGACCCCGGTCAACTCCCAGGTCTTCCACTTCAACGTACAGCGTGACGACGGCGTGGGTGTTGAAGTCGCCCTGCAATGGAACGACAGCTTCAACGAAAACCTGCTGTGCTTCACCAACAACATTCCGCAGCGTGACGGCGGTACGCACCTTGTTGGCTTCCGTTCCTCGTTGACCCGTAGCCTGAACAGCTACATCGAGCAGGAAGGCCTGGCCAAGAAGAACAAGGTGGCAACCACGGGTGACGACGCCCGTGAAGGCCTGACCGCGATCATCTCGGTGAAAGTACCGGACCCGAAGTTCAGCTCGCAGACCAAGGACAAGCTGGTTTCCTCGGAGGTGAAAACCGCCGTGGAACAGGAGATGAACAAGTACTTCGCCGACTTCCTGCTGGAAAACCCGAACGAAGCCAAGGCCGTCGTTGGCAAGATGATCGACGCAGCCCGTGCCCGTGAAGCGGCGCGTAAAGCCCGTGAGATGACTCGCCGCAAAGGTGCGCTGGATATCGCCGGCCTGCCGGGCAAGTTGGCTGACTGCCAGGAGAAGGACCCTGCCCTTTCCGAACTGTACCTGGTGGAGGGTGACTCCGCCGGTGGTTCGGCCAAGCAAGGCCGTAACCGCCGTACCCAGGCGATCCTGCCGCTGAAGGGTAAAATCCTCAACGTCGAGAAAGCACGCTTCGACAAGATGATCTCGTCCCAGGAAGTCGGCACGCTGATCACCGCGCTGGGCTGTGGTATCGGCCGCGAAGAGTACAACATCGACAAGCTGCGTTATCACAACATCATCATCATGACCGATGCTGACGTCGACGGTTCGCACATCCGTACCCTGCTGCTGACTTTCTTCTTCCGTCAGCTGCCAGAGCTGGTCGAGCGTGGCTACATCTACATCGCCCAGCCTCCACTGTACAAGGTGAAGAAAGGCAAGCAGGAGCAGTACATCAAGGACGACGAGGCCATGGAAGAGTACATGACTCAGTCGGCCCTGGAGGATGCCAGCCTGCACCTGGACGAATCGGCGCCAGCAGTTTCCGGTGTGCAACTGGAAAGCCTGGTGAACGAGTTCCGCAGCGTGATGAAAACCCTCAAGCGCCTTTCGCGCCTGTACCCGGAAGACATCACCGAGCACTTCATCTACCTGCCAGAGGTGACGCTGGAGCAGTTGGGTGACCACGCTGTGATGCAAGCCTGGCTTGCCCAGTTCCAGGCACGCCTGAACAACAGCCAGAAGTCTGGCCTGGTTTACAACGCCAGCCTGCGGGAAGACAAAGAACGCAACGTATGGCTGCCGGAAGTGGAAGTCACCTCTCACGGCCTGGCCAGCTACGTCACCTTCAACCGCGACTTCTTCGGCAGCAATGACTACCGCACGGTGGTGAACATTGGTGCCAAGCTGTCGAGCCTGTTGGGTGAAGGTGCCTACGTGCAGCGCGGTGAGCGTCGCAAGGCAATCGCCGAGTTCAAGGAAGGCCTGGACTGGCTGATGAACGAGACCACCAAGCGTCATACCATCCAGCGATACAAAGGGCTGGGTGAGATGAACCCGGACCAGTTGTGGGAAACCACCATGGACCCGACCGTCCGCCGTATGCTCAAGGTCACCATCGAGGATGCGATTGCGGCTGACCAGATTTTCAACACCCTGATGGGTGATGCAGTCGAGCCGCGTCGTGAGTTCATTGAAAGCAACGCGCTGTCGGTGTCGAACCTGGACTTCTGATCAGGTATAAATCGACAGATACTAAAAAGCCCGCTGATGCGGGCTTTTTAGTGCCTGAAAAATTAATAGCCAGTGAGAATGTTCACGATCACACCACTGGCAATTGCCACCAGCACATAGTCGCCATTCACGTACAACCAACGATGATCCCGTGGTGGCGCGTAAAGGTGGCGCGCTTTCCAGTCGGTCACCCAGTAGCGGTCACCACGGTAGTGCGGGTCAACAGCATGCCCACGCTGCCACTGCTGGTGGGGTACCGGCATGCCTTGTTGTGGGCGGAAGTTCGGGTCACGGTAAGCGGGACCGCGGCCGTTGTCATGTCGGCCTTGTTGTTGCGGTTGACCATGCGGCGGGTTGCCTTGGTGCGAAGGGCCACCATCATGCCGGTCGGGTGGGCCCGGCTGCGCGAAGCTGGCCAGCGGTGCGCTGAGCATGAGCGCGGCGCAGATCACGGTTAGGGTTTTCTTCATTTGATGCGGTCCTCTGTACGGTTAACCAATCAGACCACTGATTTGGCGGTTTAATGTCAGGACAGAGGTAAAGGTCGGGTAAAGGTGGGCCCTTGCTCAGTTCTAAAAGTTGGCGCGGTCACTGTGGGAGCGGGCGTGTCGAGGCGTCGAACCGCCGCGAAACAGGCGACACGGTGGATGGCACCGGCTTTGCCGGTGTTCGCGGGCATGCCCGCTCCCACAAAGACTGCGCCAGTCGGCAGTACCTAGTTCAGGCCGAGCGCCTTCAAGCGGCGATATAGCGTGCGTTCGCTCATGCCTAAATGAAGCGCAAGCTCACTGCGCGAGCCCTTGAACTGTTCAAGGGCCTGCGCCAAATCCCCTAGGTCATTGCGCCGTAGGCCCGACTTCACTACTGACGCTGGCCCAATGTCTTCCGGCAAATGCTCCGGTCGAATCACCCCGTCATCAGCAAACAATCGCGCCCGCTCCAGAATATTGCGCAGCTCGCGGATGTTCCCCGGAAACGGATGTAACCCAAGCTGCTGCAAGGCATCGTCGCTCAAGCTGGTCGTTGATTTGCCGGTCATGCGTTGCAGCAGGCTCTGCGCCAGCAACGGCAGGTCTTCGACTCGCTCGCGCAACGCCGGCAGACGAATCGGGAAACCGCTGATGCGGTAGTAGAGGTCTTCGCGGAAGCTACCTTCCGCGACCATCTGCCTGAGCGGTTTGTGGGTGGCCGATACCAGGCGAAAATCGGAATGCACCGTGCGCAGGCTGCCCACCGGGCGGAAGCTACCAGACTCGATAAGGCGCAGCAGCTTCACCTGCATCGCCAGCGGCACTTCGCCAATTTCATCGAGGAACAGGGTACCGCCATGCGCGGCCTCAGCCAGGCCGATCTTGCGCTGGTTGGCGCCAGTGAACGCGCCCTTCTCGTAACCGAACAATTCACTCTCGAACAACGACTCGGTCAGGCCGGTGCAGTCGACTACCACCAGCGGACCATTGGCCCTCGGGCTACCCATGTGCACTGCCCGGGCAAACAGCTCCTTGCCCGTTCCCGATTCCCCCTGCAGCAACACAGGAATCTGCGCTGGTGCCGCACGTTGAAGGCTGGCCAGTGCAACCTTGAACGCTGGCGCCCGGCCGACCAGCCCTTGTTCCTGAGGCTGCGCCGAAGCGAGGGTGATGGTGGTCAGCCGCTCGACATACGCCACCACCCTGCCCTGCTCATCCAGGATCGGGCGCAGCTCGACATCCACATGCTCGGGGCCGCGTGGGGTGTGATGAATGTGCAAGACCCTCTCCGGCAACTTGCTGTCCCAGGCCTTGCGCATCGGGCAATGCTCACCGGCCTGGTCGCATGGCACGGCGTAGTGATGCGAGACCTTATGGCACTTCTCGCCCAACGGCGCTTGTTCGTGGTGACCGAACTGGCGGCGGTAGGCGGCGTTGGCGGCCAGGATGTTGTAGTCGGTGTCCAGCACGATGGTCGGCAAGGCATCGTGCTCAAGGTAGGACACCAGGGCCAGTATGAGGGGTTGGGCTTCAGGCATGTCGGCACCGTTTGGATGACCGGCGCAGGGTAACAAGGACTGCCAAACACTGCCATTGGCCGACAGTCGACTGCCAATACCTCTGCCAAGCGGCCGGGAAGGCGCCAGAAATGGCAGGCTTTGTTGGGCCGTCTTTTGGAAAAAGCCTGGCATGCATCTTGATAAACCTCCATTCACTGCCTACGCCTCTACTAGGGCGTGGCAGATAAATTGGAGAACGTGATGATCATCGGCAACAACCTTCACGTGGAGGCCTTCTTCGACAAGGCGACCTCGACCATCAGCTATCTGGTCATGGACGGCGAAACCCGCAAGTGTGCATTGATCGACAGCGTCCTGGACTATGACCCGAAGTCAGGGCGTACCTGTACCGCCTCGGCGGACCAGTTGATCGACCGGGTGAAGGCCTTGGGGGCTGACGTGCAGTGGGTGCTGGAAACCCATGTGCATGCCGACCACCTCTCAGCGGCGGCATACCTGAAAGAACAGCTGGGCGGCCATACCGCCATCGGCGCGCACATCACCCAGGTGCAGAAAGTGTTCGGGGCCTTGTTCAACGCTGAGCCCGGCTTTGCCCGCGATGGCAGCCAGTTCGACGTGTTGTTTGAAGATGAGGAAGGTTTCCATATTGGCAACCTGCATGCCCGTGCACTGCACACCCCAGGGCATACCCCAGCGTGCATGAGCTTCATGATCCAGGACGCCGGTGAGATCGCTGTATTCGTCGGCGATACCTTGTTCATGCCCGATTACGGCACTGCCCGCTGCGACTTCCCGGGTGCCGATGCCCGCACCCTGTACCGTTCGATCCGTCGTCTGCTGGCGTTCCCCGACCAGACCCGGCTGTTCATGTGCCACGACTACCTGCCAGGTGGCCGCGACATGCAGTACGTCACTACCGTGGCCGAGCAGCGCGCCAGCAACATCCACATTCGCCAGGGCATCGATGAGGACAGTTTCGTCGCCATGCGTGAAGCCCGCGACAAGACCCTCGACATGCCCGTGCTGATCCTGCCTTCGGTACAGGTGAACATGCGCAGCGGCCAGCTTCCCGCGCCCGAAGAGAACGGCGTGAGCTATTTGAAGATCCCGCTGAACAAGCTGTAACCGCCCTGCCCCATAACCAGATTTCCAGGATTTACCGCCATGCCTGCCTTGTTGTCCTCTGCCAATACCGACCACCACAAGGTGGTCATCGTCGGTGCCGGTGCCGCCGGTATCGCCACTGCTTCCAGCCTGATCAGCCGTGACCCGTCACTCGACGTTGCCTTGATCGACCCCGCCGAAGTGCATTACTACCAACCCGGCTGGACCATGGTCGGCGCCGGCGTGTTCAACGCCCCGAGTACTGCCCGCACCATGGCCTCGACCATCCCGCGCGGTGTGCGTTGGGTCAAGGCGCGGGTGCAGGTGTTCGACCCGCTGGGCCAACTGGTGGTCCTCGAAGACGGCTCCGCCATCAGCTATGAACAGCTGGTCGTCTGCCCTGGGCTCAAACTGGACTGGGCTGCCATCGAAGGGCTCAGTGAGACCTTGGGCCGTAACGGCGTCACCTCCAACTATCGCTACGACCTGGCGCCCTACACCTGGGAGCTGGTGCAGAAGCTCAAGCAAGGCCGAGCCGTGTTCAGCCAGCCGCCCATGCCGATCAAATGTGCGGGTGCGCCGCAGAAGGCGCTGTACCTGTCGTGCGACCACTGGCTGCGTCACGGCCACCTGGGGGCGGTGAAAGCCAGCTTTTTCAATGCCGGCGCAGTGTTGTTCGGTGTGGCGGACTACGTGCCCGCGCTGATGAAGTACATTGAAAAATACGCTGTGGATCTCAACTTTTCCCACCGACTGGTAGCCGTGGATGGGCCTGGAAAGTGCGCCACCTTCGTGCGCACCTTGGCTGATGGCAGCAGCGAATCACGCACTGAAGCCTTCGACATGCTGCATGTGGTACCGCCACAGGTGGCGCCGGATTTCATTCGCGAAAGCCCATTGGCCGACAGCACCGGCTGGGTCGACGTCGACCCGCATACCCTGCGCCACCGCAAGTACACCAATATCCATGCCCTGGGTGACGTGGCCAATACCAGCAATGCCAAGACCGCTGCGGCTGCTCGCAAGCAGGCACCGGTAGTGGCCAACAACGTGCTGGTGGCGCTGGGCAGGTTGCCAACCCTGGCTCAGTACGATGGCTATGGCTCATGCCCGCTGACAGTCGAACGCGGCAAGATTGTGCTGGCCGAATTTACCTATGGCGGCAAGCTGGCACCGAGCTTCCCCAATTGGTTGCTGGATGGTCGCAAGCCGACGCGTCTGGCCTGGTTGCTCAAGGCGCAGGCGCTGCCGCCGTTGTATTGGCAGGGCATGCTGAAGGGCCGCGAGTGGCTGGCCCGCCCGCAGCCACTAGTAGCTGAGGGTAGGCAGTGATCGAACATCAATTGTTGGGCGCCGGGCTGGGCGCGATTATCGGTGCGGTGCTTGCGTTGACCGGCGCTGGCGGTGGCATTCTTGCAGTGCCGTTGCTGGTGTTTGGTTTGGGCTTGTCGATGGTCGAGGCTGCACCGGTCGGCCTGTTGGCAGTAGGCATGGCGGCGGCGGTTGGTGCGGTGCTGGGCTTGCGCCAGGGGCTGGTGCGTTATCGAGCGGCGCTGTTCATTGCGTTGATCGGCGTAGTAGCTTCGCCCTTTGGGTTGATGCTGGCTCACCACTTGCCGAATACCCCTTTGCAGTTGGTGTTCGCTGGTGTGCTGGTGTATGCCTGCCTGCGCATCTGGCGCAAGGCTGCCAAGGAATTGCGCGGCGAAACCAATGACGCTCATCGCTACATCGAACCCTGTGTACTCAACCCTTTGCAGGGCCGCTTGCGCTGGACCCTGCCCTGCGCTCGCGCCCTGGCATTCACCGGTGCTTTGTCCGGGTTGCTGTCTGGCCTGTTAGGCGTGGGTGGAGGATTCGTCATCATCCCGGCCCTCAACCGTTATACCAACCTGCGCATGGCCAGCATCGTTTCCACCTCGCTGGCAGTGATCGCCCTGGTGTCGACCGGCAGTGTGGTCAGTGCCAGCCTGGCGGGTGTGATGCACTGGCAAGTCGGTGCGCCGTTCGCCGTCGGCGCAGTGATCGGCCTGCTGCTGGCGCGGCCATTGGCAGTAAGGCTGGCAGGGCCGCGCTTGCAACAGCTGTTTGCCATGGCTGGTTGGGTTGCCGCATTGCTATTGGCTGGCAAGGCGCTATTGAGCTAACAGCTCGTCCTGTTCCGCCGCGCAAAGCGCCAGCAGGTAGTCCCACACCACCCGTAGGCGTACCGATTTGTGCAGTTCGCGGCGAGTACAGATCCAGTAGCTGCGCTGGATGGTTTCGCCAGGCAGTACACGCACCAGCGCCGGGTCGTGGCGGGCCATGTAGTTGGGCAGTACGGCGATGCCAAGCCCGGCGCGGGCAGCGGCCTGTTGGGCAATTACGCTGGTGCTGCGAAACACCACGCTCGGGGCGCGGCAGAAGCTGTTGAGAAACAGCAGCTCCTGGCTGAACAACAGGTCGTCGACGTAGCCGATCCAGCTGTGCCGGGCCAGGTCCTCGCGGTTGCGCAGGGGCGGTGCGCGGTCCAGGTAGTCGGGGCTGGCGTACAAGGCCAAGCGATAGTCGGTGAGTTTGCGGGTAATCAGCAGGTCGGCATTAGGGCGCTCCAGGTGGATGCTGATTTCGGCTTCGCGGTTGAGGATGCTGACGAAGCGCGGTACGGCGACCAGTTCCACTTCAAGGCCGGGGTAGCGCTCGAACAGTGCGTTCATGCGCGGGGTGAAGAACATGATGCCGATGCCTTCGGTCACCCCCAGGCGAATCTTGCCCAGCGGGGTGATGGCCTGGGTGATTTCTTCCTGCGCCAGCAGCGCGACGTTCTCCATGGCCTCGGCATGTTTGAGCAGGGCCTGGCCCGAGGGGGTCAGCTCGTAGCCTTGGGCATGTTGCACGAACAGCGCGGTGCCCAGGCTTTGCTCGATGCTCTCGATATGCCGGGCCACGGTGCTGTGGGTGGTATTGAGGCGCTTGGCGGCGGTAAGCAGGCGGCCGCTGCGCTGCAACTCGAGGAAAAACCGCAGATCGTTCCAGTCGAACATGCTGATCCTTTTAGGCAGTTCGTTCTGGCCTCTTCGCGGGCATGCCCGCTCCCACAGGTACAGCGAAACCCTGTGGGAGCGGGCGTGCCCGCGAAGAGGCCAGTACAGGCTACCGCTGTGCTAAAACGCACAGCGGCTGCGCGAAATCTCGTGTTCCCTCCACGAAATTACTCACTAAGATGGATCGGGACAAGAATAATAATCAGGCCCGAGGTTGCACATGCCATCAGCCGATTCTGTCTTCGACTACGTGGTCGTCGGTGCCGGTCCTGCCGGTTGCCTGCTTGCCAATCGTTTGTCCGCCGATCCGTCCTGCCGCGTCTTGTTGCTGGAAGCGGGTGGCCGCGACAACTACCCCTGGATCCACATTCCCGTGGGTTATCTCTACTGCATCGGCAACCCGCGCACCGACTGGTGCTTCAAGACCGAGGCCCAGGCTGGCCTTGGCGGTCGCGCACTGGGTTACCCGCGCGGCAAGGTGCTGGGTGGCTGTTCTTCGATCAACGGCATGATCTACATGCGCGGCCAGGCGGCCGACTATGACCGTTGGGCCGAGCAAGGCAATGACGGTTGGGCATGGAAAGATGTACTGCCGCTGTTCAAGGCCAGCGAAAACCATTTTGCTGGCGCCAGCGAGCACCACGGCGGGCACGGCGAATGGCGGGTCGAGCGCCAGCGCTACAGCTGGCCGATCCTCGATGCGTTCCGTGATGCTGCCGAGCAAAGCGGTATCGGCAAGGTGGATGACTTCAACACCGGCGACAACCAAGGCTGTGGATATTTTCAGGTCAACCAGCGCAGTGGCGTGCGCTGGAATGCCTCCAAAGCCTTCCTGCGGCCGATAAAGAATCGCCCCAATCTCACCGTGCTGACCGGCGTTCAGGTTGACCAGGTACTGCTCAACAACACCCGGGCGCGGGCCGTGAAAGCATTTTGGCAAGGCGCCTGGCATGAGTTTGCGGCGCGGCGCGAGATCATCCTTTGCGCTGGCGCCGTGGGGTCACCCGGTATTCTGCAGCGCTCCGGCATCGGCCCGCGCCAGCTGCTGGAAAGCCTGGGTATCGGCGTCCGCCACGACATGCCGGGGGTTGGTGGCAACCTTCAGGACCACCTGCAACTGCGCCTGATCTACCAGATCCGCAACACCCGCACGTTGAACCAGATGGCCAACAGCCTGTGGGGCAAGATGGGCATGGGCCTGCGTTACCTGTATGACCGCAGCGGCCCGCTGGCAATGGCGCCAAGCCAACTGGGTGCGTTCGTGCGTTCAAGCCCCGAGCATGCCACCGCCAATGTGCAGTACCACGTGCAGCCGCTGTCACTGGAGCGTTTCGGCGAGCCGCTGCATCAGTTCCCGGCGTTCACCGCCTCGGTGTGCAACTTGCGCCCGGCCAGCCGGGGGCGTATCGACATTCGCAGTACCGACATGAACAGCACACCGCTGATCGACCCCAATTACCTCAGTGACCCACAGGACCTGCGCGTCGCTGCCGATTCCATTCGTCTTACCCGGCGTATCGTCCAGGCCCCGGCCCTCGCCGCATTCGCGCCCAGGGAGTACCTGCCCGGGCCAGCCCTGCAAACCGAAGAACAATTGTTTGAAGCAGCCGGCCAGATCGGCACGACCATCTTCCACCCCGTCGGTACTTGCCGCATGGGCAACGGGGCCATGGACGTTGTGGATAACCAGCTGCGCGTACATGGTATCCCCGGCCTGCGCGTGGCCGACGCTTCGATCATGCCGAACATCACCTCCGGCAATACCTGTTCACCTACCCTGATGATCGCCGAGAAGGCGGCGCAACTGATCCTCAAAGGAGCTGCTACCCAGACCTATTTGAACGAAGACGCAATACCGACCCCCTGACCCGGGTGCGTGCAACACCGGCGGCTCGCGGTCAAAAGCCGCCGACAGTGGAACAAAAAGAATAATCACTGTGGCCTGCGGGCCGAGGACAGCAACGATGTCGGATTACATCCAAGAGCAGGGTGCGGCAGCCAGCAGCTCCAGCAGCCGTGAAGAACGCAAGATCATTTTCGCGTCATCCCTCGGCACGGTTTTCGAGTGGTATGACTTTTTTCTCTATGGTGCGTTGGCAGCAGTCATCAGCAAGCAGTTCTTCGCTGGGGTGAACGACACCACCGCCTTCATTTTCGCCCTCATGGCCTTTGCCGCCGGCTTCCTGGTGCGGCCGTTCGGTGCATTGGTGTTTGGCCGCCTGGGCGACATGATTGGCCGCAAGTACACCTTCCTGGTCACCATCGTGCTGATGGGCCTGTCCACATTCGCCGTGGGGCTGTTGCCCACTTATGCCAGTATCGGCATTGCTGCACCGATCATCCTGGTGATCCTGCGCATGTTGCAGGGGCTGGCGCTGGGCGGTGAGTACGGCGGTGCCGCCACTTATGTGGCCGAACATGCGCCCCAGGGCAAACGGGGCTTCTACACCGGTTTCATCCAGTCCACCGCCACCCTTGGCCTGTTGCTGTCGCTGCTGGTGGTGCTGGGTAGCCGCTATATCAGTGGCGACCAGTTCGAAACCTGGGGCTGGCGCTTGCCGTTCCTGCTGTCGATCGTACTGCTGGCCATTTCCACCTGGATCCGCATGAGCATGCACGAGTCGCCGGCGTTCGTGAAAATGAAGGCCCAAGGCAAGGTCAGCAAGTCGCCGATCCGTGAGTCGTTCACCTCCTGGCCGAACCTGAAAGTGGTGCTCACCGCCCTGTTCAGCATCAACGCCGGGCAAGCCGTGACCTTCTACACGGCGCAGTTCTACGTGTTGTTCTTCATGACCCAGATGTTGAAGATGGACCCGGCCCAGGCCAACACACTGCTGATTATCAGTGTGGTGATCGGTGCGCCGTTCTTTGTGATCTTCGGCTGGTTGTCTGACCGTATCGGCCGCAAGCCGATCCTGATGCTCGGCCTGTTGCTGGCCACCGTGCTGTACTTCCCGCTGTTCAAGGCGCTAAGCCATTACGCCAACCCGCAGATCGACGCTGCCAGCCGGCAGGCGCCGATCGTGGTCACCGCCGACCCGCAAGGCTGCACCTTCCAGTTCGACCCGGTGGGCAAGGCACGTTTCGACAGCCCATGTGACAAGGTCAAGACGTTCCTGGTCAAGCAGGGCCTGCCGTACAGTTCGGTGAGCGTGGCTGGCAGTGATGTGGTGGTGAACATCGGTGACAAGGCCATCAATGGTTTCGACGAAACCGCCATGCGTACGGCAATCGAGAAGGCTGGCTACCCGGCAAAGGCCGACCCGGCGCAGGTCAACCAGGTGATGGTGGTGGTATTGATCGTGGCCATGATCCTGATCGCCACCATGACCTATGGCCCGTTGGCAGCGGTGATGGTCGAGCTGTTCCCGACCCGCATCCGCTACACCTCGATGTCCCTGCCCTACCATATTGGCAATGGCTGGTTTGGCGGCTTCCTGCCAACGGTGTCGTTCGCGTTGGTGGTTTACACGGGGGATATCTTCTACGGGCTGTGGTATCCGGTGCTGGTCACCGGGATCAGCCTGGTGGTGGGGATCTTCTGCCTGAAAGAAACCAAGGATGTGGACCTCGACAAGGTCTGATACTGCCTTCAATGGCCCTATCGCTGGCAAGCCAGCTCCCACAGGGTATCCACAAAAGCTGAAGCCAGCGCAGTACCTGTGGGAGCTGGCTTGCCGGCGATAGGGCCAGAAAACTCCATAAAAAAACCGGCTGTAAAAGCCGGTTTTCTTATGCCCCGAAAAAACTTATGCACGTTTTTCAGAAAAATGTAACACGCTGAAATAAACAGCTAATTCAATTACTTAGCGATCACTTCAAGCATTCTATCGAAAAACTGCTCACAAGTTATCCACAGATGCTCAGGCCATCTGCTCCTGCGGTTTTTCTTCTGCTGGCGGCAGCGAACCCATGGCCCGCTGGGTCGCTTCGTTCCACGCCTGAGCGCGGTCGTTGAGCTCGGCGATGGCCCGTGGCCCGGTGCCGTTGGCGTACATCGGCTCGCCAATCACCACCTCGATGGTGCCGGAGCGCTTGCCCCAGCCGGTCTTCGGCCAGAATTTGCCGGCGTTGTGGGCGATCGGCAGCACCGGCAACCCCGCATTCACCGCCAGCGCAGTGCCGCCGCGCGAGAACTTGCCGACCGTGCCGAACGGCACGCGGGTACCCTCCGGGAAGATCAGTACCCAGGTTTTCTGCTTGAGCAGCTCATCACCCTTGCTCGCCACCTGGCGCAGCGCTTCCTTGGGGTTGTCGCGGTTGATCGCGATCGGCCGCAGCATGGCCATGGCCCAACCAAAGAACGGCACGTAAAGCAGCTCGCGCTTGAGCACCTGGCTCAGCGGCGAAAAGTACTGGGAAAGGAAGAACGTTTCCCAGGTGCTCTGGTGGTTGGACAGGATCACGCAGGGCTCATTGGGCACGTTCTCGGCGCCAGTGACCTTGTAGTCGATGCCGAGGATGGTACGCACCAGGAACAGCGCGCAGCGGCACCAGTACACGTTGATGAACGTGTAGCGCTTGGGGAACGACAGGAATGGCGCGACGAAGAAGCTCAGCGAGCACCACAGCAGCGAACTGGTGCCCAGCAGCAGGTAAAAAAGAAAGATTCTGATCGCCTGCAGGATCGACATAGTGGCTTGTACCATTGCGGGGCATGCCCGCCTGAGAAAAATGCGCCAAAAGGCGCACTGTTTAAATTAGTTCTCTGGCGATAGCAGCCAGATCGTCGAAAATCAGTGTAGTTTCCGGGACACCTTTTTCCAGGGTCCGCTCGCCCTTGCCGGTTTTTACCAACACGGGTTGTGCACCGACGGCCAGAGCGGCCTCCAGGTCACCTTTGCTGTCTCCGATGAACCAGACGCCCTCAAGGCCAACCTGGTAATGCTCGGCGATCGCCCGCAGCATGCCAGGCTTGGGCTTGCGGCAATCGCAGCCTTCATCCGGCCCATGCGGGCAATACACGATATGGCCCACTTCGCCGCCCTGCTCGGCCACCAGCGCGCGCAGGCGCGCGTGCATGGCCTCGAGGGTTGCCAGTGTGTAATAGCCACGGGCAATGCCGGACTGGTTGGTGGCCACGGCCACGGTCCAGCCCGCTTTGCTCAACTGCGCGATGGCCTCGACCGAGCCAGGGATCGGTACCCATTCTTCCAGCGTCTTGATGTAGGCGTCGGAGTCATGGTTGATCACCCCGTCACGGTCGAGAATCAGCAGTTTCAAGGCTTACCCCAGCAGCGAAATGTCAGCCACACCCAGGAACAAGCCGCGCAGGCGGCTGAGCAGGGCATAACGGTTGGCACGTACCTTGGCGTCTTCGGCGTTGACCATCACTGCCTCGAAGAAGGCATCGACCGGGTCACGCAAGGCGGCCAGGCGGGCCAGCGACTCGCTGTACTGGCGTGCAGCAGCCATCGGTTGCACGGCCTGGTCGGCCTGCTGGATGGCCGAGTACAGGGAGAACTCGTTGGCGTTATCGAAGTACTTCGGCTCGACCTGTTCGGCGATGGCGCCTTCGGCTTTGCTCAGCAGGTTCGACACACGTTTGTTCACCGCAGCCAGGGCTTCGGCTTCCGGCAACTTGCGGAACGCCTGTACGGCCTGAACGCGCTGGTCGAAGTCCAGGGCAGAGCCCGGCTGCAGGGCACGCACCGACAGGTAGGTGGCCACATCGATGCCTTCGTCTTCGTAACGCGCACGCAGGCGGTCGAAGATGAACTCCAGTACCTGCTCGGACAAACCGGCAGCCTTGACCTTGGCACCGAACTGCTTGACCGCGAACTCGACCGCACCGGTCAGGTTCAGGTCCAGCTGCTTCTCGATCAGGATCCGCAGCACGCCCAGGGCGGCACGGCGCAGGGCGTACGGGTCTTTGCTGCCGGTAGGCAGCATGCCGATGCCGAAGATGCCAACCAGGGTATCGAGCTTGTCGGCGATGGCCACGGCAGCACCCGTCAGGGTCTGCGGCAGCTCGGCGCCAGCACCGCGCGGCATGTACTGCTCGTTCAGGGCCAGGGCGACGTCTTGCGGCTCACCGTCGTTGAGCGCGTAGTAGTAACCGGCAACACCCTGCATTTCAGGGAACTCGCCGACCATCTCGGTGGCCAGGTCGCACTTGGACAGCAGGCCGGCACGGCCGGCGCGCTGGGCGTCACCGCCGATCAGCGGGGCGATGAAGGCGGCCAGTTTGGAAACGCGCTCGGCCTTGTCGTACACAGTGCCCAGCTGAGCCTGGAACACCACGTTCTTCAGGCGCTCGTTGAAGGTTTCCAGCGGCTGCTTCTTGTCCTGCTTGAAGAAGAACTCGGCGTCGGTCAGGCGTGGGCGCACGACCTTCTCGTTGCCTTGCACGATCTGCTTCGGATCGCGGCTTTCGACGTTGGCCACGGTGATGAAGCGCGGCAGCAGCTTGCCTTCGCTGTCCAGCAGGCAGAAGTACTTCTGGTTGTCCTGCATGGTGGTAATCAGGGCTTCTTGCGGCACTTCGAGGAAACGCTCCTCGAACGAGCACACCAGCGGCACCGGCCATTCGACCAGGGCAGTCACTTCGTCCAGCAGCGCCGGCGGCACGATGGCGGTGCCTTCCTGCTGCATGGCCAGCTCGGCGGTACGCTTGCTGATCAGCTCGCGGCGCTCGGCGAAGTCGGCCAGCACGTAGGCTTTGCGCAAGTCTTCGACATAGTTGGCCGGGGTGGTGATGGTGACATTTTCCGGGTGATGGAAGCGGTGGCCACGGGATTCACGGCCGGCTTGTTGCGACAGGATGGTGCAGTCGACCACCTGGTCGCCCAGCAGCATCACCAGCCATTGGGTCGGGCGCACGAACTCTTCACGGCTGGCCGCCCAGCGCATGCGCTTGGGAATCGGCAGGTCGTTGAGCGAATCTTCGACGATGGTTGGCAGCAGGCCGGCAGTGGCCTTGCCCGGAATGTGCTGGGAGAAGCGCAGCTTGGGGCCGCTCTGGTCGATTTCGGCCAGCTCCACGCCGCACTTCTTGGCAAAGCCGAGGGCCGCCTGGGTTGGCTCGCCGTCTTTGAAAGCAGCCTGCAGGGGTGGGCCGTCGATGTTGATGCTGCGGTCAGGCTGCTGCACGTCCAGCTGGCGAATCAGCACGGCCAGGCGGCGCGGCGCGGCATACACCTGCTTGCCGGTGTAGTTCAGGCCAGCGGCTTGCAGGCCTTTCTCGATACCGGCCAGGAAGGCGTCGCCAAGGCTGGCGAGGGCTTTCGGCGGCAGCTCTTCGGTGCCCAGTTCTACCAGGAAATCTTGAGCACTCATTGTGCAGCCTCCAGCTTAGCCAACACTTCGTCACGCAGTTCAGGGGTGGCCATCGGGAAGCCCAGGCGTGCGCGGGCTTGCAGATAGCTTTGCGCCACGTCCCGGGCCAGGGTACGTACACGCAGGATGTAACGCTGGCGCTCGGTTACCGAGATGGCGCGGCGGGCGTCCAGCAGGTTGAAGGTGTGCGAGGCCTTCAGGACCATTTCGTAGGTCGGCAGCGGCAGCTCCAGCTTGATCAGGCGGTTGGCTTCGCTTTCGTAGAAGTCGAACAGTTCGAACAGCTTGTCGACATTGGCGTGTTCGAAGTTGTAGGTCGACTGCTCCACCTCGTTCTGGTGGAACACATCGCCGTAGGTGACTTTGCCGAACGGGCCGTCGGCCCACACCAGGTCGTACACCGAGTCGACGCCCTGGATATACATGGCCAGGCGCTCCAGGCCATAGGTGATTTCACCGGTGACCGGGTAGCACTCGATGCCGCCTACCTGCTGGAAGTAGGTGAACTGGGTCACTTCCATGCCGTTCAGCCAGATTTCCCAGCCCAGGCCCCAGGCGCCCAGGGTCGGCGACTCCCAATTGTCTTCGACAAAGCGAATGTCGTGGACCAGCGGGTCCAGGCCAATGGCTTTCAGCGAGCCGAGGTACAGCTCCTGGAAGTTGGCCGGGTTTGGTTTGAGCACTACCTGGAACTGGTAGTAGTGCTGCAGGCGGTTGGGGTTTTCGCCATACCGCCCGTCGGCAGGGCGACGGCTAGGCTGCACGTAGGCGGCGTTCCAGGTTTCTGGACCCACGGCGCGCAGGAATGTAGCGGTGTGGAAAGTGCCGGCGCCTACTTCCATATCGTAGGGCTGAAGCACCACACAACCTTGAGCTGCCCAGTAGTTTTGCAGGGCGAGGATCAGGTCTTGGAAGGTACGCACGGCAGGCGTAGGCTGGCTCACGAAATTCACCTGTATCTGGGGATGCGGATGTAAAGAGCGGGAGTATAACCTGATTCGCCTCGCCCTCTACTCATTGGAGCCTTATGCCACGCTGCTTTTGGTGTACCGACGATCCGTTGTACCAGGCCTACCACGACCAGGAATGGGGAACGCCACAGCGCGACCCGGCGTTGCTCTTCGAGATGCTTTTGCTCGAAGGGTTCCAGGCAGGCCTTTCGTGGATCACTGTTTTGCGCAAACGCGAGCGTTATCGCGAAGTGATGCACGGCTTCGACCCGGTGAAACTGGCGGTCATGAGCGACGAACGCATCGAAGAACTGATGCAGGATGCCGGCATCATCCGCAACCGCCTCAAGCTCAAGACTGCAAGGCGCAATGCCCAGGCCTGGCTGGCTGTGGATAACCCTGCCGAATGGCTGTGGTCGTTCGTGGGTGGTGCGCCGAAGATCAACCATTTCACCGGCCGCAGCGACGTGCCGGCAGTTACCGATGAAGCCAAGGCCATGAGCAAGGCCTTGCAGAAAGCCGGTTTCACGTTTGTCGGGCCGACTATTTGCTATGCCTTCATGCAAGCTACCGGCATGGTCATGGACCACACCACCGATTGCGATCGCTACCCCGCCTTGTTGCGCTGAGGGGTTACAATGCGCGCCTTGCTGAAATAAGGAATTCGCCTGTGGAAAAGTTCAAGGGCGCCCTGATGGTCGGGGTGCTGCGCCTGTTTGCCAAGCTGCCCTGGGGCGCTGTGCAGCGCGTGGGTGCCGGTATCGGCTGGCTGATGTGGAAGATCCCCAACGGTTCGCGCAACGTGGTGCGGATCAACCTGGCCAAGTGCTTCCCCGAAATGGACCCGGTTGCCCGTGAGCAACTGGTCGGCCAGGCCCTGCGCGATATCGGCAAATCCTTTGTCGAAAGCGCCTGCGCCTGGATCTGGCCACCGCAGCGTTCGCTGGAGCTGGTCAAGGAAGTGCATGGCCTGGAAGTGCTGGAGCAGGCCTTGGCCTCGGGCAAGGGCGTGGTGGGGATCACCAGCCACCTGGGCAACTGGGAGGTGCTGAACCACTTCTACTGCAACCAGTGCAAACCGATCATCTTCTACCGCCCGCCGAAGCTCAAGGCGGTGGATGACCTGCTGCGCGAGCAGCGTGTGCAGATGGGCAACCGCGTGGCGCCTTCGACCAAGGAAGGCATTCTCAGCGTGATCAAGGAAGTACGCCGGGGTGGCCAGGTGGGCATTCCGGCCGACCCGGAGCCGGCGGAATCGGCTGGTGTGTTCGTACCGTTCCTCGGTACCCAGGCGCTGACCAGCAAGTTCGTGCCGAACATGCTGGCGGGCGGCAAGGCGGTGGGGGTGTTCCTGCATGCCTTGCGGCTGCCGGATGGCTCGGGCTTCAAGGTGTTCCTGGAAGCTGCGCCAGAAGAGATGTACAGCACCGACGTGAACGTGTCGGCGGCGGCGATGAGCAAGGTGGTCGAGCGCTATGTGCGTGAATACCCGAGCCAATACATGTGGAGCATGAAGCGCTTCAAGAAGCGCCCGGCTGGCGAGCCGCGCTGGTACTAAGCCTTTCACCTTACCCTGTGGGAGCGGGCGCGCCCGCGAACACCGGCGCAGCCGGTGCCATCCACCGCGTCGCCTGATTCGCGGGCATGCCCGCTCCCACAGGGGGCCGCGTTAACCTGACGTTTTGTTGAGCTTCTTCAGGAACACGGCCATCTCTTTCTCGGCCTGCTTGTCCCCATGGGCCTGCGCAGCAACGATCCCGTCCTCCCAGGCCTTGCGCGCCGCCGCCAGGTCACCGACCAGCTGATACGCCTTCCCCAGCAGCTTCCAGGCCGCCGAATACTTCGGGTCCTGCTCCACACAGCGTGCCAGGTGCACTGCCGCTTCAGCGCCATTGCCTTCATCCAGCCAGGCCTTGCCCAGGCCAAAGCGCAACAGCGGGTTATCCACACCCTTGGCCAGCATCTTCTCCAGCGATTCGCGCATGCCCTCTTCTCCTAGAAGAAACTCAAGCCGACGTGGAACAGCTTTTCCACATCGCGAATTTGCTTTTTATCCACAACGAACAGGATCACATGGTCACCCGATTCGATCATGGTGTCGTCGTGGGCGATCATCACCTCTTCATCACGGATGATCGCGCCAATGGTGGTGCCCGGCGGCAGGGCGATGTCCTCGATGGCTTTGCCCACCACCTTGCTCGACTTCGCATCCCCGTGCGCCACCGCCTCGATGGCCTCGGCCGCGCCACGGCGCAGCGAGTGCACACTCACGATGTCGCCTCGGCGCACGTGCGCCAGCAGGGTGCCGATGGTGGCCAGCTGGGGGCTGATGGCGATGTCGATATCGCCGCCCTGTACCAGGTCGACATAGGCCGGGTTGTTGATGATGGTCATCACCTTGCCCGCGCCCAGGCGCTTGGCCAGCAGCGACGACATGATGTTGGCTTCGTCGTCGTTGGTCAGGGCCAGGAAAATATCGGCATCGGCGATGTTCTCTTCGAGCATCAGGTCCTTGTCCGAAGCGCTGCCCTGCAATACCACGGTGCTTTCCAGGGTATCGGAGAGGTGCCGGCAACGGGCCGGGCTCATTTCGATGATCTTTACCTGGTAGCGGCTTTCGATGGCTTCGGCCAAACGCTCGCCAATCTGCCCGCCTCCGGCAATGACAATGCGCTTATTGGTCTCGTCAATGCGGCGCAGTTCGCCCATCACCGCACGTATATCCTTCTTCGCGGCAATGAAGAACACTTCGTCGTCCGCTTCGATCACCGTGTCGCCACGCGGGGTGATCGGCCGGTCGCGGCGGAAGATCGCCGCCACGCGGGTGTCGACGTTGGGCATGTGCGCACGGATCTGGCGCAGTTGCTGGCCGACCAGCGGGCCGCCGTAGTAAGCCTTCACTGCCACCAGCTGGACCTTGCCTTCGGCAAAGTCGATCACCTGCAGCGAGCCCGGGTGTTCGATCAGGCGCTTGATGTAATTGGTCACCACTTGCTCAGGGCTGATCAGTACATCCACCGGGATATGGTCGTTGTCGAACAGCTCTTCGCGGGTGAGGTAGGCGGACTCGCGCACCCGGGCGATCTTGGTCGGGGTGTGGAACAGCGAGTAGGCCACCTGGCAGGCGACCATGTTGGTTTCATCGCTGTTGGTTACCGCCACCAGCATGTCGGCGTCGTCGGCCCCGGCCTGGCGCAGCACCGTCGGCAACGAGCCGCGGCCCTGCACGGTGCGGATGTCCAGGCGGTCGCCAAGGTCGCGCAGGCGGTCGCCATCGGTGTCGACCACGGTGATGTCGTTGGCTTCGCTGGCCAGGTGCTCTGCCAGCGTACCGCCTACCTGGCCTGCGCCGAGGATGATGATCTTCATCCGCTACTCCCTACTTTTCTTCTTATCCGCGTGAGGCGGCGATCTTGATCAGCTTGGCATAGTAGAAACCGTCGTGGCCGCCTTGCTGGGCCAGCAACTGGCGGCCGTGGGGCTGGCGCAGGCCGGCTTCGGTGGCCAGGTCCAGCTCACGGGCGCCCGGGGTGCGGGCCAGGAAGGCATCGATCACTTCGGTGTTCTCGGTTGGCAGGCTGGAGCAGGTGGCGTACAGCAGCATGCCGCCCACCTCCAGGGTCGGCCACAAGGCATCCAGCAGCTCGCCTTGCAGCGTGGCCAGGGCCGGAATGTCGTCGGCCTGGCGGGTCAGCTTGATGTCCGGGTGGCGGCGGATCACGCCGGTGGCCGAGCACGGGGCATCGAGCAGGATGCGCTGGAACGGCTTGCCGTCCCACCAGCTGGCGGTGTCGCGGGCATCGCAGGCGATCAGTTCGGCGTCCAGCTGCAGGCGGTCGAGGTTTTCCCGCACACGGGTCAGGCGCTTGGCTTCGAGGTCGATGGCCGTCATGTGGGCCAGGCCGGGTTCGGCCTCCAGCAGGTGGCAGGTTTTGCCGCCTGGGGCACAGCAGGCGTCGAGCACGCGCTGGCCGGGGGCCAGTTCGAGCAGGTCGGCGGACAGCTGCGCGGCTTCGTCCTGCACGCTGACCCAGCCTTCGGCGAAGCCTGGCAGGCCGCGCACGTCGCAGGCCTCGGCCAGCACGATGCCGTCACGGCTGTACTGGCAGGCGCTGGCGCCAATGCCCGCCTCGGCCAGCAGCGCCAGGTAGGCATCGCGGCTGTGGTGGCGGCGGTTGACCCGCAAGATCATCGGCGGGTGGGCATTGTTGGCGGCGCAGATGGCTTCCCACTGCTCCGGCCAGAAGGCCTTCAGCGACTTTTGCAGCCAGCGCGGGTGGGCGGTGCGCACCACCGGGTCGCGCTCCATGTCAGCCAGTAATGCTTCGCCTTCGCGCTGGGCGCGGCGCAGCACGGCATTGAGCAGGCCCTTGGCCCACGGCTTCTTCAGCTTGTCGGCGCAGCCGACGGTTTCGCCGATGGCAGCGTGGGCCGGAATACGGCTGTAGAACAGCTGGTACAGGCCGACCAGCAGCAGCGCCTGCACGTCGGCGTCAGCGGCCTTGAACGGCTTCTGCAGCAATTGCGCGGCCAGCAGGTCGAGGCGTGGCTGCCAGCGTGCGGTACCGAACGCCAGGTCCTGGGTCAGGCCACGGTCGCGCTCATCGACCTTGTCCAGTTGTGCAGGCAGCGAGCTGTTCAGCGACGCCTTGCCGCTGAGTACAGCGGCAAGGGCGCGGGCGGCGGCGAGGCGCGGGTTCATTGGCCCAGTACCTTGCCAGCGGCGAATTTCTCGCGGCGGCTGTTGAACAGGTCGCTGAAGTTCAGCGCCTTGCCGCCAGGCAGTTGCAGGCGGGTTAGGCTCAGCGCCTGGTCACCGCAGGCGACGACCAGGCCGTCCTTGCTGGCCGAGAGGATTTCGCCGGGGGCGCCCTTGCCTGTGGACAGGTTGGCGGCCAGCACCTTCACACTTTCGCCATCGAGGGTGCTGTGGCACACCGGCCATGGATTGAAGGCGCGGATCAGGCGCTCCAGCTCGACGGCCGGGCGGCTCCAGTCGATGCGTGCTTCGTCTTTGTTCAGCTTGTGCGCGTAGGTAGCCAGGGCGTCGTCCTGCACTTCACCTTGCAGCGACCCGTCGGCCAGGCCGGCAATGGCCTGCACCACTGCGGGCGGGCCCATTTGCGCGAGGCGGTCGTGCAGGCTGCCGCCGGTGTCGTCCGCGCTGATCGGGGTGACCACCTTGAGCAGCATCGGGCCGGTGTCCAGGCCAGCTTCCATGCGCATCACCGTCACGCCGCTCTCGGCGTCGCCGGCTTCCACGGCGCGCTGGATCGGCGCCGCACCGCGCCAGCGCGGCAGCAGCGAGGCGTGGCTGTTGATGCAGCCCAGGCGCGGGATATCCAGCACCGCCTGCGGCAGGATCAGCCCGTAGGCGACCACCACCATCAGGTCTGGCTTGAGCGCGGCCAGTTCGGCCTGGGCATCGGCGTTGCGCAGCGTCTGTGGCTGGAACACCGGGATGTCATGGGCCACGGCCAGCGCCTTGACGGCGCTCGGCATCAGCTTCTGGCCACGCCCGGCAGGCCGGTCAGGCTGGGTGTAGACGGCCACGATCTGGTACGGGCTGTCGAGCAGGGCCTTGAGGTGTTCGGCGGCAAACTCTGGAGTGCCTGCAAAGACGATGCGCATGGAGTTCTCGCTTCAAAAAAGAAAAAGGCTTGCCGGAGCAAGCCTTCTGGAAGGTGGGGATCAGGCTTGCTGGCGGTGCTGCTTTTCCAGCTTCTTCTTGATCCGGTCGCGCTTGAGCTGCGACAGGTAGTCAACGAACAGCTTGCCGTTGAGGTGATCGAATTCGTGCTGCACGCACACCGCCAGCAGGCCTTCGCATTCCAGCTCGTACGGCTTGCCGTCGCGGTCCTGGGCCTTGACCCGTACCCGCAGCGGGCGGTCGACGTTCTCGTAGAAGCCCGGTACCGACAGGCAGCCTTCCTGGTACTGGCCCATGTCGTGGGTCAGCTCTTCAACCGTTGGGTTGATGAAGACACGCGGCTCGCTGCGGTCTTCGCTGAGGTCCATGACCACGACCTGCTGGTGCACGTTGACCTGGGTCGCGGCCAGGCCGATGCCCGGGGCTTCGTACATGGTTTCAAACATGTCGTCGATGAGCTGACGCAGGGCGTCGTCGAACACCGTCACCGGCTTGGCGATGGTGCGCAGGCGCGGGTCCGGGAATTCGAGAATGTTCAAGATGGCCATAAGGTCAGGCAGTCACTGTGCGTTCGGTTGAAAACTGAGCACACATAATAAAGGGAAACGGGGATTTCGGCACCTGGCAAGGTCATCTAGGGTGTCTATGGGCGTAATAGCCCCCAGCCAATGGACAGCTTTTCAAAGTATTACCCACAAAGTTATCCACAGATTGTGCCACGTAAATGGCCCTGTTTTGATCAAGGATGATCGCCATGCCGATTCACCATTCGTCGCCTTGCCATCCGGCCGAGCTAGAGGCCCGGTTACGTCTTCACCGCCTTCCCGATACCGGGTTGAGACGCTTTCGCAACCTGATCGATGCCTTTGGCAGTGCCTCCTCGGCGCTAAGCGCGCCGGCTTCGGCCTGGCGAGCACTGGGTATCAACCAGGCTGCGATCGATGCCCGGCGCAGTGCCGAGGTGCGCGATGGCGCCCTGGCTGCAATGGCCTGGTTAGAGCGCCCGGGCCAGCAATTACTGATGTGGGACGACCCTGACTACCCTGCGCTGCTGGCGGAAATCGACGATGCCCCGCCGCTGCTTTTTGTTGCCGGTGAACCGGCGCTACTAAACCGTCCGCAGCTGGCAATTGTGGGTAGCAGGCGTGCCACACCCCCGGCGCTGGATACCGCTGGCGCATTTTCCCGTTACCTCGCACAGGCAGGGTTCATCATTACCAGCGGGTTGGCTGTGGGCATCGATGGCGCCGCTCATCGGGCGGCGATGCAGGCTGGAGGGGGCACGATCGGCGTCCTTGGCACGGGGTTGCAAAAACTTTATCCACAGCGCCATCGCGAACTGGCCAAGGCGATGATCGATAGCGGCAGCGCACTGGTTTCCGAGTACCCGCTGGATGCCGGGCCCCTGCCTGGCAACTTTCCACGACGCAATCGCATCATCAGCGGCCTGTCGTTGGGTGTGCTGGTGGTCGAGGCCAGCCTGGCCAGTGGCTCGCTGATCACTGCGCGGTTAGCGGCCGAGCAAGGTCGCGAGGTCTATGCCATACCGGGCTCCATTCACCACCCAGGGGCCAAGGGCTGCCACCAGCTGATTAGGGATGGCGCGCTACTGGTGGAAACCGTGGAACAGATAATGGAAACCTTGCAGGGCTGGCAGAACCTGCCGCCGGCAATTGTGGAGAGATTCGAGCATCCCCTGCTTGCCCTGCTGCATGCTGCGCCACAGACCAGCGAAAGCCTGGCCCATTGCAGTGAGCTATCGCTGGCCGAAGTGCTGGCGCAGCTGACCGAGCTTGAGCTGGAAGGCCGGGTAAGCAATGAAGCCGGGCGTTGGTTTGCCCGTGCGGGCTAAGTACACTGCACACAAGCAAGGTATTTAGGCGGAGAGACAGCAATGGTGAGCAGTTTTCGTGTGCAACAAGCCGCACGTGAGGTACGGGCGGGCGCGGTGATCGCCTACCCGACGGAAGCGGTCTGGGGCCTGGGCTGCGATCCGTGGAACGAGGACGCGGTGTACCGCTTGCTGGCGCTGAAGTCGCGGCCTGTGGATAAAGGGCTGATCCTGATTGCCGACAACATCCGCCAGTTCGACTTCCTGTTCGAGGATTTCCCGGAGGACTGGATCGACCGCATGGGCAGCACCTGGCCGGGGCCGAACACCTGGCTGGTGCCGCATCAGGACCTGTTGCCCGAATGGGTGACCGGGCAGCATGACACCGTGGCATTGCGGGTCAGTGATCACCCGGTAGTGCGTGAACTGTGCGCGCTGGTGGGGCCGTTGATTTCAACCTCGTGCAACCCGGGCGGGCGCCCGGCGGCGAAGACCCGGTTGCGGGTGGAGCAGTACTTCCATGGGCAACTGGACCTGGTGCTTGGCGGGGCGCTGGGGGGGCGGAAGAATCCGAGTGTGATTCGTAATTTGGCTACTGGCGAGGTTGTGCGGCCGGGCTGAAAGGTATTCACAGGCTGCGCGGTAATAGTGGCTTTGAGGTGCCTGCCTTGGGATTTTTGGCGCCTGTGAGATCGAGCGCCGCCCGCGCGGCGCTTCGCGGGGCAAGCCCGCTCCCACATTTGTTGCAACGTGCCGAACCTGTCAGGCCATAGTTGCCAGCCTTGTTGGACCGACTCGATTTCTCGGCTGGCGCATCCGCCGCCTCGCTTGTCTTGAGACATGCGCCAAGGCGGGCAACGCCGCCTTTACAGACATGGCCACGTTGCAGCAAATGTGGGAGCGGGCTTGCCCCGCGAAGCGCCGCGCGGGCGGCGCTCGATCTCGTAGGCGATGAATCTCTGTCGGCGAGCGCCTTGCAGCGCAGAAACGATCCGGTGCGATGGATTCAGGGTTTTCTGATTTTTGCCAGAATGGCTGTCCAACTTGCGGCTTGGGAAATATCCTACGAGCCGCGTCCTCTGCCATCACCTTCTCAGTGGGAACCTCTGCCCTTAGGCTTCAACCGTCGCCGAATAACTCGGCGATCGGGTGTGGTAACCCGAACCATGGAGAGTTTCTGGCAGTCTATGGCGGCTGTACGCGGGAGGCTTTGTGCCTGCCGGGTTTTGGGAACTCTCTCCGGTTTACCACCCCGTGTACAGCTGCCACCTAATCGCGTGGTAACGAATAGGTGGGGCATTTAAGCGAGAGTTTCCAATGAAAAAGATAGTCCCCGATCCACCTCTTCCCTGCACCTCCACCCGCCCCTTCGGCCGCTGCGACGCCGGCCATGACCCGCTCTTCACCGTCAACCCGAACATTTCCGCCGAGGACGCTTTGGTCCACGTTGCCCTGTACCTGCGCAGCGCCTACGAAACCGGATACAAAGCCCTGGACTATATGCGCGAAGAAGGCCGTGGCATGTTCTGGTCGAACCTGCATGCGATTGAAATGGCAGAGGGAGTGGTTGAGGCAATACTCGATGGGATCGAGTCGACCCCGCCACCGACGAACCGGCCCTTACAGGCATAGTGCAGCTATCAGAGCCGACGCTGTACCTGTGGGAGCGGGCGCGCCCGCGAACACCGGCAAAGCCGGTGCCATCCACCGCGGTGGCTGCTTCGCGGGCATGCCCGCTCCCACAGGGAACGTGTGTGGCTCAGGGGATCAGGACAGTCGACCCCACAGTCCGCCGCGCCGACAGCTCCGTCTGCGCCTTGGCCGCCTCGCTCAACGGATACCTTTGCTGAATATCCACAACCAGCTTGCCACTGCCAATCATCGCAAACAGGTCATCGGCCATCGCCTGAGTGTTCTCGGCATTGTTCGCATAGGTTGCCAGCGTCGGCCGGGTCACATACAGCGAGCCCTTCTGCGCCAGTATCCCCAGGTTCACTCCGCTTACCGCACCTGAAGCATTGCCAAAACTCACCATCAGTCCGCGTGGCTGCAAGCAATCCAGCGAGGTCAGCCAGGTGTCGGCGCCCACGCCGTCATACACCACCGGGCATTTCTTGCCGTCGGTCAGCTCCAGCACGCGCTTGGCAACATCTTCATGGCTGTAGTCGATCGTTTCCCACGCCCCCAGCGCCTTGGCCCGCTCAGCCTTCTCGGCAGAACTCACGGTGCCGATCAGCTTGGCGCCCAGCGCCTTCGCCCACTGGCACGCCAACGAACCCACGCCACCGGCAGCAGCGTGGAACAGGATCACGTCGCCCGGTTTGACTTCATAGGTCTGCTTGAGCAGGTATTGCACGGTCAAACCCTTGAGCATTACCGCCGCCGCTTGCTCGAAGCTGATGTTGTCCGGCAGCTTGACCAGGTTGGCCTCCGGCAGCGTATGCACCTCGCTGTACGCCCCCAGCGGGCCGCCGGCATGGGCCACGCGGTCGCCCACCTTCAGGCGGGTCACACCCTCGCCCACTGCCTCGACCACGCCGGCCGCCTCGGTACCCAGGCCCGAAGGCAGGGACGGCGGCGCATACAGCCCGCTGCGAAAGTACGTGTCGATGAAGTTCAGGCCGATCGCATGGTTACGCACACGCACCTGCTGCGGCCCCGGTGGGGCAGGTTCGAATTCCACAAACTGCAGCACTTCCGGGCCGCCATGCTGGCTGAACTGGATACGCTTGGCCATCTCGCACTCCTGTCGTCGGGATCGGGAAAAGGCCTTCTATCGGACGCCTTTGCTTGATCGCCGTCAACTGCGGCGCGCGCGCTGGCGGTGGTATGCTACGCGGCGAATTCTTCCCTGCCCGTTCCTGGTGACCCGATGACTAGCCGCACCGAGGCCGTGAAAGCCTACCTGCTCGACCTGCAAGACCGCATCTGCTCTGCCCTCGAAGCCGAAGACGGCGGCGCCTGCTTCGTCGAGGACGCCTGGGTGCGCGAAGCCGGTGGCGGGGGCCGCACGCGGGTGATCGGCGACGGCAAGGTGATCGAAAAAGGTGGGGTCAACTTCTCCCACGTATTTGGTGCAGGCCTGCCGCCGTCGGCCAGTGCCCACCGCCCTGAACTGGCGGGCCGTGGCTTTGAGGCATTGGGCGTGTCGCTGGTGATCCACCCGCACAACCCGCATGTGCCTACGTCCCACGCCAACGTGCGCTTCTTCATCGCCGAGAAGGAAGGTGAAGAAGCCGTGTGGTGGTTCGGCGGCGGTTTCGACCTGACCCCGTACTACGGCAATGAAGAAGACTGCATCCACTGGCACCGCGTGGCCGAGCAGGCCTGTGCGCCATTCGGCGCTGACGTGTACCCGCGCTACAAGGCCTGGTGCGACCGCTACTTCCACCTCAAGCACCGTGGCGAGCCACGCGGCATCGGCGGCCTGTTCTTCGATGACCTGAACGAGTGGGACTTCGACACCTGCTTCGCCTTCATCCGTGCCATCGGCGATGCCTACGTAAACGCCTACCTGCCGATCATCCAGCGCCGCAAAGACACGGCCTATACCGCAGAGCAACGCGAGTTCCAGGAGTACCGCCGCGGCCGCTATGTGGAGTTCAACCTGGTCTACGACCGTGGCACCCTGTTCGGCCTGCAATCCGGTGGCCGCACCGAGTCCATCCTCATGTCGCTGCCGCCGCAGGTACGTTGGGGCTACGACTGGAAGGCTGTGCCCGGCAGCGAGGAAGCGCGCCTGACCGAATACTACCTGCAGGACCGCGACTGGCTCGGCCAGTAAGCCTGTGCACAACCAAGGAGCCGTCATGGACCAGTACGTCGTTTTCGGTAACCCCATCGGCCACAGCAAGTCGCCGCTGATCCACCGCCTGTTCGCCGAGCAAACCGGCCAGGACCTGGAATACGCCACCTTGCTGGCGCCGCTGGACGAGTTCAGCGACTGCGCGCGTGGCTTCTTCAAGCAAGGCAGCGGCGGCAACGTTACCGTACCGTTCAAGGAAGAGGCTTACCGCCTGTGCGACAGCCTGACCCCGCGTGCCCGGCGTGCGGGCGCGGTGAATACGCTGAGCAAGCTGGCCGATGGCACGTTGCAGGGTGACAACACCGATGGTGCCGGGCTGGTGCGTGACCTGACGGTGAATGCCGGGGTCGAACTGGCCGGCAAGCGTATTCTCATCCTCGGGGCTGGCGGCGCCGTGCGTGGCGTATTGGAGCCGATTCTGGCGCACAAGCCGCAGTCGCTGGTGATTGCGAACCGTACCGTGGAAAAGGCCGAGCAACTGGCGCGTGAGTTCGATGAGCTGGGGCCGGTGGTGGCCAGTGGGTTTGCCTGGTTGCAGGAACCGGTGGATGTGATCATCAATGCCACTTCGGCGAGCCTGGCCGGGGAATTGCCGCCGATTGCCGATAGCCTGGTCGAGGCTGGGCGCACGGTTTGCTACGACATGATGTATGGCAAGGAGCCTACGCCGTTTTGCCAGTGGGCTACTAACCTGGGCGCGGCAAAGGTGCTGGATGGCTTGGGGATGCTGGCTGAGCAGGCGGCTGAGGCGTTCTTTATCTGGCGTGGGGTACGGCCGGATACTGCACCGGTTTTGGCTGAGTTGCGCCGGCAGCTCGCTCGGGGGTGAGATTGCTGGGGGCCGCTTTGCGGCCCATCGCAGGCAAGCCAGCTCCCACAGGGATATCACAAGGCCTGAGGTCGGCGCTGTCCCTGTAGGAGCTGGCTTGCCTGCGATGGGCTGCGAAGCAGCCCCAGGATCCACAGCTCACTCCTCAAACCGGATCGGGCACAGCTCCACCCCTTCCAGCTTCTGCAATTCCTCGATCACCTGCGGCCTGGCCCGGTGCAGCGTCAAACTCCCCCCCATCCGCCCCAGCCGCCGCGCCTCGCGGTGCAACATATCCACACCCGAGTAATCGATAAAATTCACCTGCCGCGCATCGATCACCACATGCGGCCCTTGGCAACGCTGCAAGCGCACTTGCAGGTAGTGCGCGGCCCCAAAGAAGATTGACCCGCCCACGCGCAACACATCCGCGTTGCCTTCGCGGCTTTGCTGTACCCGTGGCCGCGACGTGCGTTTCAGGTAGAAGAACAGCGACGCCAGCACCCCGGCATAGATCGCTGTCTGCAACTCCAGCAACAAGGTCGCCGCCGCTGTCAGCGCCATCACCAGAAACTCCGAGCGGCTGACCCGGAACAGCGCGCGAATCCCCCGATGGTCCACCAACCCCCAGCAGATCAGCAGAATACTGCCAGCCATGGCCGGTATCGGCAGGTGCGCGATCAGGCCGGCACCGGTAACGGCAAACAACGCCACCCACAGCGCCGAAAAAACGCCGGCCATGGGCGAGCGGGCACCTGCCTCATAACTCAGGCCCGAGCGGGTGAAGGAACCGGCAGACAGGTAACCGGAGAAAAACGCCCCGGTAATGTTCGACAGGCCCTGTGCCCGTATTTCCTGATCCGGGTCGATCAGTTGTTCCGAGCGTGCCGACAAAGAGCGGGCAATCGACAGGCTGGTGACCAGCCCCAGCATGCCCACCGCCACGGCGCTGGGTAGCAGGCGCAGCATGAGTTCCACGTCCAGCAAGGGCAGCGGGCTGACCGGGGGAAGCTGCCCGGTGAACGCGGTCACCCGCGGTACATGGCCAAAAAAGCCCGGCAGCAGCCAGGCAGCCAGGCTGACCAGCATCAGGCTTATCAACAGGCTCGGCCAGCGCGGACGCCAGAGTTTAAGCGCCACGCCGATCACCACGGTGGCCAGGCCCAGTATCAGCGATGGCGGGTCGATGTCACCGGCATGGCTGGCCAGGTCTTGCACGGTCCTCAGCGCAGTAGCCTGGCTGGGCAGGTCCATGCCCAGCAGGTTGGGCAGTTGGCCCAGGGCAATGACGATGGCAGCGCCCAGCGTGAAGCCGAGCACCACGGAATGGGAGACGAAGTTGACCAGCGCGCCAAACCGTAAAAGCCCCAGCAATAGCTGGAAGATGCCGCCAAGGAAGGTCAGCAGCAGTACCAGCGTGATGTAATCGGCGCTGCCCGCCACGGCCAGCGGGCTGATGCTGGCGTAGAGCACGATGGAAATGGCAGCGGTCGGGCCGCAGATCAGGTGCCAGGACGAGCCCCACAGGCAGGCGATAAGCACCGGTACGATGGCGGCGTACAGGCCGTACTCGGCGGGCAGGCCGGCGATCAGGGCGTAGGCGATGGATTGTGGTAGGGCGAGGATGGCACCGCTCAGGCCGACCAGCAGGTCCTGGCGCAGGCTGCGGCTCGATTGGCGAGGGAGCCAGGTGAGGAAGGGCAGCAGTTGAGTGAGGCGATGCATGGGTTATCCACAATCCTTAAGGTTTCGCCAAACCCTGTGGGAGCGGGCATGCCCGCGAACACCGGCAAAGCCGGTGCCATCCACCGCGGCGGCCTCTTCGCGGGCATGCCCGCTCCCACAGGGGAGGTGTGTTGCTTGCGAGATTACAGTTTGGCTTTGACGGCCTCCAGGGCATCACCATCGGCTTTGGTGGTGACGCCGGCCAACCACCCCTCCAGCAGCTCGGGGTGCGTCTTGACCCAAGCCCTGGCCGCGTCATCAAAGCTGATCTTCTTGTCCACAACCTGGGCCATGATGCTGTTTTCCATGTCCAGTGTGAACTTCAGGTTACCGAGCAGCTTCGCCGCATTCGGGCAGGCTTGTGGATAACCCTTGCGCGTCAGCGTGTACACCTCACCCTTGCTGCCGAACCATTTTTCCCCACCGGTCAGGTAATGCATCTTCAGCTTCACGTTCATCGGGTGCGGTGTCCAGCCGAGGAAGGTGATGAACTGCTGCTTCTTCACCGCCCGGTCGACCTGCGCCAGCATTGCCTGCTCGCTGGACTCCACCAGCTTCCACTGGCCGAGGTTGAATTCATTCTTGTCGATGATTTCCTTCAGCGACAGGTTGGCCGGCGCACCGGAGCCAATCCCGTACAACTTCTTGTCGAACTGCTCGGCATGCTTTTGCAGGTCGGCAAAGTCCTTCACCCCGGCATTCCACACATAGTCGGGCACCGCCAGGGTGAACTCGGTTCCCTCCAGGTTGCGTGACAGCTGCTGCACATCGCCGTTGGCGATGAACTTGTCATGGAAGCCTTGCTGGGCCGGCATCCAGTTGCCCAGGAAGGCATCGACCCGGCCGTCCTTCAAACCGCCGTAGATGATCGGTACGGCCAGGCTGTCGATTTTCACCTGGTAGCCCAGGCTTTCCAGTAGCAGACGGGCCACGGCATTGGTGGAAGCGATATCGCTCCAGCCGGGGTCGGCCATTTTCACGGTACTGCATTGCGTGTCGCTGTCGGCGGCGTGGGCCGTGGTGGCGCCCAGGGCCAGGGCGAACACGGCGGCGGAGAACTTGTGCATGGCGGCCTCTCTTCTCAATCCATGGGTGCGGGCTGTGGGTAACGTGCCTTGCGCTCGAGGTCGTCGAGATCGATGTGGTTGCGCATGTACTGTTGGCTGGCATCTACCAAGGGTTGGTGATCCCAGCTTTTCAGCTTGCCGATGGCCAGCGCCTCGGCCACCAGGCGGCGGCGGCGCTGGCTGGCCAGCACCTGCTGGCGCAGGCTGGGGATATCCCAGCGCTGCTGTGCTTCATCGACAAATGCCTGCAGCAGCGCCTGATGGTCCGGGCTGCCGGTGAGGTTCTCCCGCTCGTGCGGGTCGCGGCTCAGGTCATAGAGTAGGCATGGGTCGTCTTCGCTGTACACGAACTTGTACGGCCCGCGGCGGATCATCATCAGTGGGCCCACGGTGCCTTCGGCCATGTACTCGCCGATCACCTCGTCGTGGCCACCCTCCCCTTGCAAATGGCCGAGCAGCGAGCGGCCGTCCAGGTGCAGGTGGTTATCCACAGCGCCGCCGGCCAGTTCCACCAGGGTTGGCAGCAGGTCGCAGGTGGATACCGAGGCGCTGACCCGGCCCGCTGCAAAGCGCTTGGGCGCATGCACCAGCAACGGTACCCGCGCCGACATCTCGAACCAGTGCATCTTGTACCAGAGGCCACGCTCGCCAAGCATGTCGCCGTGGTCGCCGGAGAACACGATCAGGGTGTCGTCGGCCAGGTTGCATTCCTCGAGGGTTTGCAGCAGTTGGCCGATGTTGTCGTCGATGTAGCTGCAAGCGCCGAAATAGGCGCGGCGGGCGTCGCGGATCTTGTCCACAGGCAGCGGCTTGTTCCACAGGTCATAGACCTTGAGCAGACGCTGCGAGTGCGGGTCGAGTTCCGCCTGGCTGAATTCGGCGCGGGGCATGGGGATATCCACACCTTCGTAGCGATCCCAGTAACGCTTGGGAATGGTGTATGGGTCGTGCGGGTGGGTCATCGACACGGTCAGGCAGAACGGCCGGCCATCGTTCTCGCGCACATGGTCGTACAGGTACTGGCGTGCCTTGAACACCACCTCTTCATCGAAATCCAGCTGGTTGGTGCGCACGCAGGGCCCGGCCTGCAGCACCGAGGACATGTTGTGGTACCAGCTTGGGCGCACGTCCGGTTCATCCCAGTTCACCGCCCAGCCGTAGTCGGCCGGGTAGATGTCGCTGGTCAGGCGCTCTTCGTAGCCGTGCAACTGGTCCGGGCCGCAGAAGTGCATCTTGCCCGACAACGCCGTGCGATAGCCCAGGCGGCGCAGGTAGTGAGCATAAGTCGGTACATCGGCGGGGAAGTCGGCGGCGTTGTCGTAGGCACCGATACGGCTGGGCAGTTGGCCGCTGACCAAGGTGAAGCGCGAAGGCGCGCACAGCGGGCTGTTGCAGTAGGCCGAATCGAACACCACCGCTTGCTCGGCCAGGCGGCTGAGGTGCGGCATCTGGATGGGCGAAGGGGCGTAGATCGGCAGCAAGGGTGCGGCCATCTGGTCGGCCATGATGAACAGGATATTCGGGCGCGTCATGGTGGCTTCCATCGTTGAGGGTTATGCGAACCGCTTGCCTACCAAGATGCGACTGTGGATAACATGGGTAAAGCCCATGGCGGGCAATGACTGGGATTAGCTGAGCTTATGTTTGATTACCTCGCCGAGCTGTCGCTGGATACCTTGCGCGTGTTCGAGGCGGCAGCGCGCTTGCGTGGCTTTACCGCCGCTGCGCTGGAACTGGGCACCACGCAACCGGCGGTGAGCCAGCAGGTGAAACGCCTGGAGGCACAACTAGGCACGCGTCTGTTCGACCGTATTTACCGGGGCATCGAGCTGACCGAGGCTGGCCAGGTGCTGTTCGAGCAGGTGCATCAGGGCTTGCAGGCCATGGATGACGGCATCGCCCAAGCCAGCGGGCGCGGCCAGCGCGAGGTGCTGCAGGTGGCCACCGACTTTGCTTTTGCCGCGTTCTGGCTGATGCCCAGGTTGCAGCGTTTTCACGAAGCTTATCCACAGGTGGATGTGAGCCTGGTAACCGGTGAGCGCAGCCAGGGCATGTTGCGGCCGGACATTGATGTGGCGGTGCTGTTTGGCGATGGGCGCTTTCACCAGGGCGAGAGCCGTTGGTTGTTCGATGAGGAAGTATTCCCGGTCTGCAGCCCGCGGCTGATTCATGGCAAACCCACGTCAGCCGTGGCTTTGCAGCGTTTGCCGTTGCTGCATTTGAAGGGCGAGCAGGCCAGCCGCTGGTTCGACTGGGCGGGGGTGTTTCGCGGGTTTGGCGTGGCCAGCCCGCCGCCGCCGGGGCAGCTGCGCTTCGATAACTACACCTTGCTGATCCAGGCGGCGATTGCCGGGCAAGGGGTGGCGATTGGCTGGGGGCACCTAGTGGACGGGCTGGTGGAGCAAGGGTTGCTGTGCCGGCCGCTGGAAGGGAGTTTGCGTTCGGCGCGGGGGTATTACGTGGTGTTGCCACCGCGCAAGCGACGTGGGGCGTTGATCGAGCGGTTTGTGGATTGGCTGGAGCATGAGCGCAGCCTGTGAGATTTTGGGGCTGCGCAGCAGCCCCGGCAATCTAAATTACGAAGTTCAGATGCTCGCCCCGGCAATGGCCGGCGTATAGTCGTACGCTTCAGCGTTTTTCACTGCATCACACCCTTCGCAGGTGGTGATGGTTGGACCGCAATCAGGAGTTATCGTGCAGAGGATCAAGGGTTACCACGCCCACGTGTATTACGACGCAGCGACCATGGAGCAGGCCCGTGAACTGTGCGAGGAAGCGGCGCGCCTGTTCCCTGTGACCATGGGGCGCATGCACCAGAAACCGGTGGGGCCGCACCCGGACTGGAGCTGCCAGCTGGCGTTCGAGCCGGAGTATGTCGGGGTGGTGCTGCCTTGGTTGGCGCTGTACCGCAAGGGGTTGGTGGTGTTCATGCACCCGCTGACCGGGGATGAACTGGCGGACCACCGCGATCATGCGATCTGGATGGGGGCTGTGCGGCCGTTGGATCTGTCGATTTTTGGGGGGTAGATTGCGGTAGCCTGGGCTGGCCTATTCGCGGGTGAACCCGCTCCCACAGGGACCGCACAGATGCTGAAAACTGTGGGGGACCTGTGGGAGCGGGTTTACCCGCGAATCAGACGGTGCGGTTTAGCGACGGGCGCCACGCACCCCTTCAGCCAGTGCCGAGCACAGGCTCAGTACATCGCTCACCGCCTGCTCGCCAGTCTTGGCCTGGGCAATCTTGTCGACCAGTGCCGACCCCACCACCACACCATCCGCCAGGCGGGCGATGTTCGCGGCCTGCTCCGGCGTGCGAATGCCAAAACCAACACTGATCGGCAGATCGGTATGCCGACGCAGGCGCGCAATGGCCTCGGTCACGTGCTCGGTGGTTGCCGAGCCAGCACCGGTCACACCGGCCACCGACACGTAGTAGACGAACCCGGAGCTGCGCTCCAGTACGCGCGGCAGGCGCGCATCGTCGGTAGTCGGGGTGGTCAGGCGGATGAAGTCGATGCCTGCGGCCTGGGCCGGGGTGGCCAGTTCGGCATCATGCTCGGGCGGCAGGTCGACGATGATCAGGCCGTCTACGCCCGCCGCTTTTGCTTCAGCCACGAACTTATCCACACCAAAGCGGTGGATCGGGTTGTAGTAGCCCATCAGCACGATTGGCGTGGTGTGGTTATCCACACGGAATTCGCGAACCATCTGCAGGGTCTTGGCCAGGGTCTGGCCCGCTTCCAGGGCGCGCAGGGTCGCCAGCTGGATGGCCACGCCGTCGGCCATCGGGTCGGTGAACGGCATGCCCAGCTCGATCACGTCGGCACCAGCGGCTGGCAGGCCCTTGAGGATCTGCAGCGAGGCGTCGTAGCCCGGGTCGCCTGCGGTAACGAAGGTGACCAGTGCCGAACGGCCTTCGGCCTTCAGTTCGGCGAAGCGTTGTTCAAGACGGCTCATGCCTGTTTCTCCTGGGCGGCCATGTGGTTCATGACGGTTTGCATGTCTTTGTCGCCGCGGCCCGACAGGCACACGACCATCAAGTGGTCCTTGGGCAGCTTCGGTGCGCGCTTGATTGCTTCGGCCAAGGCGTGGGAGCTTTCCAGAGCCGGGATGATGCCTTCCAGGCGGCAAGTGGCGTGGAACGCATCCAGCGCTTCGTCGTCGGTGATGCTGACGTACTCGACGCGCTTCACTTCATGCAGGTAGGCGTGCTCCGGGCCGATGCCCGGGTAGTCCAGGCCTGCGGAAATCGAGTGGGCGTCGGTGATCTGGCCGTCTTCGTCCTGCAGCAGGTAGGTGCGGTTGCCGTGCAGCACACCCGGTACGCCGCCGTTCAGGCTGGCGGCATGCTTGTCGGTGTGCACACCGTGGCCACCAGCTTCGACGCCGATGATCTGCACGCTTGGCTCTTCAAGGAACTCATGGAACAGGCCCATGGCGTTGGAGCCACCGCCGACGCAGGCAACCAGGCTGTCTGGCAGGCGGCCTTCCTTCTCGTGCAACTGGGCGCGGGTTTCCTTGCCGATGATCGACTGGAAGTCGCGGACCATGGCTGGGTACGGGTGCGGGCCGGCCACGGTACCGATCAGGTAGAAGGTGTCTTCGACATTGGTAACCCAGTCGCGCAGGGCCTCGTTCATGGCGTCTTTCAGGGTGCCGGTGCCGGCGGTGACCGGCACGATCTCGGCGCCCAGCAGTTTCATGCGGAACACGTTGGCCTGCTGGCGCTCGATGTCGGTGGCGCCCATGTAGATCACGCAAGGCAGGCCGAAGCGGGCGGCAACGGTGGCGGTGGCCACGCCGTGCATGCCGGCGCCGGTTTCGGCGATCAGGCGCTTCTTGCCCATGCGCTTGGCCAGCAATACCTGGCCGATGCAGTTGTTCACCTTGTGCGCGCCGGTGTGGTTGAGCTCTTCACGCTTGAAGAAGATTTTTGCACCACCACAGTGTTCGGTCAGGCGCTCGGCGAAGTACAGCGGGTTGGGGCGGCCGATGTAATCGCGCTGGAAGTAGGCGAGGTCTTCGAGGAATTTCGGGTCTGCCTTGGCCGCTTCGTATTCGCGGGCCAGGTCCAGCACCAGCGGCATCAGGGTTTCAGCCACGTAGCGGCCGCCGAACGAGCCGAACAGGCCGTTGGCGTCGGGGCCGGGGCGGTATTGGGACTGGGTCATGGGGCGCTCCAGGGCGTAATGAATGAGTGATGGGCTTTACTCTAACCACGGCAAGCCCGGCTGAAAACCGATAAGATTGCGCAAACTTGTCAGAAAAACTCACAGGTACCATGGCCCACGACCTCCCTCCCCTGAATGCCCTGCGCGCCTTCGAGGCCACCGCCAGGCTCAACAGCGTCAGCCAGGCGGCCGAGGCGCTGCATGTTACCCATGGCGCCGTCAGCCGGCAGATCAAGGTACTTGAGGAGCACTTGGGCGTAGCGCTGTTCGTCAAGGACGGGCGCGGCATCAAACTCACAGATGCCGGTGTACGCTTGCGTGATGCCAGTGGCGAGGCCTTCGACCGGCTGCGTAGCGTGTGTGCCGAACTCAGCCGCGATGTCAGCGAGGCGCCGTTCGTGCTGGGCTGCTCAGGCAGCCTGCTGGCGCGCTGGTTCATTCCGAGGTTGGGGCGCCTGAAGGCGGATTTGCCTGAATTGCGCCTGCATTTGTCAGCCGGTGAAGGTGACCTTGACCCGCGTCGACCAGGGCTTGATGCATTGCTGGTGTACGCTGAGCCGCCATGGCCTGCCGACATGCAGGTGCATGTGCTGGCCGAAGAGCGTATCGGCCCGGTGCTCAGCCCGCACTTTGCCGGCTTTGAACGCTTGCGTGGCGCCCCTGCCAGCGCCCTGCTGCAGGAGGCGCTGCTGCATACCACGTCACGTCCGCAAGCATGGCCAACCTGGGGTGAGCAGCAGGGGCTGGACCCGACCAGGTTGCAGTACGGCCAGGCGTTCGAGCATTTGTACTATTTGCTGGAGGCTGCGGTTGCAGGCCTTGGCGTCGCCATCGCGCCGCAGCCGCTAGTGGCTGACGACCTGCGGGCTGGGCGCCTCAGCGCGCCGTGGGGCTTTTCCCCTACCCGGGCAGCGTTGGCGTTGTGGGTGCCTCGGCGCGCCGCAGATGGGCGCGCCGAGCAGTTGGCGCAGTGGCTGCGCGCCGAGCTTGCGCGGCAGAGCGCTTAGTTACGTTTGGTCAGCAAGTAGGCTGCCAGCAGCCCCAGTGCGCCAATGGCTACGCCTGCGGTGGTGTACGGGTGTTCCTGGGCGTAGTCGCGGGTAGCGATGCCAGTCTGGCGGGTGCGCTGTTTGACTTCCTCATAGGCATCGCTCAGCAGGCTGCGCGAATGGCGAAGGGCACTTTCAGCGTTGCTGCGGATTGCCTTCACCGACTTCTGGGACTCTTCCGAGGCGTCATGCTTGAGGTTCTCCAGGCTTTTCAGAAGGCTCTCGATCTCCGCTTCCATGCTTTCCAGGGATGTTTTACGCAGCGAGTTGCGGTGCATGTTGACTCTCCTTTGCAGTATGGGCTGTAAGAAGTGCGACCGTTGGCCTGCGCGAAAGTGCGATCGAACTTTGGCCGCGGGTGACGGCTCGCAGGTAAACCAGGCCTGCGCTGCTAGGCTAAAAAATCACCGTCACCCAAGGAGAGCGCTCATGACCGATCATCACACCTACAAGAAGATCGAACTGGTGGGGTCTTCGCCCACCAGCATCGAAGAGGCGATCAACAATGCCCTGGCCGAAGCCGGCAAGAGCATCAAGCACATGGAGTGGTTCGAGGTGGTCGATACCCGTGGCCATATCCGCGACAACAAGGCAGCCCACTTTCAGGTCACGCTGAAGGTTGGCTTCCGCATCGCCAATAGCTGACACATTGCCGGGCTGGAATAGCCTGGCGTGATGGGTTATTACAAAGGGGGCGCCTTGGCGGGCGCCCTTTCTCATTTCATCTGCACAAGGAAAGCGATCGATGAACAAACTGATTCTGGCGCTGGGCCTGATGACCCTGGCCGGTGGTGCGCTGGCAGCAGGCAAGCCGTGCGAGGAGCTGAAGGCAGAGATTGCGGCCAAGCTGGATGCCAAGGGCGTCACCGGCTACAAGCTGGAGATCGTCGATAAAGGCGAACCTGCGGGCAAGGTGATTGGTAGCTGTGAGGCGGGTACCAAGGAGATTGTGTACCGCCGTGGCTGATGTGCTGAACCCTTCGCGGGCTTGCCCGCTCCCACAGGGTTATCGCAGGGCCTGAGACTGGCGCTGTACCTGTGGGAGCGGGCGAGCCCGCGAAGAGGCTCACTCGGTCTTCAAGGCCTGCGCCAGCAATTCATAGGACCGCACCCGGTCCGCATGCTCATACAGGTCACAGGTAAAGATCAGCTCATCCGCCCCGGTCTGCTCCAGCAGCACCTCCACCTTGGCCCGCACCTTCTGCGGGCTGCCGATCATCGCCAGGCCCAGGAAGCTGCCCACAGCATCCCGCTCATGCGGAAGCCACAGCCCATCCATGCTTGCTACCGGCGGCTTCTGCATCAAACTCTGCCCCCGAATCAGCGCCAGGATCCGCTGGTACACCGAGGTGGCCAGGTATTCGGCCTTTTCGTCGGTTTCGGCCACCACCATGGGGATGCCCAGCATCACATAAGGCTTGTCCAGTGTGGTCGACGGCTTGAAGTGGTTGCGGTAAACGCGGATCGCCTCGTGCATGTAGCGCGGCGCAAAGTGCGAGGCAAAGGCGTAGGGCATGCCGCGTATGCCGGCCAGTTGGGCGCTGAACAGGCTGGAACCGAGCAGCCACAGCGGCACCTCGGTGTCGTGCCCCGGCACGGCGATCACTTTCTGATCATCGGTACGTGGCCCGAGGTAGCGCGACAGCTCTTCGACATCGTCCGGGAAATCGTCCGGCCCGCCCGCGCGGTCGCGGCGCAGGGCATAGGCGGTCATCTGGTCCGAACCCGGCGCGCGGCCCAGGCCCAGGTCGATGCGCCCCGGATACAGGCTGGCCAGGGTGCCGAACTGCTCGGCAATCACCAGCGGCGCGTGGTTGGGCAGCATCACCCCACCAGAGCCGACGCGAATGCTCGAGGTGCCGCCGGCCAGATAACCGATCAGCACCGACGTCGCCGAGCTGGCGATACCGTCCATGTTGTGGTGCTCGGCCACCCAGAAGCGGTTGTAGCCAAAACGCTCGACGTGCTGCGCCAGGTCCAGCGAATTGCGCAACGACTGCGCGGGGCCGGCATCGGCGCGCACTGGTACCAGGTCGAGGGTGGAAATCTTCAGGTCGCGCAGTAGCGTCATTGGAGCCTCCGCAAAAGGTGGTTGGCCAGAGGCCTTTTTATCTCTGTATGGGCACATTCGAGGGATTCAATGCTTGCTGTGCGATTGGTCTGAACTTGCGGTGGGTGGCTGCCCTCTGAACCGATAAGCCCGTAACCGAATGACCAGGAGGCATCATGAAAAAGACAGCATCGGCGATCTGGCAAGGTGGCCTGAAGGATGGCACCGGCCTGCTTTCTACCGAAAGCGGCGCGCTCAAGCAGAACCCTTACGGCTTCAATACCCGCTTTGAAGGCTCGCCGGGGACCAACCCGGAAGAGCTGATTGGTGCAGCGCATGCAGGCTGTTTCTCGATGGCACTGTCGATGATGCTGGGCGAAGCCGGGCTTACGGCCGACCGGATCGACACCGCCGCCGAAGTAACGCTCGACAAGCTGCCTGATGGTTTTGCCATTACTGCCGTGCATCTGGTGCTAAGGGCCAAGGTTCCCGGCGCCAGCGATGCGCAATTCCTTGAGATTGCCAACAAAGCCAAGGAAGGCTGCCCGGTGTCCAAGGTGTTGAACGCGAAAATCAGCCTGGATGCCGCGCTGGTGGGCTGAAGCGGCGCAACGGTGGCGCTTTGCTGTAGTCTAAACAGCGTCGGCAGCACGCTGCCTCTTCAGGAGCCGTTTCATGATTCGCGTAGCAATCGCTGTATTGGCTTCCCTGGTCGCCACGTCTGCCTTGGCGGCGGTCAAGCCGTGCGAGGAGCTCAAAGCCGAGATCGAAGCCAAGATCCAGGCTCAGGGGGTGCCGTCCTACACCCTGGAGATCGTGCCCAACAGTGAGGTCAAGGACCAGAACATGGTGGTCGGAACCTGTGATGGCGGCACCAAGAAGATCATCTACCAGAAGAATGATCGGTAGATTCACGATTTTGGGGCCGCTTTGCGGCCCTTTCGCGACACAAGGCCGCTCCCACAAAGGCCCTGCAAACGCCGATCAATGTGGGAGCGGCCTTGTGTCGCGATTGGGCTGCAAAGCAGCCCCAGCTTACGGAATACAGAACACGTCGCTAGGTTCGTTCACCAACACCTTGCGGCTGGCGTCATACAGCAACACCTGCGGCTCCATCACCGGCGCCCGCGCTTCCAGCCGATAACGCTCGCCGGCCTTGAAGTCATCAAAGCGCACGGTCAGGTAGCAGGTACGGTCTCGTGGCTCGCTCATGATGCCGCCCGAGTAGATTTCATAATCGAAGCGCACCACCAGTTCGTGCTTGCCGGGTGTGACCTGGAAGTAACGGCCATCTTCCAGGCGTTTACCGTCGAGGCGGTCGGCCATGATCACCCGGCCGGGGGTCATGGTGTAGAGGTCGACCCAGGCCTGCTTGGGGTCGACGGGCGGCAAGGGGCTGGCGCAAGCCCCCAGCGCACTGAGGGCGATCAGCATCATGGGCTGGCGCATGGCAAGACTCCCACTTGCGATTTACAAGGTACAAGCATAGCGCCGTTTGCGGGGTTCAGGTGCGTTGGCAGCCTGCGGGCAGGCCTTGCCCGAGCAGTTTTTGCTGTTGGTCGTAGAGTTTGATCCAGGGACGGAAGCCAATACTGCCCGCTTGCAGTTGATAGCGCTCCCCGGGCATGAAGTCCTTGAAGGTCAGCTTGACCTGGCAATCGCGCCACAAAGGTTCGTCGACCGGGCCGATATTGCTGGGGGTAACCGGAAACTGATAGCGCACGGTCAGCTCATGGCTGCCGGGCTGCACTTCGAAATAACGGTTGTCGACCCAGTCGCGCTCATCGACCTGCACGGCGTCCAGCGATGTGTTGTCGTAGGGTGTAAGGTCGATCCAGGCCTGGTTCGGGTCCGGGTCTGGCAAGGTCGAACAGGCAGATAGCAGCAACAGTGAGCCGGCGACCAACAATGCACGCATGGCGAAACTCCCCCTTGGCGAGATAGTCTTGGAGCGAATCGGCCTTGAGCGAGTCAGACAGTTCCGGATGCTTCGACTTTTTCTTATACAGCGCTCAGGCCCTGGGGCACTCGACCGCGTTTTCACCCGTTTTGTTCCCCTGCTGGCAGCGCTCCTGCTGAACGGTTGCAGCAGCGTTGGCTATTACGGGCAGCTGGCCGAAGGCCAATGGCAACTGCTGCGTGCGCGCCAGCCCGTGGCCCAGGTGGTGGCCGACCCGGCCACGCCACCGCAACTGCGCGCGCGGTTGGTACATGCCGAGCAGGCGCGAGTATTTGCCAGCCAGCAACTCAAGCTACCGGACAACCGCAGTTATCGGGTTTACGCCGAACTGGGCCGGCCTTATGTGGTGTGGAATGTCTTCGCGACCCCTGAGTTGTCGTTGCAGCCGCTGACGCACTGCTTCCCGATCGCGGGGTGCGTGGCCTATCGCGGTTACTACCAGCAAGGCGCTGCACGCGGGGCGGCGGCGCTGATGCGCCAAGATGGGCTGGATGTGTATGTGAGTGGCGTTGAGGCTTATTCGACCCTGGGCTGGTTCGATGACCCGATCCTGTCGTCGATGGTTGGCTGGGGCGACGAGCGCCTGGCCACGCTGATATTCCATGAGCTGGCTCACCAGCGCTTTTATGTGCAGGACGATACCGAGTTCAACGAGTCGTTTGCCTCCTTCGTCGAGCAGGAGGGTACGCGGCAATGGCGCGTGGTGCGTGGGCTTGCAGCGGTTGGCGAGAATCAGGGGCAGCAGCGTGACCAGTTCATACGGCTGGTGCTGGCCAGCCGCGAGCGGTTGCAGGTGATTTATGCCGGGCCGCTGGATGATGCGCACAAACGGCTGGCCAAGCAGGCTGAGTTTGAGCGTTTGAGGCGTGAGTACCAGCAGGTGCGCGATGGCCAGTGGGGCGGTGACAAGCGCTATGACGCCTGGGTGTATGGGCCTTTGAACAACGCCAAGTTGTTGCCGTTTGGGCTGTATGACCAGTGGGTGCCGGCGTTTGCGGCGGTGTTTCGGGAGGTTGACGGGGATTGGGAGCGGTTTTATCAGCGGGTCGAGCAATTGGGAAGGTTGCCGATTGCTGACAGGAAGGCGGCTTTGCAGAAGTTGATGGTCAACTTGTGAGATTTTGGGGCCGCTTTGCGGCCCATCGCGACACAAGGCCGCTCCTTGTATCTCGACTTTCGCCTCTCAAAAGGCGAAAGTTCTCGACTGATCATCGAGGGAAGGCCTTGAAGCCGAGCC